>JBFWXZ010000224.1:0-4769 GCA_050186955.1 Flavobacteriaceae bacterium
CCGGGCGACAGCCTGCCCACGGGGTTGGAGTAGCGGGCGCGCACCGAGACGAGGCGGGTCGCCGGGTCGACCTTGGGGTCGATGCCGATCAGCTCGCCGGAGAAGGGCATGTCGTCGGCGCTGACGCCGAGCTTCACCGGCTGGCCGATCTTCAGGCTGTTGCGCTGCTGCTCGGGCACCGTGAAGTCGGCATACATGTTGTCGAGGTCCTGCATCGTGGCGACCACGGTGCCGGGGGTCAGATACTGCCCGACATCGACGCGGCGGATGCCGACGGTGCCGTCGAAGGGAGCCTGAAGGCGCTTCTGCTCGAGCACCGCCTCGAGCTTGGCGA
This sequence comes from Flavobacteriaceae bacterium, assembly GCA_050186955.1. Taxonomy (GTDB): domain Bacteria; phylum Pseudomonadota; class Alphaproteobacteria; order Rhizobiales; family Tepidamorphaceae; genus JACKJP01. Next base: position 335 of record JBFWXZ010000224.1, read on the forward strand.
CTTGCGACTGCGAGGCCGAGGCGGTGGTCTCGGCGGTGTCGACGGTGACGCTGGTGCTGACGCCGCGCTTCTGCAGCTCGCGGGCGCGCTCCAGCGACTGCTGGTCGAGGGCGGCCTGGGCGCGCGCGGCCTCGAGGTCGGCGCGCTGCACGGCGTCGTCGAGCTGGAGCAGGAACTGGCCCTTGGAGACCCGTTCGTTGGCCTCGAAATGGATCGTCTTGACGACGCCGGCGGTCTCCACCGTGAGGTCGACGCCGCGCGCCGCATTGACGGTGCCGATCGCCTCGATATGCGGCGTCCAGGTGATGGCCTTCGCCTCGGCCGCCGACACGGTGACGGTCGGCACCGGCATATTGGCGAAGAACTGCCGGATCGCGCGGTCGCGGAACAGGTTGAAGCCGACAAGCCCGCCCGCCACGAGGACGAGCAGGATGGCGGCGATGATGAGGCGCTTTATCATGGAGTCCGTGCCGTTTGAATCGAGGTGCCGCGACCGGTCAGTACCGGCAGGAGCCGGGGACACTATTGCCGTCGCCGACCGCGCACAAGGCTATAGCGGGGAGCATCGTCATTCCAGTGCGGCCGCCTGCATCTGTGGCCCCGCAGGGCGCGGCTTCCTCAGGATGAAGGCCAGCGGAATGGCGCACAGCGTGACGATCATCATGATCTTGAAGTCGTTGTTGTAGGAGATCATCAGCGCCTGCTGGTTGACGAGCTGGTCGAAGCGCATCAGCGAGGCCGGGTCGCCGGCCGCCGCCGAGGGCGACAGCGCCCGCAGGACCGGGTTGAAGGGCGAGACGTTCGCCGACAGCTCGGCGTGGTTTATCTGCGTGTTGCGCGTCAGCAGCATGACGACGAGCGAGATGCCGATCGACGAGCCGATATTGCGCACGAGGCTGAACAGGCTGGTGGCGTCAGTGCGAAAGCGCGTCTCCAAGGTCGCGAAGGCGACGGTGGAGAGCGGCACGAAGACGAGGCCGAGCCCCAGCCCCTGGAGGACGCCGCTCCATACGATCAGATGCGAATCCATCTGCGCGGTGAAGCCGGTCATGAAATGCAGCGAGGCGGCGGTGAAGGCGAGGCCCGTCACCACGAGGTAGCGGGCGTCGACGAAGCGCACGAGCCGGCCGACGAGGATCATCGAGATCATCGTGCCGACGCCGCGCGGCGCCATGACGAGGCCGGTCGTCACCGTCGGGTAATCGAAGATGCGCGCCAGCATCGGCGGCAGCAGGGCGAGGCTCGCCAGCAGGATGATGCCGATGACGAAGATGAAGACGAGGCCGGTCAGGAAGTTGCGGTCGGCGAAGATGCGCGGGTCGATGAAGGTGTCGTCGCCGGTCGCCAGGTGGACGGCGAAGACCCAGAAGCCGGTGAGCGACAGCGCCAGCTCGATCCAGATCTCGGCCGAGGAGAACCAGTCGACCTCGCCGCCGCGGTCGAGCATGAGCTGCAGCGCGCCGACGCCGAGCGACAGCATGGCGAAGCCGAAGAAGTCGAAGCCGCGCAGCCGCCTCGCGATCGCCGGCAAATAGGCGGCTGAGCCGAGGAAGGCGATGATGCCGACCGGCAGGTTGATGAAGAAGACCCAGCGCCAGTTCAGCGCCTCGGTCAGCCAGCCGCCGAGCGTCGGGCCGATGATCGGGCCGACCATGATGCCGGCGCCCCACATGGCCATCGCCGAGCCGTGGCGCTCCTTCGGGTTGATGTCGAGCAGGAAGGTCTGCGACAGCGGCACGATGGCGGCGCCGAAGATGCCCTGGAGGATGCGGAAGAGCACCATCGCCTCGAGGTTCCAGGCGACGCCGCAGGCCATCGAGCTCGCGGTGAAGCCGACGATGGCGGTGAGGAAGATCTCCTTGCGGCCGAAGCGGTCGGACACCCAGCCGGTGACCGGCGTCATGATGGCGGCGGCGACGATGTAGGAGGTCAGGACCCAGTTGATGTTGTCCTGCGAGGCGTTGAGGTCGCCGATCATCGAGGGCAGGGCGACATTGGCGATCGTGGTGTCGAGCACCTGCATGATCGTCGCCAGCATGATCGAGACGGTGATCAGGCCGCGATTGGCGACGTTCTCGTGCGACTGCGCAGCGTGGCCGCTCATGGTGGAGGCTTTCCGAAGGCTGCGCGCTACTCGGCGGCGCTGGCGGTTCCGAAGATCGACCCGAAGCCTCGCGAGACGCCGGTGTCGACGCTGACGCTGGCGCTCATGCCGGTGCGCAGCGGCATGTCGGCGGGGCGGTGGTCGAGCTTGAGGCGGACGGGGATGCGCTGGGTGACCTTGACCCAGTTGCCGGTGGCGTTCTGGGCCGGCAGCAGCGAGAACTCCGCGCCGGTGCCGGCGCCGATGGCCTCGACGGTGGCGCGCAGGGTGCGGCCCGGATAGGTGTCGATCTCGATCTCGGCCTGCTGGCCCTGGCGCATGTGGGTGAGCTGGGTTTCCTTGAAATTGGCCTCGATCCAGGTGTCGCCGGTCTCCACCAGGCTGAACAGCGGCGCCCCGGCGCCGACGAACTGGCCCTGCTTGAAGGAGGCGGCCTTGTAGACGACGCCGTCGGCGGGCGCGCGCACGGTGGTGCGCGACAGGTCGTAGGCGGCGCTCTCGCGCTTCGCCAGCGCCGCCAGCACGGACGGGTGGCGGTCGGTCTCGATGGCCGGGTCGCCGCCGAGCGCGGTGCGGGCGCTGACGACGCCCTGCGCGGCCGCCTTCTCGCGCTCGCGGGCGGCGGCGAGGTCGCGGCGCGCCTCGTCGAGGGCGGAGCGGGTCGAGATACCCTTGGCCGACAGCGCCTGCTGGCGGTCGAACTCGCTCTGGCGGAACTCGGTCTCCGCCTTGGCGGCGTCGAGGTCGGCCTGCGACTGGCCGTAGGCGGCGCGCAGGCGCTCGACGTCGAGGCGGGCGGCGGCGAGCGCCGCGTCGGCCTGGGCAAGCGCGATGCGGTAGGGCTGCGGGTCGACGCGGAACAGCACGTCGCCGGTCGCGACCTGCTGGTTGTCGGCGACGTCGACCTCGACGATGCGGCCGGAAATGTCCGACGCCATGCTGACGGTGGCCTGCAGCAGGTTGGCGTTCTCGGTCTCCTGGTAGCGCCCGCCGGTGACCCAGACCCAGGTGCCGCCGACGGCCAGCAGCAGCGGCAGGGCGATCATCAGCGGCAGCCGCCAGCGCCGGCGGCGCGCGGCGGGATCGGCGGCCGGCGCCGCGTCGGGGTCGGTATCGGCCGTCGCGGCGGGGGCGGGTTCGACGGGCGGCGCGGCGGTATGCTCCTCCAGCGACACCTTCTCGGCGGGTTGCTTGATCCTGGCTGCGGCGTTCATCGGGTGACACTCTGGACTTTGCGGGGGGAAGCGGGATCGCAGGGCGATGGCTCGCCGTCCGACAGGTTGGCGACGATGCGGTCGAGGCCGTCGATGAGGAAGGCGCGCTGCTCGGGCGTGAGGCCGGCCAGCGCCTCCTCGTAGACCTCGCCGGCGACGCTCTTGATCTCGGCGAAGGCGGCGCGGCTCTTGTCGGTGGGGTAGATGGTGCGGACGCGGCGGTCGCTGGAATCCTGCTGGCGCTCGACCCAGCCGCCCTCGACCATACGGTCGATCAGCCGCGAGACGCTGATCGGCTCGATCTCGAGCAGCTCGGCAAGGCGGGCCTGGGCGACGCCTTCCTCGCGCACGAGGCGGACGAGAAGCCGCCACTGCGCCGCCGACAGCCCGTGCTTGCTGCCGCGCGCCTCGAAGCGCCTGCGCAGCAGCCGCGCCGAATCGTGGATCAGGAAGCCGAGCCGGTCTGTGTCCGCGTTTTTCATGAGCCTCATATATAATAAGCGTGCTTACTATTCAACGCGCCAGCCATGCAGTTGTTGCAATGCAGCATGGCGAGGCGGGTTGCAGGCGCATGGGGGCATGGGCTTGCCGAACCATCGCACTGGATTCCTTCCGGCCCTCGGCCTGAAGCCTCGGGCGTTCGACCCTGAAAACGCGCCACCGGCGCGTTTTCGATACGGGTCTCACCCTGCGCCGGAATGACGATTGAGGCGACGGCCGTTCTTCTACTCGTCATTCCGGCGGAGGCCGGAATCCAGAAAGGCAGCCCGCCAAAACTCGGTGGCATGCGGTCGCTACTCCGACCCGACGCGGTCAGGCCGCCGCGACCTTGCCGTCACAGATATGTCCGCTGCGACATCGGCGTCGCCTCGATGCGGGCGATGAGCTCGGCCAGCATCGCCTCCTCGGCGCGGTTCATGCGGGCGCGCGGATTCCAGTCGACATGGACGTCGATGGCCGGCATGCGGTCGTAGGGCGGGAGCTGCCAGAGCTGGCCGTCCTCGATGTCGCGGCGCACCGCGTGCACCGGTAGCGGCCCGAGGCCGAGGCCGGCGCTGATCAGCCGCCGGACCTCCTCCCGTTTGGCCGAGGTGCCGACGATGCGGTCGTCGAGATC
>JBFWXZ010000225.1:0-4732 GCA_050186955.1 Flavobacteriaceae bacterium
GTGCCCGGCATCAAGGTCGACGCCGGCGCCAAGGACATGCCGTTCCAACCCGGCGAGAAGATCACCGAGGGTCTCGACGGCCTGCGCGAGCGCCTGGCCGACTACTACAAGCTCGGTGCCCGCTTCGCCAAATGGCGCGCCGTCATCGACATCGCCGACGGCCTGCCGACCTGGGGCTGCGTCAAGCAGAACGCCCAGGCGCTGGCGCGCTACGCGGCGCTCTGCCAGGAGGCGAAGATCGTCCCCATCGTCGAGCCCGAGGTGCTGATGGACGGCCCCGTCGCCGCCCACGACGCGGCGCGCTGCTACGAGGTCACAGACCGGGTCCTGAGGACCGTCTTCGACGAGCTCTACGACGCCCGCGTCACCCTCGAGGGCATGGTGCTGAAGCCCAACATGATCGTCGCCGGCAAGAACGCGAAGCAGCAGCCGAGCGCCCAGGAGGTCGCCGAGCTGACCGTGCGCTGCTTCAAGTCGACGGTGCCGGCGGCAGTGCCGGGCATCGCCTTCCTCTCGGGCGGCCAGTCCGACGAGGACGCCACCCGCCACCTGTCGCTGATGAACGCCATCGGCGACCTGCCGTGGAAGCTCACCTTCTCCTACGGCCGCGCCCTGCAGGCGGCGGCGCTGAAGGCCTGGGGCGGTAAGGAGACCAATGTCGCCGCGGCCCAGAAGGCCTTCGCCCACCGCGCCCGCATGAACGGCCTCGCCGCCATGGGCAAATGGGCGCCGTCCAACGAGAAGGAAGCGGCCTGAACGAGGACCGCCTGACGCCGCACAGACCGGGAGGCGGTGCCCGCCGCCTCCCCTTTTTCGCCCGATTCGCCCCCGCATATGGGCGCCTCCATCCGATTCGAACGCCCGTCGGCCCCGCATGAGCGATGTCAGCTGCAGACTGTGCCTCTACGCCCCGTCGGGTGAGCCGGCCGCCGTCGCCGGCGCGCTCGACGCCGCGCTGAAGGGCGGCGACGTCGCCTGCGTCATCCTGCCGGCCGATGCGAACGCATCGGCGCTGGCCGCCGCCTGCGCGCCCCTCACCCAGCCGCGCGGCGTCGCCCTGCTGGCTTCCGGCGCCAGCCCCGCCGACGTGCCGCGCGACGCCGACGGCCTGCACATGACAGCGCCCTCCGAGCGCGACCTCGCCGCCGCCATCAAGCGCCTCAGGCCCCGCGGCATGGTCGGCGCCGGCGGCTTCGACGACCGCCACGCCGCCCTCCTTGCCGGCGAACTCGAGCCCGACTACGTGATGTTCGGCACGCCGCAGGCCGGGATCGCCGGCGACGTCGAGCTGGTGCGCTGGTGGGCGGCCCTCTTCAACGTGCCGGTGATCGCCGTGATCGCCGACATCGCCGACGCCGGCATGATGGCCGGGGCCGGCGCCGAGTTCGTCGCCGCCGGCGACCCGGTCTGGCGGCACCCGGAAGGCCCGGCCGCCGCCGTCGCCGCGATCAACGCCGCATTATCGGAGGCGGAAGCCGCATGAGGACGCTCCTCGCCTGCCTCGCCCTGCTGCTGGCGCTCGCCGCGCCGCCCGCCCACGCCGTCTCGAAGAAGGCCGACGGCTCCGATGCGGCCAAGGAGGACGCGCCGCTCGCCGACCGCGCCTATGCCGATTTCCAGCGCGGCAAGTTCGTCGCCGCGCTCGCCAAGGCCAAGGAGGGCGCGGAGAAGGGCGAAGCGGCCTCGCAGACGCTGCTCGGCATGCTCTACCACCAGGGCCTCGGCACCACGCGCGACGACGCCCAGGCGATCTACTGGTATTCGCAGGCCGCCGTGCAGGGCGACCGCGAGGCGCAGTTCTCGCTCGGCCTGATGCTGGCGCGCGGCGAGGGCACGGCGAAGGACGAGAAGAAGGCCGCCGGTTGGTTCGAGGCCGCCGCCGCCCAGGGCCATATCGAGGCCCACTACAATCTCGCCCTCATGTATGTCGAGGGCAGCGCGGTGGAGCGCGATTTCGCCAAGGCGGCCGAGCTGCTGGAGTTCGGCGCCGAGCGCGGCCACCCGGAATCCCAGTACAATCTCGGCGTCCTCTACGCCGACGGCAGCGGCGTCGAGCAGAGCGACGAGAAGGCCGCCTACTTCATCGGCCTCGCCGCCGCCCAGCGGCTGCCCGCCGCCGAGATCGAATACGCCCTGATGGTGCTGCGCGGCCGCGGCGTCGACAAGGACGAGAAGAAGGCGCAGGGGCTCTTCCGCGCCGCCGCCGAGCGCGGCAACCCGATCGCGCAGAACCGCCTCGCCCGCATGCTGGCGGTCGGCATCGGCTCCGATCCCGACCCGATCGACGCCGCCAAGTGGCACATCATCGCCCGCACCGCCGGCGTCAGCGACGGCTGGCTCGACGGCTTCCTCGCCTCGCTGTCGCCCGAGCAGACGGCGGAGGCCAACCGCCGGGTCAAGGACTACGCGGCCCCGGTCCAGCAATAGGTCCGGCGGCAAGCCCCCTTCCCTTTGCTCCGGAACCGCTCTAGAACCCGCCGCGACATCACTGGGCGCGGCGCCTGATCGCGGGCGCGCGCATATCGGCAACCCGGCATCCCGAAACGGCAGCACCCCATGAAGATCAACGGCAACGAAATCCGTCCCGGCAACGTCATCCAGCACAACGACTCGCTCTGGGTCGCGGTCAAGACCAACGCGGTCAAGCCCGGCAAGGGCGGCGCCTACAACCAGGTCGAGCTGAAGAACCTCCTCAACGGCTCCAAGCTCAACGAGCGCTTCCGCGCCTCCGAGACGGTCGAGCGCGTCCGCCTCGAGCAGAAGGACTTCCAGTATCTCTACGCCGAGGGCGACATGCTCGTCTTCATGGACACCGAGAACTACGAGCAGATCAATCTCGCCGAGGACTTCGTCGGCGAGCGCGCCGCCTTCCTGCAGGACGGCATGATGGTCACCGTCGAGATGCATGAGGGCATGCCCATCGGCATCACCCTGCCGGCCCAGGTCGTCCTCGAGATCACCGAGGCCGAGCCGGTGGTGAAGGGCCAGACGGCCGCCTCCTCCTACAAGCCGGCGATCCTCGAGAACGGCGTGCGCTGCATGGTGCCGCCCTTCATCGGCGTCGGCGAGAAGATCGTCGTCGATACCGGCGAGATCACCTATCTGCGCCGCGCCGACTGACGCGGCTTCGCGATGGTCCGCTCAGCCACCCTCAACGTGATGGTCGCCGCCGCCCAGAAGGCGGGGCGCGGGCTGACGCGCGACTTCGGCGAGGTCGAGAACCTCCAGGTCTCGGTCAAGGGGCCGTCGGACTTCGTCACCGCGGCCGACCTGCGCGCCGAGCAGGTGCTGCGCCGCGAACTCGAGCGGGCGCGCCCTGACTACGGCTTCCTGCTCGAGGAGGGCGGCGTCGTCGAGGGCAGCGACAAGCGCCACCGCTGGATCATCGATCCGCTCGACGGCACCACCAACTTCATGCACTCGGTGCCGCTCTTCGCGATCTCGGTGGCGCTTGAGCGCGACGGCGAGATCGTCGCCGCCCTGGTCTACAATCCGGTCCTCGACGAGACCTTCACCGCCGAGCGCGGCGGCGGCGCCTTCTTCAACAACCGCCGCATCCGCGTCGCCGCCCGCCGCAACCTCCAGGACGCGGTGATGACCACCGGCATCCCGCATCTGGGACGCGGCGACGGCGGCCGCTTCATCGCCGACATGCGCCTCGCCATTCCCTCGCTCGCCGGCATTCGCCGCACCGGTTCGGCCGCCCTCGACCTCGCGTGGACGGCCGCCGGGCGCTTCGACATCTTCTACGAGAACGGCCTCCAGCCGTGGGACGTCGCCGCCGGCGTGCTGCTGGTGCGCGAGGCCGGCGGCATGGCAACCGACCCCGACGGCCGCGGCAACCCGCTCGCCACCGGCAATATCCTCGCCGCCAATGGCGATCTGCACGGCGCCTTCTCCCGCCTCCTCGCCGACAGCCGCAAAGCCTGACCCGCTTCACGCTTTCTTGACGGTGCGCCGGCGAGTATCTCCCCCGTTCAGAGAACAGGGCGAACGATGCTGGAAACCGTTGCAGGCACCCTTCGCGGCATGGCGGGCATCCGCACGCTGAAGGATTTCGGCACCCTCCATGAGGGCAGGATCGGCTTCACCGACAGCGCCACCGCGCTGCGCATCGAGACCTGGCGGCAGGATCACTACGTCGCCGTCACAGCCATCCTCAGCCGCGGCCCCAGCTATCGGCGCACCAGCACCGTCAAATGGCCCTATGGCGACGGCGACCCGCGCGCCCTGGCCGCCGTCATCGAGGATTTCTCGACGATCGCCGCCGCCCCGGCGAACGGCGCCCTGCGCGAGGGCCGAACCGCCGTCGGCCGTTTCGTCGACAAGCTTTGGGGGCGCGGCTATCTCGGCGAATATTTCATGCGCTCGCCGGTCCCGACCGGCGGTGATCCGCGCATCCGCGCGGTGCTGGAGCGCTGGCGCGGCGAGACCAGCGTCATGCTAAGCGACCTCGAACCGCACCGCCCGCCGATCTACGCGCAGGTGCCGCAGCCCGCCTTCCCCGCCATGATCGCGGCCCTTGAGGCCTTCTCGCACGGCTGATCGCGGGGGCGCTTTGCGCCGCAACGGCAAAAAGCGCGCCCGCCTCTATACCGTTTCGCCACAATTGCGGTTAAACAGGAGGCTTCGGGGCTCAACAGGCAACGGAGAAGATGCATGGCGCGGGAGAGGGATCCGCACAAGCTATCAAGCCCGCAGGTCTATCTCTGGCGCATGATCGTCTTTCTGG
>JBFWXZ010000226.1:0-4703 GCA_050186955.1 Flavobacteriaceae bacterium
CGAGGGCATGGCGGACGGCCTCGCCGTCGTCGCCACCCCCGTCGGCGCCACCGGGGTCATCGTCCGCGACGGCGAGACCGGGCTGCTCGTCGAGCCGGGCGACGTCGCCGCGCTGGCCGGCGCGCTGTCGAGGCTCGTCGACGACAAGGCGCTGCGCGAGCGGCTCGGCCGCAACGCCCACGCCTTCCAGCGCGAGAATCTGGAGATCGGCAGCTACGCCGCGAGGCTCGCCGACCTGTGGCGCGCGGCGGCGAGACGGGAAGAATCGGCGGCCTACCCCGCCGCCGAGCCGCTGGAGCCGGCGCGAAGACGCTAGCGGTTCAGCACATCCGCGAAGACGTCGCTCATCTCCTCGGCGGCCTTGCGCCACGAGAAGCGCTCCGCATTCGCCCTCGCGCGGGCGGAAAGCTCGGTCCTCGCGGCCTCGTCGTCCCAAAGCGCCTCCATCGCGTCCGCCCATGCAAGGTGCGAAGCGGGATCGACGAAGATCGCGCCATCGCCCGCGACCTCGCGCAGCACCGGGATGTGCGAGGCGATGACCGGAACGCCGAGGCGCTGCGCCTCGACCACCGGCAGGCAGAAGCCCTCGGCGAGCGAACAGGCGACGTAGAAGCGCGCATTGGCGTAGAGGCCGGCGAGCTCGGCCTCGCCGACGGGGCCGCGCGGCATGAAGTTCAGCAGCATGGTGTGGTTGTGCAGGGCGCGGGCAACGTCGCCGCTGTCGTCGCGCCCGACCCATACCAGCCGCACCCCGGAGCGCCGCTTCACGAGTTCCGCCAGCGCGTCGGTCAGCATCGGGAAGTTCTTGGTCGGGGCGCTGTTGGCGACGATCAGGGCGTAGGGCGTGGACTGGCCCCGCCGCTTCTTCGGCTCGGCGCCGATGGTCGAGGCCTCGTGGATCGTCAGCGAGCGGCCGGCGGTCGCCGGATGCAGCCGCGTCAGGTCGGCGCGGGTCGCATCGGAGACGCAGACGATGGCGTTCGAGCGCGCCAGCGAGAAGCCGAAGAACGCCTTCCAGGCGAGCCGGCGGTCGAGCCGGTGAAGCGCCGGATGGGTCTCGCGGTAGATGTCGTGGACCACCATCACCCGCGCCTTGCCGCCGAAGGGCGCGCCGTAGGGATGCGGCGTGAAGACGACATCGGCGCCGGCGGCGTCGGCCTCGCGGGCGACGAGGCGCGCATTGGCGGGATAGGAGAGCTTCTCGCTGCGAAAGGCATCGCGCCGGACGAGGCGTACGGCGTCGAGCGGCAGGTGTCGCGACAGCGCCTCCTGCGACCAGTTGGTCAGCAGCGTGTAGTCGTCGCGCTTCAGCGCCGCCAGCTCGCGCAGCAGGCAGAAGGCGTAGTTGGAGATCCCCGACATCCGGTCGGGCTCGCCGGCGAGCATGTTGACGAGAATGGAAGCCATCGGCCCTGCCGCAAGAGTTCGTCGCGTTCCGGCAACCGCCGGATGCGCGGCAATTTACCGTAATTCCAGCAATCGGTTTAACCGCTTGGCGTGAAATCGGATAATCGTTTCGGACAAAAGAGTTAAAGCCAGAACATGTCACCGCTTGCGACGAGCACCGGCTACCGGGCCGTCGGCGACAATGCCGGCGTATGGCGCAGCGCGATCTACGTGCTGCTGCTCATCGCCGTCTTCACGCGCGTCGCCATCCCGGCGCCCTGGCTCGACCAGTTCTACGGCTACACCCTCGACGAGGGCGGGATCGCCGGCAAGATCCATCCGGGCGGTTACGCCATCGCCGGCGTGTTCGCGCTGAGCCTGCTGACGCTGCGCGTCGAGCTCGACCGCTGGTCGTTCGCGGCAGCCAAGGCGATGACCGGATTCGCGACCGTCATCGTCGCGCTGATGGCCTATATCGCGCTGGCCGGGCTCGGCGTTTCCTCCGGCTACCTCATCGACACCTATATCGTGACCCTGCTCGGCGGGCTGGCGATCCTCGCGCAGCCGGCGGCGTTGCGCATCCGGCTCGGACAATGGGTGCTCGCGCTGCTGGTCGCCAGCGCCGCCATCGGCATCCTCGAGGCGGTGACCCACAGCCGCGTCATGCCCTACACGACGGCGGAGACCGTCTTCCGGCCGACGGGGCTCGCCGGGCATCCGCTCGCCCTCGGCCTGCTCAGCGCCGTCGCCATTCCCTTCGTCGCCATCCAGCGCTGGCCGGCCTGGCTGAGGGCCGCGGCCATCACCGTGCTGTTCGTCGGCACGGCGGCGGCGAACGCCCGCATCGCGCTCATCGCCGCGATGATCGCCGTGGCGGCGACGATGCTGCTGGTGCCGATGAACACGCGCTCGGCGGCGACAGGCTCGCGGCTGCGCGCGCTGCTGGTCACCGGCGGGGCCATCGCGCTCGCCGGCGGCGTCACCCTGCTCGCCTTCGCAGGCTTCCTGCGGCGGCTGTCGAGCGGGCTCGTCGACCGCAGCTCGATGGCGCGCATCGAGGTCTACGATCTGTTCTCGATGGCGAGCTGGAACGAGATCCTGTTCGGCGCCGATACCGCGCACATCGCCAGGCTGGCGGAAACGCAGCTCGGCCTCAAGGCCATCGAGAGCTCTGTCGTCATCTTCGTCTTCCAGTTCGGCCTGATCGGCGCGCTGATCTTCGCCGCCGCCTTCCTGTTCACGGTGCTGCGACTGGTGCGCGGCGTCCCGGCGCCGGCCAAGGTCGCCGCCGGCCTGTTCTTCCTGGTCGCGCTCTCCAACAACACGCTGAGCACCAAGACGCCGGTGATCCTGGTGCTGATCGTGCTGCTGATCGCGGCGCGCGCCATCGCCGACACCGCCGCCGCGCGGCGTGGGCCGGCACAGACAGTCGCCCGCAGATGGGCCGACTACTAGCGGCGGCGCTCATCGCCGTCGCGCTCGTTGCCGGCGCGAACGCGGCGGAGTTCAGGCGCGGCGTCGGCCTGCACACGCTGATGAACTGGGCGACGCCCGATCTGTCCTCGCCGCAACGCTTCGCCCGGCCGCCCTTCTCGCCGCCCCGGCACGACATCTCCGAGACGCTGCTCGACAACCTCCGCGAGGCCGGCTTCGACTTCATCCGGCTGACGGTCGATCCGGGCCCCTTCCTCACCTTCCGCGGCGCCGACCGCGAGGCGCTGGACGAGACGCTCAAAGCCAATGTGCTGCGGCTCGCCGGCCACGGCTTCGGGGTCGTCGTCGACTTCCACCCCAACAGGCAAATCGCCGGGCTGGACCCGATCTCGCTGCTGAAGGACGAGCGCGGCGGCCGCTTCGACGATCTCGTCGCGGTGCTGGCGCGCACGGCGAAGGTCCTTGCCGGCCTCGGGCTCGACGACATCGCGCTCGAGGCCCTCAACGAGCCGCCCTACGGCTACAACCCGCGCGAGGTCGCGCGCTGGCAGCGCATGCTGGAGCGCATCCACGCGGCGATCCGCCGGGAGGCGCCGCAACTGACGATCGTGCTCAGCGGGGCGCGCGGCGGCGGCATTCGCGGGCTGACCGAGATCGACGCCGCCCCCTTCAACGATGGCCGGACGCTCTTCAGCTTCCACTATTACGACCCGTTCTCCTTCACCCATCAGGGCGTGAAGGGCGATACCGATTTCATGCGCCCGCTGCGCTATTTCGCGAACGTCCCCTATCCGGCGGGTTCGGTCGCCGCCGAAACCGTGCTCAAGGGCCTCGACCTCGAGGTCGAGGCGGATGCCGGCCTGTCGCCGGCGGCGCGCCGCAAGGCGCTGGCCGAGGCCCGAAAGCGGCTTTCGGACTATCTCGCATCGGGCTTCGGGCGCGCCGACATCGACGCCGACTTCGACCGCGTCGCCGAGTGGGCGAAGGATCACGGCATCGCCCCGGAGCACATATTCCTCGGAGAGTTCGGGGCCGTGCGGAGCTTCGGCCCCTATCGCGGGGCCGAGGCCATTTCCTACGAGGCGTGGCTGCGCGACGTCCGCGAGGCGGCCGAGGCGCGCGGCTTCGTGTGGTCGGTGTGGAGCGTCAAGAGCCATGGCGGCATGGCGATGGTTCGCGACGAGGGCTCGCCGGCGCTCGACCCCGTCTCGATGCGGGCGCTCGGGATGAAACCTTAAGGGTTGACGCAGGCGGTCACGTCGAGAAGCGCCGTCACGCGGTTCTTCCCGAGCTCGACGGCGCAGCCGGCCCACGCCGCCGCCAGCGACGGGGCATCCGCAGGCGCGGCCCCCGCCCTCACGGCCTCGGCAAGGAGCGGCGCGGAACCGAGGTTATGCGCGAAGATCAGGACGCGGCTGCCGGCCGCCACCTCGGCGAAGCCGCGCTTCACCCGGAACGCGCCGTCGCGCGTGTTCATCATGCCGGCGCGGTCGGGATGGGCGACGCCGGCGCGGGTCGCGTAATGGAGCCAGGACTCGAAATTGTCGTCATAGGTGTCCTGCAGCACCGTGTCGCCGGGACGGATCAGGCCGGCAAGCCCTTCCAGCCTCGCCTTGTTGAGATCGCCGCCCTCGGCGCGCATCGGCACGATGCCGCCGGTGAAATTGGCGAGCGCCAGCAGCGCGAGCGTGGCGACGGCTAGCGCGCGGTCGCCGCGCCGCCAGGCGGGCGCGACCACGAGACGCGCGAAGAGCAGCGACAGCGGCGGCAGCAGCATGATCCACGCCTCCATGCTGCGCGGATCGATGATCGTGTGGACGACGAGGATGATCGCCGCCCAGGCGGCCAGATAGATGCCGGCGCCGCCGCCCTCGCGCAGCGGC
>JBFWXZ010000227.1:0-4652 GCA_050186955.1 Flavobacteriaceae bacterium
GACGCCGAGCAGCAGCCGGTCGCTGATCATGTAGTCGTAGCCGACGCCGAGTTCGCCGAACACGCCCTCGCCGCCGATCCCGTTGAAATTGAAGATCGACAGCACGTCGAGTTCGTGGACCACGGCGCCCGCGCCGATGCCGGCGCTCAGGTAGAACCCCGTCCAGTCCGAATATTCGGCCATCGGCTGCGGCGCCGGCGCTACCGGCATGTCGGCGGCGTTCGCGCCGGAAACAAGGATGCTGCCCGCAAGCAAGGCAGCGGAAAGCGACGCCAGGCCGCCACCCGCTTTGGTGGAGATGATACGCATTGAACCTACCCCGTTTAAGACGTCTTTTATTCGAATTGTTGGGGCAGAGCTTACCATGCCTTTACGGCATCCTATGTTGCACGTACGCAACAGTCGAAGCGATTCAAGCACATGGAATTTAACCATTCCAATTAAGCAAGATGCCGATTGGAATGCTGTTTAGCTGGCGGAAAGCGGTACATAATTTTGCTTAACTGGCACTCCCGGTTATGCAGAATCAGCTGCATATTATTTGCCGAGGCCTGCCGGAAACGAGAGCGGGCGCCTACCTGTGGTAGGCGCCCGCTATCCGGTACGCTAGGGATTGTCGAAACGATCAGCGCAGGACCAGCACCGAGCATTTCGCGTGGCGCACGATCCGCGCGGCGTTGGAGCCGAGCAGATAGGTCGCCATGCCGGGCCGGTGCGAGCCCATGACGATGAGGTCCGAGCCGAGCCGGTCGGCCTCGTCGAGCACCTCGTGATAGACCGAGCCGTGGCGCACGCTGGCGCCGGCGCTGGCGACGCCGGTTGCCGCGGCGATGCGCTTGAGCTCGGTTTCGGCCTCGGCGCTGATCCTGGCGTCGATGTCGGCCGGTATGTGGCTCGCCACCATGCCCGAGATCAGCGGCAGCACGGTCACGATGCTGAGCGACGCGCCGTCGCGCTTGGCCATCGCCGTCGCGGTGTCGACGGCGTCCTTGTAGTGCTCCGGATCGGACATCTCGATAGGAACGAGGATGGACTTGAACATGGGTCTGCCTCCGTTTTCATCCATCGCGGATATTACGGGTCCGGCCGCGCCCGGCCTTGATGCAGGTCAACGCGCCGGGCGGCGAAAGGTAACGCGGGCGGGCGCCGGCGCATGCCCTTCATGCGCGCGGGCGCATTGACGCTTAACGGCGGCGCTGATACCGGCCATCGACATGAATGTTTCTCCGGCCAGCCAAAGTCCCGGCCTTCGCGGCCAGGACTGGAAGACGCCCGCCATCTTCCTGATGGCGATGACGGCGGCCAATCACATCTCCTTCGCCGGCTGGCAGGCGCTGATCAACAACTTCGCCATCGGCCGCGCCGGCTTCTCCGGCGCTGACATCGGCCTGCTGCAGTCGATACGCGAGATCCCCGGCTTCCTCGCCTTCACGGCGATCTTCGTCATCATCTTCGTGCGCGAGCAGCGCCTGGCGCTGATCTCGCTGTTCCTGATGGGGCTCGGCGTCGCCATCACCGGCATGTTCCCGACGCTGACCGGCCTGCTGATCACCACCTTCGTGATGTCGGTCGGCTTCCACTATTTCGAGACCATGCAGCAGTCGCTGGCGCTGCAGTGGCTTCCCAAGAAGGACGCGCCCGCCATCATGGGCAAGATCCTCTCGGTGACGGCGGTCTCCCAGCTCCTCTCCTATGGCGGCGTGCTCGTCGCCTCAAAATTCCTGGGCTTCGAGTTCACCGCGCTGTTCGCCATTTGCGGCGGCGTCACGCTGGCGCTGGTCTTCTTCCTCGCGGTCGGCTTCCCGGCCTTCCCGCAGGAATATGTCCAGCACAAGAAGATCGTGCTCAGGAAGCGCTACTGGCTCTACTACGCGCTGACCTTCATGGCCGGCGCGCGCCGGCAGATCTTCATCGTCTTCGCCGCCTTCATGATGGTGGAGAAGTTCCACTACTCGGTGGCCGGCGTCTCGGCGCTGTTCCTGATCAACTGCACGATCAACATGTTCCTCGCGCCGGCCATCGGCCGCCTCATCGGCCGGCTCGGGGAGCGCCGCGCGCTGACCTTCGAATATACCGGCCTGGTCATCGTCTTCGTCTCCTACGCGCTGGTGCAGAATCCGTGGATCGCCGCCGGCCTCTACGTGGTCGACCACATCTTCTTCTCCATGGCGCTGGCGCTGAAGACCTATTTCCAGAAGATCGGCGACCCCCAGGACATGGCGCCGACGGCGGCGGTCGCCTTCACCATCAGCCACATCGTCGCCGTCTTCATCCCGGTGCTGTTCGGCCTGATGTGGCTGGTCAATCCGGCGCTGGTCTTCTATGCCGGCGCCGCCATGGCGGGCGTCTCGCTGTGCCTCGCCCTGCTCATCCCGCGCCATCCCGCGCCGGGTCATGAGACGGTCATGGCGCCGGCGCTGGCGGCCCCCGCCGAATAGCTTTACCGCCCGCGCGGCGCATGGCATCAAGCGCCATGGACACCGTGCGCAAAGACCTTTCCACGGACGAGGACATCACCCGCTGGATGCGCGAGCACCGCATCGACGAGGTGGAGTGCATCGTCTCCGACATGAACGGCATGATGCGCGGCAAGATCGTGCCGCGCGAGGACTTCATCGGCTCGCTGAAGTCGCAGGGGCTGCGCCTGCCCGAGACCGTGTTCCTGCAGGCCGTCTCCGGCGACCCGGCCGAGGAATCCGGCGTCGGCTCCGATATCGACATGGACATCCGCGCGGTGCCCGACGTCGGCACGGTGCGCTTCGTCCCCTGGTACGACGAGCCGGTGGCGCAGGTGATCTGCGACGCCATCTACGCCGACGGTTCGCCGGTGCCCTTCGCGCCGCGCCAGGTGCTGCGCCGGGTGCTCGACGAATACGCCAATGACGGGCTGGAGGCGATCGTCGCCCCCGAGCTCGAATACTACCTCGTCGCCAAGTCCGGCGATCCCGACCTGCCGCTGGAGGCCCCCATCGGCCTGTCGGGCCGCGCCGAGAGCGGGCGCCAGGCCTACGGCATCGAAGCGGCGAACGAGTTCGACCCCGTGGTCGAGGACATCTACGCCTATTGCGAGGCGAGCCGCATCGACATCGGCACCATGGCGCACGAGGCCGGCGCCGCGCAGCTCGAGATGAACTTCCGCCACGGCGATCCGATGGAGATCGCCGACCAGGCCTTCCTGTTCAAGCGCGCCACCCGCAAGGCCGCGCTCAAGCACGGCATGTACGCGACCTTCATGGCGCAGCCGCACGAGAACGAGCCGGGCAGCGCCATGCACATCCACCAGTCGGTGGTGCGCGCCGACGGCTCCGGCAACATCTTCGTCGACGCCGACGGCAACGACAACGAGACGCTGATGCACTTCATCGGCGGCCTCCAGCGCTTCGTCCCGGCGGCGATGGCGCTGTTCTGCCCGAACGTCAATTCCTACCGTCGCATCCGGCTGGAATCCGACGCCCCGATCAACACCCACTGGGGCCGCGACAACCGCACCTGCGGCCTGCGCGTGCCCGACAGCCCGCCGCAGTCGCGGCGCGTCGAGAACCGCGTCGTCGGCGCCGACGCCAATCCCTATCTCGCCATCGCCACGACGCTCGCCTGCGGCCTCATCGGCATGCGCGAGAAGATCGAGCCCGAGCCCATCGTCACCATCGACGCCCACACGCTCGGCGTCTCGCTGCCGGCCCACCTCCAGGACGCGCTCGGCGAGCTCGCCGGCTGCCAGCCGCTGCGCGCCATGCTGACCGACCGCTTCATCGACGGCTTCATCGGCGTCAAGGAACTCGAATGGCGGCTCTACAACCGCGTCATCTCGAGCTGGGAGCGCGAATATCTGTTGCTGAACGTCTAGAGGCCGGGCGTTCGGGAAGCGTTCGCCGACGCGCCAGCGGAATGGATTGCCGGATCAAGCCCTGATGCCCGGCGAGGAACGGGAAGCCTCTTGGCTCCCGGAGCTTGCAGCATCTGTCCTTGCTGGATTCTTAGCCTTCGCCGGAATGACGGGTAGTATCGAGGCATCAGCCCCAATCGTCATTCCGGCGAAGGCCGGAATCCAGTAGCGGCGGTGTGGCGTTCGTAGCCTTGCAGCCCGGCCCCCCGGCCTCAATGCGCCGGCCGGCGCTCCGCCTCGGTGGCGATGGCGCATTTGGTCTCCGGATCGAAGATCAGGCCGCTGCGGGCGATCATCCGGCGCGAGATGGTGCTCGTCGTCGGCACGAGCTGATAGAGCCGCTCGGCGCCGAGCAGCGATACCGCCCGCTCGGCCAGCATGGCGTTGACCGCGACGCCGAGCCGCCGCCCGCGCTCCGCCTTGTCGACGGCGACGAGCCCGCCCCAGGCCGCCCGGTGATGCGGGCTCGCCTCGTTGTGGGGCATGTGTGAGAAGCCGGTAGCGACGATGCGCCCCTCGGCGTTGCGCACCGCCACCAGCGCCGCCGCCCCGTGCCGACCCGCCAGCAGCGCGCCGTAGAAGGGGACGACGCCGTTGCGCACCATGCATTCCTGGCACTGGCGCACCAGCGCATCGTCGACCTCGCCGGGATCGGTGAAGAACATCCCCTCCGGCAGGCCGTCGGCGAGCGCGTCCCGCGCCGCCCGCAGCACGTTGTCGGCGCGGGCCTGGAACACGTCGAAGAAGCAGAATCCGTAGCCGCGCT
>JBFWXZ010000228.1:0-4647 GCA_050186955.1 Flavobacteriaceae bacterium
GCAGGCGCTGCAGCTGAAGCTGAAGAAGAAGCAGGACGAGCAGCGCCGCCACATGGAGGCCTTCGTCGAGCGCTTCCGCTACAAGGCGTCGAAGGCGCGGCAGGCGCAGAGCCGGCGGAAGGCGTTGTCGCGCATGGAGCCGGTGGCCGCCATGGTCGACGAGCATGTCCGCCCCTTCCACCTGCCGGCGCCGCAGAAGCCGATGGGGCCGCCGCTGATCCGCTTCGAGGATGCGAGCATCGGCTACGTGCCGGGCAAGCCGGTGCTGTCGCGGCTCGACCTGCGCATCGATCCCGACGACCGCATCGGCCTGCTGGGCGCCAACGGCAACGGCAAGAGCACCTTCGCCAAGGCGCTGGCCCGCAAGCTCGCCGTCGAGGGCGGCCACATGCGGATGTCGGACAAGGCGGTGATCGGCTATTTCGCCCAGCACCAACTCGACGAGCTGAACCCCTCGATGTCGGCCTACAACCAGATCCGCGAGCGCATGCCCGAGGCGACGGAGGCGCAGGTGCGTTCGCGCGTGGCGCAGATCGGCTTCGGCGCCGACAAGGCGGACACGCCCGCCGGCAGCCTGTCGGGCGGCGAGAAGGCGCGGCTGATGCTGGCGCTGTCGACCTTCGAGCGGCCGCACCTGCTGATCCTCGACGAGCCGACCAACCATCTCGACGTCGACAGCCGCGAGATGCTGGTGCGCGCGCTCAACGAATACGAGGGCGCGGTGATCCTGATCAGCCACGACCGGCATCTGGTCGAGGCGGCCGCCGACCGGCTGTGGCTGGTCGCCGAGGGCACCGTGACGCCCTTCGACGGCGACCTCACCGACTATCGCCGAGACGTGCTGGCGAAGGCGGCCGGCGAGCGGCGCGAGGCGAAGAAGGCGCTGCGCGAGGACCGCAGCAAGGCGGAGCGCGCCGAGGAACGGCGGCGCTCGGCGGAGAAGCGCGAATCCGTCGCGCCGCTGCGCAAGCAGGTGCGCGAGGCGGAGAAGCGGATCGAGGAGATCACGCTGGAGATCCGGCGCCTCGACAGCCGCCTCGCCGACCCCTCGCTCTACGAGCGCGACCCGCAGGAGGCCGCCGTGCTGGCCAGGAACAAGGCGGACGCGGCGCGCCGGCTCGAACAGGCCGAGGAGCGCTGGCTGGCGCTTTCCGGCGACCTCGAGCAGGCGATGGCCGAGGCCGGGCTGTAAGCCGCGGCGGGTCTGCCGCCCACCCTTCGAGACGACCCTTCGGGTCTCCTCAGGGTGAGGCGGGAATTTGCAGTTCGCTTCCATCCCGCCCTCGGCTTCAGGCCTTAAGGCGTTCGGACCGGAAATCCCTCCCCGGAGGGATTTCTTTACGGTCCTCACCCTCATCCTGAGGAGCGCTGAAAGCGCGTCTCGAAGGATGGGCCTAGAGCACCGCGCCAACCCCGATCGTCATTGCCGGACTTGATCCGGCAATCCATTCCCCCGGCCTTGCACCGATCGCTCGCGCCTCTTCTGTCGCAACGACAGCGGAATGGATCACCGGGTCGAGCCCGGTGATGACGCATGGGGCGGGGAACGGAAAACATCTCACCGCCGGGGTCTGTAGAGATCGTCGCCTGGATTCTTAGCCTACGTCGGAATGACGATTGGAGCTGTTGCCCGGATACTACCCGTCATTCCGGCGAAGGCTAAGAATCCAGCAAATCACATCGGGTGCGCTTGACGCGCGACTGACGGAATGGATTGCCGGATCAAGTCCGGCAATGACGGTTGGGACTGGGTCTTTATTCGGTTCTCGAGCGTCATCACCGGGCCTGACCCGGTGATCCATTCCTCCGGCGGCTCGGCAAGCACGGCCGTCCGGATTGCCACCCCTGGACTGAGTAACTACAATATATTCAACCACTTACGTCACCCCGCCGGGCGGCGGTAGGTGGCGACGAGATGCGGTTTCTCGCCCTCGGGCGTGCGCCGATCGAGGCCGAGGGGCTCGAGCCCCGCGCGCTCCAGCACCGAAAGCTCTTCCGGCGCGATCGGCCAGGGCGGGCCATCGCCGGCGGGGCCCGCCTCGCGCAGGCGGGCGATGACCACCAGCGTGCCGCGCGGCGCGACGAGCGAGGCGATCTGCTTCATGGCGCGCCGGCGCGGGCGCTCGGCCAGCGCCTGCAACGTGTAGCATTCGGTGACGAGGTTGAAGGCGCGCGCCCACCAGGCCGGCATGTCGAAGAGGTCGGCGGCGACATAGTCGACGGCGCTGTCGGGAAAGCGCCGCCTGGCCCAGCCGACCGCCTTCTCCGAGAGGTCGAAGGCCCAGCTGTCGTAGCCCAGCGAGGCGACGAACTCGGCATTGTCGCCGAGCCCGCAGCCGACGTCGATGGCGGTGCCGGGGGCATGCTCGCGGCCGCGCGCCCACTCGACCAGCAGCGGATGCGGCGCGAGATCGGCCCAGGGAATAGCGGCGGGGTCGTCGCCCGCCGTGTCGTAGACCGCCTCGAACCAGCGCCGCCTTTCCGGATCGGCCGGGTCGTCGTTTCCCGGAAGCGTATCGAGGCGTTGGCGGGCGGCGGCGCGGCGGGCGTCGAAACCGCCCTCGCCCGGCCTTCCGCTCATGCCTTCTTCTGCCATTTGCCGCTGTCGTCCTGCTGCCAGTAGGTGCAGTCGTGGCCGCCGCCGGCATATTCCTTCCACAGCGCGCGCGCCTGCCCGACCATCTCCTCGTCGCGGCCGTCGAACATGCAGACGATGCGGTCGTAGCCCTCGGTACCGGCGATGCGCGAGCCGTCGACGAGGAAGCGCACCGTGGCGGCGTTGGGATTCTCCTCGCCCTCGGTGAGATAGACCGGCTGCTCGGCCGCGGCACCGTCGGCGGCGGTGCCGTGCGGCAGGAAGCTGTCGTCGCGCCAGGTCCACAGCAGGGCGTCGAGGGCGGCCGTGCGCTCGGGCGAGCCGGTCTGCACCACGGTGCGCCAGCCGCGCTCGACGCAGCGCTCGACGAGCTGCGGCAGCGCCGCCTCGAGCGGCTGGCGTTCCAGATGGTAGAACAGGACCTCCGTCATCGCCGCCCGCCGACCGCCTACTCGTAGTGGTTGGCGACCAGCCGGTTGAGCAGGCGGACGCCGTAGCCCGAGGCCCAGCCCTTGCTGAGCTCGTCATTGGGCGAATCCATGCCGGTGCCGGCGATGTCGAGATGCGCCCACGGCACGTCGCCGACGAAGCGCTTGAGGAACTGCGCGGCGGTGACCGAGCCGGCGGCGCGGCCGCCGGTGTTCTTCATGTCGGCGAATTTCGAGTTGATGAGCTTGTCGTATGCGGGGCCGAGCGGCAGCCGCCAGACATTCTCGCCGGTCTCGAGACCCGCCTCGATCATGCGCGCGGCGAGCTCGTCGTCATTGCTGTAGAGGCCGGCATTGTGGTGGCCGAGCGCGATGATGACGGCACCGGTCAGGGTCGCCAGGTCGACCATGAATTTCGGCTTGTACTTCTCCTTGATGTGCCAGAGCACGTCGGCGAGCACGAGGCGGCCCTCGGCGTCGGTGTTGATGATCTCGATGGTCTGGCCGGACATCGAGGTGACGATGTCGCCGGGACGCTGGGCGTTGCCGTCGGGCATGTTCTCGACGAGGCCGACGGCGCCGATGGCGTTGACCTTGGCCTTGCGCGCGGCGAGCGCGTGCATCAGCCCGGTGACGCAGGCGGCGCCCGCCATGTCGCCCTTCATGTCCTCCATGCCGGCGGCCGGCTTGATGGAGATGCCGCCGGTGTCGAAGACGACGCCCTTGCCGATGAAGGCGACGGGCGCCTCCTTCGACTTGCCGCCGTTCCAGCGCATGATGGCGAGCCGCGGCGGCCGCACGGAACCCTGGTTGACGCCGAGCAGCGCGCGCATGCCGAGCTTGCCCATCTCCTTCTCGGTGAGGATCTCGACCTCGACGCCGACCTTCTCCAGCGCCTTGCAGCGGGCGGCGAACTCGACGGGCCCGAGCACGTTGGCCGGCTCGTTGACGAGATCGCGGGCGATCAGCGTGCCCTCGACCACCGGCGACAGCGCGCCCCAGGCCTTGCGCGCGGCGGCGGGCTTCCCTGCGAGGATCGCGAAGCTCGCGGCCTTCCCCTCGTCGCCATTGTCGTCCTTGCGGGTCTTGTAGCGGTCGAAGCTGTAGCTCCTGAGCGCGATGCCGGAGGCGACGGCGGCCAGCGTCTCGGCATCGGCGATCTCCTTGCCGAGCTCGACGACGACACTGACGGAGCCGTGGCCGGCGAGCGCGGCGATGCGGCCGCCGAGCCTGGCCGCCTCGAGCCGCGACATCGACACCGCGTCGCCGACGCCGACCAGCATCACCTTGTCGAACTCGCCCTTGCCGGGGCTCGGGATGAGGCAGGTCTTCTCCGCCTTGCCGGTGAACTCGGCGGCCTTGGCGGCGCGCGAGACGGCGCCGCCGGAGGCCTTGTCCACCGCGCGGCCGAGCGGGCCGAACTTCAGATCGGCGGAAACGGCGAGAACGACCGCGCCGCCGGACGGCGCGTCTGCATCGACAAAGGTGATCTTGGGCTCCGAAGCCATTGAACGATTGCTCCTCAGGCAGGTATTGGAGATGAAATTCGGCCGGTTGGCCGCATAATGCACATAAGGCGGCGGTGCGACAGCCCCCGCCAAAGGGAGGAAAGCGCCGGCCGGC
>JBFWXZ010000229.1:0-4588 GCA_050186955.1 Flavobacteriaceae bacterium
GCCGATCGTGCAGCCGATCCTGGCGCAGGATGTGGTGCGCTTCGTCGGCGAGCCGATCGCGGTGGCGATCGGCTGGACCGAAGCCGAGGCGGAGGTCATCGCCGACCAGGTCGAGGTCGAGATCGAGCCGCTGCCGGCGGTGGTGACCGCCGACGAGGCGCTCCGGCCCGGCGCGTTCGCCATCCATGGCGAGGCGCCGGACAACGTCATCGTCGAAGGTATCATCAAGACGCCGGAGTTCGACCAGGTCCGGGCGAGGGCTGCCAAGACGGTGCGGGTCGAGGCGCGCTCGCGGCGCCAGAACGCGACGCCGATGGAGCCGCGGGGCGGGCACGCCGCCTACGATCCGGCCAGCGGCCGGGTGACGCTGACCTGCTCGACGCAGATGCCGCATGTCTTCCGCACGTCGGTCTGCGACTTCCTCGGCATGCCCGAGCTCGACCTTCGCGTCATCGCGCCCGATGTCGGCGGCGGCTTCGGGCAGAAGATGTCGATGGCGCCCGAATATGTCCTGCTCGTCTTCCTCGCCCGGCAGATGCAGACCAGCGTGGCGTGGAGCGAGGACCGGCGCGAGAACCTCATCGCCAGCTTCCACAGCCGCGACCAGCAGCTTGCGGTCGAGGGCTCGTTCGACGCGGACGGCAAGCTGCTCGCCCTTTCCGGCGACCTCGTCGCCAATATCGGCGCCTATTCCTGCTTTCCCACCACCTGCGCGGTGGAGCCGCTGATGGCGATGGCGGAGCTGCCGGGGCCCTATGATTTCGGCGCCTATTCCTGCCGCTCGCGCGGCGTCATCACCCATACCTGCCCGATCGGGCCCTATCGCGGCGTCTCGCGTCCGGCGATCACCTTCGCCTTCGAGATCCTGATGGACAAGGCGGCGCGCGAGATGGGCATCGACCCGCTCGATATCCGCCGGCGCAACCTCATCGACAAGTTCCCCTACAAATCCGCCAGCGGGCTGGTGTTCGACGAGGCGAGCTACCGCGAGACGCTGGAGATGGCGGCCAAGGCCGTCGACGTTGCGGCCTTCCGCGCCCGCCAGAAGGAGGCCCGGGCGAAGGGCCGCTATCTCGGCATCGGCTTCGGCGCCTTCTCCGAGCGCACCGGCTACGGCACGCCGGCCTTCGCCGCGCGCGGCATGGCGATCACGCCGGGCTGGGAGCATGTCGAGATCGCCATGGACCCCTCCGGCTTCGTCGAGCTGAAGATCGGCGCCTCGCCGCATGGCCAGGGCCTGCGCACCACGCTGGCGCAGATCGTCGCCGACCAGCTCGGCACCTCGCCCGACCGCATCCGCGTCGTCCATGGCGACACCGACCGCACGCCCTACGGCTTCGGCACCTTCGCCAGCCGCTCGCTGGTGATCGCCGGCGGCGCCTCGATGCTGGCGGCGCAGAAGCTGCGGGCGAGGATCACGCAGGTCGCCGCGCATCTGCTCGAGGCCGCGGCGGAGGACGTGCGGCTGGAGAACGGCCTTGCGCTCGTCGCCGGCACCGACCGCTCCCTGCCGCTCGCCGAGGTGGCGCGGACCGCCTATCACGCCGCCCACAGGCTGGGCGGCGGCACGGCGCCCGGCCTTGCCGAGAGCGCGACCTACGATCCCTCCGGCACTTTCTCCAACGCCTGCCATGTCGCCATCGTCGAGGTCGACGTCGAGACCGGCGGCGTGCGCATCGAGAAATACGTCGTCGCCGAAGATGCGGGGCGTCTGATCAACCCGATGATCGCCGATGGCCAGATCCATGGCGGCGTCGCGCAGGGCATCGGCAATGCGCTCTACGAAGAGATCATCTACGACGAGACCGGCAACATCCTGACCTCGACGCTCGCCGACTTCATGCCGCCGACGGCCCATGAGATCCCGCCGATCGAGCTGCACCACCGCGAGACCTACTCGCCGCAGACGATCACCGAGGCCAAGGGCCTCGGCGAGGGCGGCGGCATCGGCGCCCCGGCGGCGGTGGTCAATGCCATCAACGACGCGCTGTCGCCCTTCGGCGTCAGCCTTGAGGAAATCCCGGCGACGCCGCAGCGCATCCGCGCGGCGCTGCGCCGGGCGGAGCAGGCACAATGAGCGACAAGGTCGACTTCACGCTGTCGGTGAACGGCCGCGACTATCCGGTGCGGATCGAGCCCCGCCGCACCCTGGCCGACACTCTGCGCGACGATTGCGGCCTCACCGGCACCAATGTCGGCTGTGAGCACGGCGTCTGCGGCGCCTGCACGGTGATCGTCGACGGCGCGCCGGTCCGCTCCTGCCTGATGTTCGCGGTGCAGGCGAAGGGCAAGAAGGTGCGCACTGTCGAGGGCTTGGAGACGGCTAAGGGCCTCAGCCCGCTGCAGCAGGCCTTCATGGACAATCACAGCCTGCAATGCGGCTTCTGCACGCCCGGCTTCCTGATGCTGGTGACCGGCGTGCTGGAGCGCGAGCCGGAGATCAGCGACGAGGATCTGGTCGACGTGCTCTCGTCCAATCTCTGCCGCTGCACCGGCTACCAGAACATCCTGAAGGCGGTGCGCGCCGTCGCCGCCGAGATGCGGACGCGATGAACGCAACCGCCGACGCGGCCGGCCGGAAGCCCTATGTCGGCCGCTCGGTTACCCGGCTCGAGGACCCGCCGCTGGTGCGCGGCCAAGGCCGCTATGTCGGCAGCATCTCGTTCCCGAACCAGCTCCATATGCGGATCGTCCGCTCGCCGGTCGCGCATGGCCGGCTGAACCGGATCGGCGCCGAGGAGGCGAGGGCGCTCCCCGGCGTGTTCGCCGTCTGGACCGCCGAGGACATCACCGAACTCCCGACGATCGGCATGCGGCTGACCCGCGTCGAGGGGCTGGATCACTACCAGCAGCCGGTGCTGTCGCGCGACATGGTCCGCTATGTCGGCGAGCCGATCGCCGTCGTCTTCGCCGAGGATCCCTACATCGCCGAAGACGCTGCCGATCTGGTGACGGCCGATATCGACGAGCTGCCGCCGCTGCTCGACGCGCGGGCGGCGCCGGGCGAGTACGCGCCCGGCCGGCCGACCGAGGTGGCGGTGGTCCGCAAGGGCTTCGGCGACATCGATGCGGCCTTCGCCAAGGCCGACATGGTGGTCGCGCTCGATCTTTGGGTCGGCCGCCATTCGGCGGTGACCATGGAGACCCGCGGCGCCGTTGGCCGCTACGATAGCGGCCGCGACGTGCTGGAGATGTACGGCGCCGCCAAGGTGCCGCACTGGAACCGCGACGAACTCGCCAGGATGCTCGGGCGCGACCCGTCGACGGTGCATCTCCTGGAGGGCCATGTCGGCGGCGGCTTCGGGGTCCGCGGCGAGCTCTATCCGGAAGACGTGCTGGTCTGCTACTCGGCGCTCCGGCTTCGACGCCCGGTGAAATGGATCGAGGACCGGCGCGAGAACCTCATCGCCGCCAACCATTCGCGCCAGCAGAGCCACACGATCAAGGCGGCGATCGACCGCCAGGGCCGCATCCTCGGCCTCGACGCCGAGATCTTCTACGACCAGGGCGGCTATGTCCGCACCCATGGCGCGACCGTGCCGGACCTCGCCGCCGCCATGCTGCCGGGGCCGTACGACATCGCCGCCTACCGGGTCGCCGCCCGGGTGCGGCTGACCAACAAGACGCCCTGCGGCACCTATCGCGCGCCGGGGCGCTTTGAGGGCACCTTCGTGCGGGAACGGCTGCTTGACGCCATCGCCGAGAAGGCTGGCATCGACAAGGTCGAGGTGCGCCGCCGCAACCTTATCGCCAGCGCGCAGATGCCCTATCCGCGGCATGTCGATACGCTCGGCACCGACGTGGTCTTCGATTCCGGCGACTATGCCGGCCTGCTCGATAAGGCGCTGAAGGGCGTCGGCTGGCACGCGCGCCAGGCGGAGCTGGCGAAGCGCCGGGCGGCGGGCGAGCTGGTCGGCCTCGGGCTCGGCATGTTCGTGGAGAAGAGCGGGCTCGGCCCCTTCGACGGCGTGCGGATCAGCGTCGACAGCAAGGGCGCGGTCGAGGTCGTCACCGGCGCCGCGTCGGTCGGGCAGGGGGTGGAGACGGTGATGGCGCAGATCTGCGCCGACTCGCTCGGCGTCGACTACCGCCGCATCAAGGTGGTCCACGGCCGGACCGACCGGATCGAGTTCGGCATGGGCGCCTTCGCCTCGCGGGTGACGGTGATGACCGGCGAGGCGACGCGCCTGGCTGCGCTCAATGTCCGGCAGAAGGCGCTCGACATGGCCGGCCAGCTCATGCAGGCGGCGCCGGAGGAGCTTGACATCACGAACGGCGTCGTCGGGCGGAAGAGCGGCGGCGCGACGATGCCGCTCGGCGACGTGGCGCGCGCCCTCGGGGCAGCCTCGCGCCTTCGCGGCGAGCGCACGCCCGGGCTTTCGGCCGAGGGCTGGTTCTATACCGACCACATGAACTACCCCTATGGCGTGCATGTCGCGCAGGTCCGGGTCGACGCCGAGACCGGCGGGGTGACGGTGGAGAAATACCTGGTCGCCTACGACCTCGGCCGGGCCGTCAACCCGATGCTGGTCGAAGGCCAGATCGTCGGCGGCTTCGTCCAGGGGCTCGGCGGCGCGCTCTATGAGGA
>JBFWXZ010000230.1:0-4554 GCA_050186955.1 Flavobacteriaceae bacterium
GCGCCTGCGCGAATGGGGCTTCTGGTGCCCGCGCGGGTGGCGGCACTGGAAGGAGTTCGCCAGCCCGAAGAACCCCGGCGAAGTCGGGAGGGGTTGCGAATGAACGTCCACGCCGAAATCCCGCTGCTGGTGACGGCGCATGCGGCGCTGCGCTGGCTGGAGCGCTTCGTCGGCGTCGACACGGGACGGATCGCCCGCGACACCGGCTATGCCGGCTTCGCGCTGGCCGGCGAGGCGGCGCGCGCCGCCGGGCTGACGCTGGATGCCGTGCGCGAGCGGCTCTCCTCGCCGGAGATCCGCGGGGCCGCGCGCCTCGGCGCCAGCCGCGTGCCGCTCGACGGCGGGCTGCTGATCCTGACCGCCACCGACGAGCCGGGGCAGGTCGCCGTCGTCACCTTCCGGCTCGACCGGCGCGGACACGGCATCCGCCTCCCGACGCGGCGCGAGAGCCGCCGCTCGGGCGCCGCCGCGACCCGCAAGGCGAGGCGCGGCAAATGCAGGTGGAAGGGCGAGGGGAAACGGGAGGCGCGGGCGGCCAACGACCGGGGCCGCGAAGCGGCAGCTGGCGAAACAGGAAACAGCGGCCGGCGATATGGAGGCGACGATGGAGAGGCGTGACAAGTCCCTGCTCAGGCCCGTCTTCGGGCTCTCGCCGACCTCGGCGAACCTCCTCGCCCTGCTGGCGAACCTGCGCCGCGAGACGCCGGCGCGGACCGTGGAACGGCTGATCCGCGCCGAGGCGAGGCGCGTCGTCGGCGACTGGCGCGCGGGGCACCGGGAGGCGGCGGAATGAGCGCTTCCCCGATCATCCGCGAGGAAATCATAGGCGACTGCCGCCTGCTGCTCGGCGACTGTCTGGAGATCATGCCGAGCTTGGGCGAGTTTGATGCCGTGGTGACGGACCCGCCGTACGGGATAGGCATCACTAGCAGCAATCGGCTGGCGGTTAGTCGAGGCATGGGCGGAAAATCATGGGACGACGTGCCGGCAGGGCCGGAAGCGCTGTCCGCGATGATCTCCAAGGCAAGCCAGCAGATCATATGGGGCGGGAACTACTTCGACCTTCCACCCACTCGTTGCCCGCTCGTTTGGGACAAGAACAACGCGGGGCGCGATTTCGCCGACTTCGAATTGGCATGGACCAATTTGGACATGGTGGCTCGAAGGATCGTTTTCCGCCCGATGAATATGGACGGTGGCAAGTTGCACCCCACCCAGAAGCCTGTGGAAGTGATGCGCTGGTGCCTTGGGTTCGTTCCCGAGGCTCGCGCCATCCTCGACGAGATCGATCCCGGCTATTTCGAGATAGCCTGCAAGCGCATCCGCGAGGCTTACGCGCAGCCGGATATGTTTGTCGCTCCGCCGGAGCCGAAGTCCGTCCAGCAGGCCATGTTCGATGAGGCGGCGGAGTGAGCGCGCGGGTTCTTGTCGGCTGCGAGATGTCGGGCATCGTGCGGCGGGCCTTCCTCGAGCGCGGGCATGATGCCTGGTCCTGCGACCTGCTGCCCGCCGAGGACGGCAGCAACCGGCACATGGTCTGCGACGTTCGCGACGTGCTCGGTGACGGCTGGGATCTGCTCGTCGTCGCCCATCCGCCCTGCACGCGGCTCTGCCGCTCCGGCCGGCGCTGGCTTTCCGGGCCGGGCGACATGACGCCGCCGAAGAAACTGCCGCGCGGGCGCAGCTGGGAGAGCATGAAGGCGGAATTCGACGCGGGCGTCGATCTCTTCACCGCCTGCTGGCGGGCGCCGGTGCCGCGCGTCGCGATCGAGAACCCCGAGATGCACGACATCGCGCGGGCGCGCATGCCCGCCGACCTGCCGCGCCCGCAGATGGTGCAGCCCTTCTGGTTCGGTGACCCGCAATACAAGGGCACGGGCTGGTATCTGCGCGGCCTGCCGCCGCTCGTTGAAACCGACCGTCTGCCGGAGCCCGAGCCGGGCAGCGACGAATGGAAGGCGTGGAACCGCGTCTGGCGCATGCCGCCCGGCGCCGACCGGGCGCGCGAGCGCAGCCGCTTCTTCCCCGGCATGGCGGCGGCGCTGGCAGCACTTTGGGGCGACCTCGCGGCGGCTGAGGCGAGGGCGGCATGAGCGCGGCGCTGAACCGGCAGCCCTTCCTCGTCGGTGACGGTTGGGTGGAGGTCAAGGACGGGAATGACACCGTCCGGACTATCTTCGACCGCCACTACAGCCGCACGCGCTATGCAGACGGACGGAAGCCGAAACTGATGGCCGGGCTCGGCGAGAAGATGGTTCTGCTGACGGATGCGGCGGATGCGATCTGCATCTGGCGGAAGTTCAGGTCGGACGACGGGCAGAACGGCGTCAATTGCGCGGTGTTTCGCCGCGAGGACGGCGATGTCGCGAGCCGGTTGCTTCGTGAGGCGATGGATCTGGCGTGGGGTCGCTGGCCTGGCGAGCGGCTCTACACCTATGTCGATCCCTACCACGTCAAGCCGACGATGCGCGCCGGCCGTCCGACGTGGGGGCACTGTTTCTATCAGGCCGGGTGGTTATTCTTCGGCATCACGAAGACGCGGCGGCTGCATATCCTCGAGGCTCTCCCATGAGCCACGACGCCACCAAATGGGCCTTCGACCAGCCCGAGCGCTTCCCCGACATGAAGCCCAACGAATGGGCCGTGCTGCTGGTGCTCGCCGACTGCCACAACCCCGTCCACGGCTGTTTCCCGAGCCAGGCCTATATCTGCCGGCGCACCAACCTCACCGAGCGCGCCGTGCGCGGGCAACTGGCGGCGCTGCGCGGGCGCGGGCTGGTGTCCTGGGAGCAGGCCTATGACGGCGGACACCGGACCGCCAACCGATACCGCCTCGAATGCGAGCCGGACTTCGAGCCGGACCACCAACGACCGGACGAGCGCAGCGAGGGTCGGCGAGCAACTGAGAATCCACCCGACGATGGCGGCGCCGGGCCCGACCTACCGGCAAACGGTGCCGGTTGCTCCGCTGTGGAAAACGGGCCGGCCAAACCGGCAAATCCGGACGCTTCATACCGGCAAAATCTGCCGCCTACTTTAGAACCGGTAAGATCAGAACCGGTAACTGAGAGAGAGTGCGCGCAGGCGCGCGAGCCTTCCGGCGGGGAAGGGGCGCAGCCCTCTCCAGGCCCCCGTCTCGAACGGTTCCGCAGCAATTGGCCGACGACGCCGGCCGACAGCTTCAAGCGCGTCGAGGCGGCGTGGAACGGCTTGACGCCGGAGGAACGGCGTGCCGGTGTGGCGGCGATCGCGCACTATCTGGCGCATCTGCGCGACGTGCTGAAGCGCAAGCACATCTGCGGCGGCGACATCTATCTGCGCGAGAAGCGCTGGGAGACGCTGCCCGAGCCGGAAGCCGAGAAGCCGGCGGCGCCTCGGCGCGCCGCGGCGGCGCCGTGGTCGCGGCTGTGGTGGGCGGCGCTGCTCGACGCCATCGGGCGCGGCGACGCGCGGCGCATCGGCCGGCTGATCGACTGGGCGCGCCAGAAGCTCGCCTTCACCTTCCCCGAGGGCGAGACGCCGCCGCCGACCGAGCATCTTCACCAGCTGCCGACCTCGGCGCCCGGCTGGCCGGCGTGGCGGGCATGGTTCGAGATGAAGGGCGCCCGCCTGCCCGACCATCTGGGGTGCGACTTCTGGGTCTGGCTGCCGGCGGAATGGCCGCCCGAGACGCCGCCCGAGGCGGATCCGCAACGGCTAGATGCCATGCTGAGGGAGTTTCTGAATAAATGAGCGACCGGAAGACCTATCCGCCAGTGCCCAGGCCCGATGCGAGGCGCCATGCCGCGCCCGCCTGGCGCGATCCGCGCGTTGTCGCCATGCGGGAGATCGAGAACCCCTATGGCATCGACCGGGCGAAGCAGGCGGCGGCGGTCAATGTGCGCGAGCACCCGCTGGAATGGCTTTATCAGCGCCGCCGCATCGGCGAGGCGCAGAAGAAGGCCGGCGACCGGCTGCGCAACCTGTTCGAGACGGCGGGCATGGCCGGCGCCTGCTCGCTGGATTTCACGGTAGAGCCGGTCGACGGCGGCGGGCGCGCCGACGCCTTCTCCGAGCGGCGCATGCAGGCCGGCCGCGAGCTGAAGGACGTGGCGCGGGTGACCGGCAAGCTCGGATACCGGGTGCTCAGCCTCGTCTGCGGCGAGGGCCGCAGCCTCGAGGAGGTGGCGAAGGGCTGGCCGGCCGGCGACAGCGAGCAGAACCGGCGCAAGGCGCTGGGCTTCCTGCTGCGCGAGCAGCTGAGCGAGCTCGCCGCCCATTGGGGCTACTCTACTGGTAAGCGTCTGCACCCCTTCCGCTGAGTTGTGAACAGGGGGCCGCTTGACAGCAGCCGTACCACTACGGCAGCATCCTGCCCCATCGTAAGGAATTGCGCCCGGCGGGGAGACCCGACCGGGCGTTTCTATTTGGTTTCCACCCCGTCCCGGCGTTCGCCGCGGGCGACGATCTGGAGCGAATCGTCGGGCAGCGGGCGCTGCAGGGCGGCTGCCTCCGCCCATGGCGCGGTCAGCCAGGTCTCGATCTCGCCGGGCTCGGTGAGGATGACCGGCATCG
>JBFWXZ010000231.1:0-4554 GCA_050186955.1 Flavobacteriaceae bacterium
GCGATTTTCCCGAACTCGAGAAGGAAGGCTGGTTCTGGGCCGGCGTTCGCCGGCGGCTCGCGAAGGCGGAGTGGTTTCGCCACACCGGCCCGGGAAAGCGCCCGGCCGCGAAGCTGGTCGGCCCGAGCTTCCGGCAGGCGGTCGCGACCTATGCGCGGGTCGCCGCGCGGCGGCCGCATTATCCGTGGATGGAGAAGCGGTGAGCGTGCGGCTGAGACGAGCGGTGGCGGATGACGGCCCGGCGCTGTCGTCGCTGGCGCTCGCCTCGAAGGCGTCCAACGGATACGACGCCGCCTTCATGGAGGCCTGCATCGGCCCGCTGACCATGGGGCGTGCGGAGATCGAGGCGGCGGACGTGCGGATCGCCTGCGACGAGGCCGGCGGGATGCTCGGTTTCTTCAGCCGGATGCCGCGCGACCCCTCGGGAACAGCCGAGCTGCACATGATGTTCGTCGCGCCGTCGGCGAAGCGGCGCGGCATCGGGCGGTTGCTCTGGGAGGCGATGGAGGAGGGCGCGCGCCGCGACGGCGTAACCCGCCTCGAGCTCGACGCCGATCCCTTCGCCGTTCCCTTCTACAGCTCGATGGGAATGGAGATCGTCGGCGAGAGCCCCTCCGACGCCATTGCGGGGCGCATGCTGCCTCGCATGGCGAAAACGCTCGACAAGACGATTGGCCGCGTTTGAAGCGCGCGGCAATGCGGCTATAAGGGCGCAGGTTTTCCGGGAGGCATGCGGCGATGTTCGTGACGCTCAAGATAATCCACATTCTGGCGCTGGGGCTCGGGCTGGGGCTCGCCGCGGTCAAGGGCATCGTCGGCGCCCGCGTGCGCGCCGCGACGCCGGAGATCGCCGCCGAGCATCGGACCCTGCAGGGCACGCTCGGACGCGTCGGCGCGTGGGCGCTGGTCGCCATCTGGGTGACGGGGCTGGCGATGTTCTTCCTGCGCTATGGCGGCGACATGGCCGGGCTCGGTGGCGCGTTCCACGTCAAGATGCTGTTCGTGGTCATCTTCACCGGCCTCACCGGCTACGCGATGATGACCACCGCGCGGGCGCGTCGCGAAGGCAAGCCGGCCGATCCCGCACGCATGCGCAAGGCCGGCATGGCGGGCGGCATCGCGCTCGTCCTCGCCGTCGTCTTCGCGGTCATCGCCTTCGGCTGACCTTCCCGCCTTTTCCGAATCCGACCCGACAACGGACCCGTATCCGCATGCAGCACGATTACGCGATACTCGACGTCTTCACGCAGGATCGATACGCCGGCAACCCGCTGGCGGTGGTGTTCGACGCCGACGACTTCTCCACCGAGCTCTGCCGCAAGGTGGCGGCGGAGTTCAACCTGTCGGAAACGGTGTTCGTGGCCAAGGCCTCGAAGCCGGCCCACAGCGCCGCGATCCGTATCTTCACGCCGGCCAGCGAGCTGCCCTTCGCCGGACATCCGACGGTCGGGGCGGCGATCATGATCGCCCGTTCGCGCTGGCCCGAGGCGTCCGAGCAGAGCGGCATCGTGGTGCTGGAGGAGAAGATCGGCACGGTGCGGGTCGGCGTCACGCTGGGCGGCAAGCGCGGCGATTTCGCCGAGTTCGACATCCCGAAGGTGCCCAAGCCGGTCGACCTCGACCTCGACCGCGACCGGGTCGCGGCGTCGCTCGGGATCGAGCCGAAGGAAATCGGCTTCGAGAACCACAAGATGTCGGCGTGGTCGGCCGGGGTGCCCTATGCCTATATCCCGGTCCGCGACCTCGACGTGTTGCGGCGCTGCAAGGTCGACCTCGCCGCTTTCGAGAACACCTTCGCCGGCAGCGGCCACGCCTATGTCTACTGCCGCGAGACCTTCAGCCAGCGCAACGACTTCCACGCCCGGATGTTTGCGCCGCCGCTCGGCGTGCTGGAGGACCCGGCGACCGGGTCCGCCGCGGCTGGGTTCTCCGCCGTGCTCATGCAGTTCGACCAGCCGCCGGCCGGCGAGCACCGCTACGCCATCGAGCAGGGCCATATCATGGGCCGGCCCAGCATCATCGACGTCGAGCTGGTGATCGAGGGCGGCAGGATGCACACCGTGCGCATCGGCGGCAGCGCCGTCGTGGTGGCGACGGGATCGCTGACGATCTAGGCCTCTTCGCCGGCGAGCAGCGCCGCGACTTCCTCGCCGACCCAGGTGCAGTGGCTGATCTTGCCCGAAAAGACCTCCGCATAACCCGGCGCCCTGAGCGTCACCACCGATGGCCGCGCATCGGTGGCGTCCTCGTCGGGAAGGACCATGCGTACGCCGTGGACGAAGTCCTGGAGAACGGCGTCCCGCAACGCCGGCATGAAAGGGCTGGCAGCCTCGAGCGTGCGCCGGAAAACCGCCGCATGGTCGGCCGTTGCCGCCGGTGATGCCGCGGCGTCGAGCCAGGCGGGATCGAGAGTGGCTGCTCTGTCGCGGGCGACGACGGAATGGTCCACGTGGTAGAGCAGGTAGTCGCCCGCGCGCCCATAAGGCAGAAGGCAGAAGAACGATCCGTCCAGCACGGTGACGCTGCAGGGCGGCAGGCCAGGCACCCGGACCACCGGTATCGCGGTGTATTCGAACTGCCGCTTGTTCTCCCCCGCGCCGAAGCCGGCGGCGACGCGCCCCATATTGGCATAGGCGCAGTTGACGACCGCGTCGGCGCGATACGCCCGCCCGCTCGCCGACTGGAGAAGGAAGCCGCCATCCTCCTCGTGCCGGATGTCGGCGATGTCCGTTTCGACGACCACGCCCGCGCCGGATTCCGACAGGCGCTTCAGGGCGATCCTGCGGAAAGCCGCGGGGTCGAACATGACCTCGGGCGTCAGGATGCCGAGCGAGACATCGTGGATGCCGCCGGCGAAACCGCCGGGATCGATGCGGGAGTAGGGCAGGCTGAACCGGTCGCAGAAGGCAATGTATTCTTCCGCCGACACCAGCGAGCCTGCATCGGCGATGAAATAGGCGTTGGTGACGTTGCCCAGTATCGCTTCCGCGAACTCCTCGGTGAAACGGGCATAGCCGCGCATGCATTGTCGGACGGTCGTCGCGTCGCGGGGGTAGTGATATCCCATATGCACCCGGTTGCCGCTGCGGGTGGTGCCGGCCATCAGTTCGGGGAGACGCTCGTAGACGGTGGCGGCATAGCCGGATTCCGCCAGGGCGATCGCCGTCATGACGCCGAAGGCGCCGCCGCCGATGACTGCGATGTCGTGCATTGCTTCCTCGCAACCCGGTGTGCCGGCAAGTGTCGACCGGCCGGCCCGCACGCCTTCTCGCTAGCGGCGAGTATCGCACCCGGCTGCGCCGGTCACAATGTTGGGGGCGGCGGCGGGAAAGCGCTCGAAAGCCGCAAAAATGCGCCCGCCGTGGGACTGTGAGTGTCCGGGGCGCCGTGATAATTTGGCATCGGCAAACAGGGGGGAGGATGCCATGACCGGCGTCGCGCGCATTTTTTTCGCAACGGCTCTGCTTTGGGGGATCGCGGGTCTGATACTCGGAAACGTGATGGCCGCCTCGCATGACCACGGGCAGATGGTCACCCATGCCCACACGATGGTGATCGGCTGGATCAGCTTCGCGATATTCGGACTGTTCTACAGCCACTTTCCGGCAATCGCGCGCTCGATGCTCGCGAAGATCCACCTGGTGGTCGCCGAGGCGAGCCTGCTGGTGCTGGTCGCGGGGCTGTTCACGCTCTACGGCGGCAACCCGGCGGGCGAGCCCTTCGCGGCCATCGGCGCGATGGTCTACGCGGCCTCCTTCGTGGTCTTCGCGGTGGCGGCGCTGCCGGTGCTTAAGAAGGCGTAACCCGGGAATAACGGAAGCGACGGGCGGGAAAACCCTCCTCGACAGATTCCGGCCGAGGCTGAGAGCGATTCCGCCGGATTCCCTACCGCTTTCCGCCGGACGCCAGGGGCCGGTGAATTCCCAGCCTTGCCAGTTCCCCCAGCGCATCCTGCGGCAGCACGTCCTCGACGGCGAGCCTGTTCTGACGGGAGAAGGCGCCGATCACGGTCTCGCGAAGCTGCGGGTCGACCATCCGGCGCGCCCAGAACACCGTCTCCGCATCGCGCGCCTCCAGACTCATGTCGAGGCGCTGCCATGACGGGAAGTGAAGCGAGGTTATCCGGCTGCCCGAGAAGGCGCGGCAGTCCGGATCGCGCAGGAACT
The DNA here is from genome assembly GCA_050186955.1 of Flavobacteriaceae bacterium. GTDB lineage: Bacteria > Pseudomonadota > Alphaproteobacteria > Rhizobiales > Tepidamorphaceae > JACKJP01. The sequence continues at coordinate 4,167 of JBFWXZ010000231.1, forward strand.
TCCGCCACATGTTTATGTCGGTATAGATGCCGGCGGGTGCTGGCGACCAGCCTTCGGGAAGGCGGCGGTAGGCGGAAAGACGGTGCGCGGTCGGGGTCAGGCCGACGAGAGAGCGGGGCGGGTCGGCGAACATCCTCTCCCGCTCGCCGGGGTCCTGGAACCGCCGCATACCGGTGCGGAATACGTAGCGCAGGAGGCCGGCGGGAGGCGTGGGTCCGATGGCGCGCGGCTTCGACGGCTCGCGCTTCAGGTTGAGCGGCTTGGTGTTGACGAGGTCGTTGCCGGCAAGCAGCCGGGCGAGTTCGTCCAGATGGTCGGGAAACCAGATGTCGTCGTCGGCGCAATAGGCGATGAACGGGCTCCTGACCTCGGCGAGTACGATGTGGCG
>JBFWXZ010000232.1:0-4509 GCA_050186955.1 Flavobacteriaceae bacterium
CCCGCTTTTCATGTATCTGTGGAACCGCGGCTTCGGCACCGCCGCCTACGATTCCTCGGGCCTCGTGCGCTTCCTAGACCGCTGGGTGGCCGGCCTCATCGGCTATGCCGAGGCGCGGCCGATGTACGCCATGCTGCTGCAGATCCCCGAGCGCCTTTCCGAGCACGCCGAACGCCTCGCCGCCGAGGTCGGGAATGCCAGGGCCGCCTATGACGTGGCGCTCGACAAGGCGCGGCGCAAGCACGGCGTGCAGAAGGTCTTTACCGCCCGCGACGAGGCGCGCGACGCGCTCGCCGCCCTCGACGCCGACATCGCCGCCGAGAACGGCAAGCGCAGCGGCCTCGAGGCCGAGCGGCAGGCGGTCCTCGACGATGGCGGCGGCGGCCGCGACGCGGCGCTGAAGCTGATGCAGGACACGCTGCGCAGCACCAGCCTGCGCGAGCTCCACCGCATCGCCCTGCTGACCCCGATGCCCGAGGACGAGCGCATCGTCGAGGCGATCGACGACATCGCCGACGAGATCGAGGACGAGCAGGAGGACGCCGTGGAGCGCCAGAAGATGCTCGACAGCCTCGCCAGGCGGCGCGCCGAGCTCGAGGAGATCCGCGCCCGCTTCGTCAATGACGGCTACGCCTCCGGCGGAAGCTGGTTCGAGGGCGGCGACTTCCTCAAGGTGCTGCTCGCCGAGATCATGCGCGGGGCGATGAGCGGCGGCGGCCTGTGGCGCGAGATCGAGCGTCACAGCCGTTCCAGCCGCTCCAGCCCCTTCGAGTTCCCGTTCCCCACCGGCGGTTCCTCGGGACCGGTCTTCCGGCCGCGCTCGGGCGGCTCGATCTGGAAGGGCGGCTGGCCCGGCGGCGGCTCCGGCGGTGGCTGGGGCGGTTCGCGCGGCGGTGGCGGGTCGCGGGGCGGTGGCGGTTCCCGCGGCGGCGGAGGCTTCCGCACCGGCGGCGGCTTCTGACGCGGGCAGCGCGCTAGGCGCAAGCCCGTCGAGACTGGCTTTCGGCGCTCCTCAGGATGAGGTGGGAGTGTGTGGGAAGCGCCTTCCGGCCCTCGGCTTCAAGCCTCGGGCGTTCGACCCTGACAACGCGCCACCGGCGCACCTGGATTCTTAGCCTTCGCCGGAATGACGGGTAGCAGCGAGGCATCAGTTCCAATCGTCATTCCGGCGAAGGCTAAGAATCCAGCAAGGATAGCTACTGCAGACTGCGGCGGTCGATCGCTTTCCGCTCTACCCCCCTTCGTCCTTCTTCTTCCAGATCAGGCCGTAGACCCAGGGCGCGACCATCACCGCGATGAAGATGCGCGCCATGTGATGCACCGTCACGAAGGCGACCGAGAAGTTCAGCGACAGCGCGATCAGGCTCATCTCCGTCACTCCGCCGGGCGCGTAGGCGAGGCCGAGCGGCACCACGTTCTCGTGGCCGACGGCGGCGGCGAAGAGCGCCGCCAGGATCGTGCAGCTCGCCAGCATGACGAAGCCGGTGACGATGGCCAGCGCCCCGCGGCGGATATGCGCCGGGGTGAAGCCGGCGAAGCGCGCCCCCAGCGAGGCGCCGACCACCACCTGCGCGATCTGGATCAGCACGTAGGGCGGGTTGGCCTTGGTGAGGCCGGTGGCGTGGGCGATCGCCGACAGCACGATCGGCCCGACGATCTGGTATCCCGGCAGCTTCATCGCTCGCCCGGCGAGGAAGCCGGCGATGGCGCAGGCGGCGAGGATGGCGACGTCGGCGGCGGCCAGCGGCGTGTCGAGCTGCCCCGCCTTCAGCGCCGCGCTGCCGACCGGCCCGTAGATCGCCCTGAGCGCGAACGGCACCGCGACCACGGCCATGGTCAGGCGGCCGAAATGGATGAAGGAGATGAAGCGCGGGTCGCCGCCATGGCTGTCGCCGATGATCGCCATCTCCACCAGCCCGCCCGGCACGCCGGAGAAATAGGCGGTCGCCGGGTCGAAGCCGAAGAAGCGCCGGTAGGCCCAGGCGACGGCGAGCGAGGCGAGGGGAACGAAGAACACCAGCCCGAGGATGGTCGGCCACCAGCCGGGGATCTGACGCGCCACCTCCGGCGTCACCGAGGCGCCGAGCAGCACGCCGATGATCGGCACCATCACGAAGCGCAGCCACATCGGTATGGCGATCGGCTGGCCGGCGATGGTGAGCCCGCCGATGGCGCTCACCGCCACCGCGACCAGCGAGCCGATCATCCACGGCAGCGGCAGCGACATGAGCGCCGCGGCAGCCCCGCCCGCCGCGCCGATGGCGAGCGTGCCTGCCGTCCTCAGCAGCGCCGGCCTGTCGGGAAACGTCATCGCAGCCGGGTTTTCTCGACCGCGCGCGCGGCATATGTCATGGCGGGGACTCAGGAGCGTCGGGGCTGAATTCGTTCAGCCCTTGTTCAACAAAGCCGGTGCTTTGTCGAGGCATGGCTGGGTTGCGGCAGGGCCACGACCGGAAGAGGACATGAAGCGCGTTTCGCCGATCCGGACCACCGCGGGCATCGACCGCCGCGTGCTTCTCGGCGCGGCGGCCGCCGCGCTCGCCTGGCCGCCGCCGCTTCGCGCGCAGGAGGGAATCCGCGTCGCCGCCCTCCATCCGGTCGCCGGCCCGCTGGCGGGCGCCGGCTCGCTCGCCCGCGCCGGCGTCAGGCTCGGCCGCGAGCTTTCCGGCGGCGACGCCAGCGGCGTTGATCTCAGGGAAGTCGATCTCGATCCCGATCCCGGCAGGGCCGCCGATACGGTTTCGCGGCTGGCGGAGGAGGGCGTCTCGGCGCTGATCGGCTGCCTGACGAGCCCGCTCACCTACGCGGTGGCGCTCGCCGCGCGCCGGCACGGCCTGCCGCTGATGGTCGATTCGGCGGGCTCCGACGCCTTTCTCGGCTCCGACATGCCGCGCGTCTTCCGCTTCTCGCCGGGCTTCGACCGGATCGCCCGCGACGGCGTCGCCGCGCTCGCCGCCTTCAACGAGGCCTCCGGGGCGCCGGCGCGCAGCGTCCAGATCGTCGCCGAGGCGCGCGGCTTCGGCGCCAATGTCGCGGCCCGCGTCGCCGACCGGCTGGACGAGGCGGGCTTCGAGCTGTTCGACACGCTGAGCGTGCGCACCCCCGGCAACGCCGACGAGACGGCCGAGACCGTGCGCCACAGCGGCGCCGACATCGTCGTTCCGCTGGCCTCCGCCCAGATCATGGAGCCGCTGCTGGCGGCGATCCTGCGCGAGGGCGTGCCGGCCAAGGCCCTGTTCACCGTCATGGGGCCGCTCGCCGGCGAGACCGAGGCGCTTGCGAAGCCCGCCTTCGACCTGCTGCTCGACGCCAATCACGGTTTCTCGGTCGCCGGTCCGGAGGGCGTCCGCCTGCGCTCGGCCATCGCCTCCGGCGGCCTGCCGGTGCGCCCCGAGGTCTATCTGGCGGTCAACGCCATGCGCTGCCTGTGCAACGCGGTGCGCCGCGCCGGTTCCGCCGATCCCGGCGAGATCGCCCGCGCCATCGCCGCCGGCGGCTGGCGCGAGCCGGCTATGCCCTACGGCCCGACCGCCTTCGCCGACGGGCAGAATATCGGCGCGCAGGGCGTGGTGCTGCAGGTCCAGGCCGCCCGGGCGGCCCTCGTCGCGCCATCGCCGCAGGCCGACGCCGAAGCCGTCTACCCGCGTCCGGTCTGACGTCCTGCAATCACAGGTCATCGGACCGCGCGCGAAGCTATAACCTGAAATTGAAAAGCGCTGCCCCGCCGATGCCTTACGTATCGGAATTAAGCGCTTGTTGAGGTTAATCCACCAACCCTTCGGTTGAACGGCCGGGGGTGGCTTTTTCCGGCAGAGGACAGGCTTGCCGGAGGGGTTCCGATGCAACGGTTTCTATCGATGTTTTCCCGTGTCTCGCTGACGTGGAAGGCGTCGGCGCTGACCATCGCGCTCAGCGCGCTGACCGTCGTCGCGCTGGTCATCGCCTCGCAATACGTCATGCAGCAGAACATCGCCCAGGACGTGATCGAGCGGCAGGAGAAGAACCTCCGCATCGCCGCCACCATGATGGTCAGGGCGGTGCCGGGCATGGAGGTCGAGTGGACCGGCGAGGGCAATGTCGCGCGCATCACCGTGCCGGCGCTCCCCGAATTCGGCAATCACGACCTCATCGACCAGATCGGCCGGATGACCGGCGAGACCGCGACACTCTTCGTCTGGGACGAGGAGAGCAAGGATTTCTGGCGCCGCACGACCAACATCAAGAAGGGCGACGGCTCGCGCGCCGTCGGCACCCAGCTCGGGCAGGGCGGGGCGGTCTATCCCGTCGTCACCAGGGGCGAGACCTTCCTCGGCGAGGCGGTGATCCTCGGGTTGCCCTACTACACGATCTACGAACCGATCTTCGATGCCGCCGGCAAGGTCGTCGGCATTCTCTATGCCGGCGTCCAGAAGGATCGCCTCGCCGGGCGGCTTTCCGAGATGCGGGTCGCCACCGGCATCGCGGCGCTCGCCGCGATCCTCCTCGCGGCGCTTTCCGGCCTGTGGGGCT
>JBFWXZ010000233.1:0-4493 GCA_050186955.1 Flavobacteriaceae bacterium
GAGCCCGAAGCGCTCGGCGTTCTCGATCACCATCAGCGTCGCCTCGGGCACGTCGACGCCGACCTCGACCACCGTCGTGGCGACGAGGATGTCGATCTCGCCGGCTGAAAAGCGGGCCATGACGGCGTCCTTGTCGCGGCCCTTGAGGCGGCCGTGAACGAGCCCGACGCGGCCCGGGAAATGCGCCTCCAGCGCCTTGAAACGCTCCTCCGCCGCCGTCGCCTCGAGGCCTTCGGAATCCTCCACCAGCGGGCAGATCCAGTAGACCCGCGCGCCCTTGCCGATCGCCGCGCCGAGCCGCGACACCACATCGTCGATGCGCTCCAGCGGCATCGCCCGCGTATCCACCGGCGTGCGGCCGGGCGGCTTCTCGTCCAGCGCCGAGACCGCCATGTCGCCATAGAGCGTCAGTTGCAGGGTGCGCGGGATCGGCGTCGCCGTCATCACCAGGAAGTCGACGGCCTCGCCCTTGTCGGCGATGGCGAGCCGCTGGTGGACGCCGAAGCGGTGCTGCTCGTCGACGATGGCGAGGCCGAGATCGGCGAACTCGACGCCCGACTGGAACAGCGCGTGGGTGCCGACCAGGATGTCGATCTCGCCCGATTCCAGTCGGCGCAGCGTCTCCTTGCGCTCGGCGCCCTTCTCGCGCCCGGTCAGCACGGCGATGGAGATGGAGGCGGCGCCGGCGAGCCCCTGCAACGTCGCGAAGTGCTGGCGGGCAAGGATTTCCGTCGGCGCCATGAAGGCGACCTGCGCGCCGCTCTCGATCACCTGCGCGGCGGCGAGCAGCGCGACGACGGTCTTGCCCGCCCCGACATCGCCCTGCAGCAGCCGCAGCATCCGCGACGCCGCCGCGAGGTCGTCGCATATCTCGCCGAGCGCGCGTTCCTGCGCGCCCGTCAGCCGGTAGGGCAGGGCCTCGCGCACCATCCGCCCGAGGTCTCCCGGCCCGGTCCGCGCGACGCCGGGCTTCGCCGCCATGCGGCCGCGCACCAGGTGCAGGGCGAGCTGGCCGGCGAGGATCTCGTCATAGGCGATGCGCCGCCGGTTGCGGCCCTGCGGCAGGAGCGCCGTCTCGTCGGCGGGGATGTTGATCGCCGTCACCGCCTCGGCGAAGGCGGGGAAGTTCTCGCGCGCCGCAACGGCCGGGTCGATCCATTCCGGCAGCGCCGGCACCCGCGCCACCGCCTCGCGGACGACCCGCGCCATGGTCTTGGGGCTCAGTCCCGCCGTCAGCCCGTAGACCGGCTCGATCTCCGGCAGCTCGCCGGCGTCGGCCTCGTCGACGATGAAGTCTGGATGGACGATCTGCTTCAGCCCGTTGAAGATGTCGACGCGGCCGCTCACCAGCCTGCGCGCGCCGACCGGCAGCGTGCGTTCGAGATATTCGCGCCGCGCGTTGAAGAAGACGAGCGTCATCTCGCCGCTCTCGTCGTGGCACTCGACACGGTAGGGCGCGCGCGGCGCGGCGCGCGGCTGCGGCCGGTGGCGGTCGACCGTCAGCAGGATGGTCGCGATCCGCGACGGCTCGGCATGTGCGATGTCGGGCCGGTAGCGGCGGTCGACGATCGAATGCGGGATGTGCCACAGCAGGTCGGCGAAGCGCGCGTCGCGCCCCTGCACCCCGAGCGCGGTGGCGATCAGCCGGCCGTTTGCGGCGGCGATGCCCTTCATGCCGGTGACGGGTTCGAATAGCGGATTGAGGATCGCTGGGCGCATTTGGCTTCGTGCGGGATGGCGTTTATAGAGCGTGCGTCGCGGCGCTCCCGAAGAACGAGTCATGTTACCAGAAAACGGCGGCCATGCCGGCCTTGAAACCCGTCGGCGGCGTATCATCTACCGGGCCTGGCATCGCGGCACCCGCGAGCTCGACCTGTTGCTCGGCCGCTTCGCCGACGCGCAGGTGTCGCGAATGGACGCCGCCGCGCTGGACCGCTTCGAGACCCTGATGAACCTTCCCGAGCCGACATTGATGGCCGTGCTGACCGGCGCCGCCGATGTGCCCGACGGCATCGACGCGGCGCTGGTGTCGCGCATCGCCGCCTTCCACGCCGAGAACCCGGTGGCGAAGGCCTGATGGACATGCGCGCTTCATCCGCGATTTCCGCCGAGGCGCTGCGCCCGCTGCTGCTGCCCGGCCGCCGCGTCCTGCTGTCGGAGGCCCCGGAGGGCTTCGACGCCGTCGTCGTCGCCGATCTCGCCCGCGCCGCGAAGGACGCCGGGGCCGGCGCCGCCGACCTCGTCGCGGTCCTTCGCGACGCCACCCGCATGAACGCCATGGCGGGGGCAATCGCCTTCTTCGCGCCCGACATCGAGATCGTTCGCCTTCCGGCCTGGGACTGCCTGCCATACGACCGCGCCTCGCCGGCCTCCGACGTGCTCGCCGCCCGCCTCGACGCGCTGTCGCGGCTGGCCTCGCCGCGCGCCGGGGGAGCGCCGCGCATCCTGCTGACCACCGTCAACGCCTTCGTCCAGAAGCTGCCGCCGCGGCAGTGGATCGAGGCGCAGACGCGGCGCCTCCACACCGGCCAGTCGGTCGCCATGGAGCCGCTCGCCGACTGGCTCGCCGCCAACGGCTATTCGCGCACCGCCACCGTGCGCGAGGCCGGCGAGTTCGCGGTGCGCGGCGGCATCCTCGATCTCTTCCCGCCCGGCGGCGACCAGCCTGTGCGCCTCGATTTCTTCGGCGACACGCTGGAATCGATCCGCGCCTTCGATCCCGAGAGCCAGCGCACCACCAGCCAGCGCGGCGATCTCGTCCTGCTGCCGATGAGCGAGCTGCGCCTCGACGAGGAATCGATCCGCCGCTTCCGCGGCCGCTACCTGGAGGCCTTCGGCACCGTGACCGGCGGCGACCCGCTCTACGAGGCGGTGAGCGCCGGCCGCCGCTTCCAGGGCATGGAGCACTGGCTCGGCTTCTTCCACGAGACGCTGTCGACGGTGTTCGACCATGCCGGGGTCTGCCCGGTGCTGCTGGAATCGCTCGCCGACGAGGCGATCGACGCCCGGCTGGAGCAGATCGCCGATTATCACGAGGCGCGGCTCGAGCATCTCGCCGACGACGGCGCGCCGAAATACAACCCGGCGCCGACCGCCACCCTCTATCTCGACCGGCGGGTGATCGACGCAGCCCTAGCCGAGCGCGCGGCGCTGCGCCTGACGCCGTTCTCGGCGCCCGAAAGCGCCGGCTTCGACGCGACGCTGCCGCTCGGCGGCCGGCGCTCGCGCGATTTCGCCGCCGAGCGCGCCGACCCCGACATCAACCTGTTCGGCGCCGTCGCCCGCTGGCTCGGCCCCGAGCTTGGCGGCAAGCGCAAGGTCGTGCTGGCGGCGGCCAGCGAGGGCAGCGCCGAGCGCCTCGCCGACCTGCTCGGCGAGCACGGCGCGCCGCCCTTCGTCTCCGTCGCCGACGCGGCGGCGCTCGCAGCCGTCGCGAAGGGCCAGGCCGGCCTCGCCGCGCTGATGCTCGAGCACGGATTCGAGACCGCAGACCTCTTGGTCGTCAGCGAGCAGGACATCCTCGGCGAAAGGCTGGTCAGGCCGCAGCGCCGGCGCAAGGCCGCCGACTTCATCACCGAGGCGACGGCGCTGTCGCCCGGCGACGTGGTCGTCCATGTCGATCACGGCATCGGCCGCTATCAGGGGCTGAAGACGATCTCCGCCGCCGGCCAGCCGCATGACTGCCTGGAGCTGCACTACGCCGGTGGCGACAAGCTGTTCCTGCCGGTGGAAAATGTCGAGCTCCTGTCGCGCTACGGCTCCGACGACGCGACGGTACAGCTCGACAAGCTTGGCGGCGTCGCCTGGCAGGCGCGCAAGGCCCGCCTCAAGCAGCGCATCCGCGACATGGCCGAACGGCTGATCGCGGTGGCCGCCAAGCGGATGATGCGCAACGCCCCGGTGCTGACGCCGCCCGACGGCCTCTATGACGAGTTCTGCGCCCGCTTCCCCTTCGCCGAGACCGAGGACCAGCTCACCGCCATCGAGCAGGTGCTGGAGGACCTCGCCAGCGGCCGCCCGATGGACCGGCTGATCTGCGGCGACGTCGGCTTCGGCAAGACCGAGGTGGCGATGCGCGCCGCCTTCGTCGCCGCCATGTCGGGCCGCCAGGTCGCCGTTGTGGTGCCGACGACGCTGCTGGCGCGCCAGCACTTCTCCAATTTCCGCGACCGCTTCAAGGGCCTGCCGGTCAGGGTGGCGCAGGTCTCGCGCCTCGTCTCGGCGGCCGACCGCAAGGCGGCGCTGGAGGGCCTGAAGAGCGGCGACGTCGACATCGTCGTCGGCACCCACGCGCTGCTCGGCAAGTCGGTCGCCTTCCGCGACCTCGCCCTCGTCGTCGTCGACGAGGAGCAGCATTTCGGCGTCCAGCACAAGGAGAAGCTCAAGGAGCTTCGCGCCGACGTGCATGTGCTGACGCTCTCGGCGACGCCGATCCCGCGCACCCTGCAGCTGGCGATGACCGGCATCCGCGAGCTGTCGCTGATCGCCACGCC
>JBFWXZ010000234.1:0-4483 GCA_050186955.1 Flavobacteriaceae bacterium
CCGCCGAACAGCTCGTCGACGAAGCTGTCCTCGGACTTGCGCAGGTCGCGGATCGACAGGCGGGAGGCGGCGACGAATTCCGGCGGATAGTGGTTGCCGCTGTGCGGGGAGCTGAAGAGCCACGGCACCCGGACGCCGCCTTGCGGCATCAGCAGGTCGAAGCACTCCTCGGCACCGTCGGTTTCGCTCATGCGGGATTCACAGCCTGATCGTCACGTTTCGCCACGGTCGCGCGCGAGCCAGACGGCAGGCCAATGCGCTCATCGCGGAATCAGTCTAGTCCAGTGTGTCTCCATGCGTCGAGATATGTGGACGATTCCGCCGTCATAAAGAAAGCGTTAAGGCTATTGATATTCCTTGTTACGAACGGGACGGCGCGTGCGAATCGCGCGCGCGAATCAGGGGCCTAGGATGACCAAGATCCTTCTTGCCGAAGACGACAACGACATGCGCCGCTTCCTCGTCAGGGCGCTGGAGAATGCGGGCCACGAGGTCATCGACTACGACAACGGCAAGGACGCCTACGGCAGGTTGCAGGAAGAGACCTTCACGCTGCTGCTGACCGACATCGTGATGCCGGAGATGGACGGCATCGAGCTGGCGCGGCGCGCCAGCGAACTCGATCCCGACATCAAGGTGATGTTCATCACCGGCTTCGCGGCGGTGGCGCTGAACCCCGATTCACAGGCCCCGCGCAACGCCAAGATCCTGTCGAAGCCGTTCCACCTGCGCGACCTGGTGGCTCAGGTCGAGCGCCTGATCGCCGCCTGAGCCTTCAGCTTTCCCTGCCTGTTTCCGCGTTTGCGCTTTGCGCCGGCGCGCCGCTTCGGCGGCGTGTATTCGCCCCGAGCGACGGCCTCGCGGCGCTGGCGGGCGCCCCAGTGCGGCAGGTTCACATGCGCCCAGCGCTTGTGCTGCCATAGCCACTGGCCCGGATTTTCCCGCACCCAGCCCTCGATGATGTCGGAGATCGCCTGCGAGGCGGCCGGGATGTCGATGCGGCCGTCGCCGCCGCGCGGCAGCTCGATCTCGTCGGTGAGCTCGATGCGGAAGCGACCCTCCGGCAGCCGCACGACGCGGGTGCCGTGCACCGGCACGTCGTAGGTGCGCGCCAGCTTGGCGACCACCGTGTTGATCTTGCAGGGGCGGCCGAACATGGTGCCGATGAAGCCGCGATAGTAGCGCTGGTCGACCAGCAGGCCGATATGCTCGCCGTTCTCCAGCGCCGAGGCGACGCCGAACACCGCGGTCGCCGAGGTCGGCAGCATGGTGCCCATGGTGCCGCCGCGGACATTGGCGATGTAGTCGGCCATGCGGTGGTTGCTCGGGGTCTGGTAGAGGACGGTGACCGGCAGGTCGTGGCGCGCCGCGGCGACCGCCGGCAGCTCCCAGTTCGCCAGGTGGGCGGCGAAGATGATCGCGCCCTTGCCGTCCTCGGCGAGCCTGAGGAAGTTCTCCTCGCCGACGATCTCGATATTGCTCTCGCCGCCGTCGCCGGTGAAATCGTAGATCCTATGCAGATGCGGGAACTCGCCCGCCGTGCGCCCGAGATTGTCCCAGGTCTCGGTGAGGATCGCCTGGATCTCCTCCTCGCTCTTTTCCGGGAAGGCGGCGCGCAGGTTGTGCAGGGCGGTGCGGTTGGGGCCGAAGAAGCGGCCGAACTTGCGCGCCAGCCAGCTACACATGCCGGCCGCCCGGCGCGGCCCGAGCGCCTCGAGGCCGCGGATCGCGGTCAGCGCGATGGCAGCCACCAGCCAGTTGGTGACGCGCTTCACGTGCCACCGCACGCGGTAGCGCAGCGGTGCGCGACGAAGCCATTGCGGCATGCCCTTGGAGCGGTTCATGCGGTTGTCGCCCTCAACCGATCCTGACGACGATCTTGCCGAACACCCGGCGGCTCTCCAGCCGGTCGAGGCCCTCGACGATGTTGTCGAGGTCGATCTGCGTGTCGATGACCGGGACGACGCCGCGCGCCATCTTGTCGAGGCCGTCGGCGATGTTGCGCATCGAGCAGCCGAAGGAGCCGAACAGGCGCAATTGCTGCTGGAAGAGCTGGAACAGGTTCATCTGCGCCATGATGCCGGTGGTCGAGCCGCAGGTGACGAGACGCCCGCCGCGCTTCAGCGACAGCATGGAGCCGCCCCAGGTGTCGACGCCGACATGCTCGAAGACGACGTCGACGCCCTTCTTGGCGGTCAGCTTGCGCACCACGCCCTCGAAGCGGTCGGTGCGGTAGTTGATGACGTGGTCGGCGCCCAGCGCGCGGGCCTTCTCGGCCTTCTCGTCGTCGCCGACGGTGGTGATGACGGTGACGCCGATATCCTTGGCGAGCCTGATCGCCGCGGTGCCGATGCCGCTGCCGCCGGCGTGGACGAGCATCGTCTCGCCGGCTTCGAGCTTGGCGTTGTCGAACAGCATGTGCTCGACGGTGCCGAAGGTGACGGGCGCGCAGGCGGCGTCGGTCCACGACACCGCGTCGGGGATCGGCACGGTGAAGCGCGACGCCATGTTGAGCCGCTCGCGGGCGAAGCCGTCGAGATGGAAGCCCATGACCCCGCCGGGGTTCTCGCAGAGATTGTCGCGGCCCTCGCGGCAGGCGCGGCAGGTGCCGCAGGTCAGCGCGCCGTAGAGGGCGACGCGGTCGCCGACCTTGCGGTCGGTGACGCCCTCGCCGACTGCGACGATCTCGCCGACCGCCTCGGCGCCCACGGTGACCGGCAGCTTGCGCTTGGCGAAGGCCATGCCGCGGAAGCCCCAGACGTCGATGTGGTTGAGCGCCATCGCCTTGACGGCGACCTGCACCTCGCCGGCGGCGGGCGCCTCGGGCGCGGCGACGTCGACGAGCTCGGCGCGCCGCTCGCCGGTGACCTGCAATGCCCGCATCAGGCCGGTTCCCCGGAAAGCACGAGGCAGGCGTTCTGGCCGCCGAAGCCGAAGGAGTTCGACAGCGCGTGGGAGAAGCGGTGGTCGCGCGCCTTGTGGGGCACGACATCGAGCACGATGGCCGGGTCCGGCTCGTTGTAGTTGATGGTCGGCGGCACGCGCTGGTTCTGGATCGACAGCAGGCTGAATACGGCCTCGACGGCGCCGGCGGCGCTCAGCGTGTGGCCGATCATCGACTTGTTGGAGCTGATCGGGATGTCGCCGATGCGCTCGCCGAAGACGGTGCTGACGCCGAGGCACTCCATCTTGTCGTTCTCCGGGGTGCCGGTGCCGTGGGCGTTGATGTAGCCGATGTCGCTGGCCTCGAGGTCGGAGTCGTCGATCGCCATGTTCATCGCCGCGGTGATCGCCTTGCCGTCCGGGTTGGAGCGGGTGCGGTGGAAGCCGTCGGACTTCTCGCCGACGCCGGAGACGACGCCGAGGATCCCCGCGCCGCGCGCCCTGGCGTGCTCGTAGCTTTCCAGCACCAGCGCGGCCGCCCCCTCGGCCATGACGAAGCCGTCGCGGTTCCTGGAGAAGGGGCGCGAGGCGCCCTGCGGCGGGTCGTTGTGGGTCGAAAGCGCCGACAGCAGCGAGAAGCGGACCATCGATTCGCTGGTCATCGAGGCGTCGGTGGCGATCACCAGCGCGGCGTCCGTCTCGCCGCGGCGGATCGCCTCGACGCCGAGCTGGATGGTGCTGGCGCCCGAGGCGCAGGCAGTCGACAGCGAGACCGGCGCGCCGCGCGTGCCGAAATGGATGGCGGTGCGCTCGGCGACGCCGCCGAACAGGAAGCGGGGATGGTCGGCGGGGCGCTGCGGCGCCATGCCGATGACCGAGCGGTAGGAGACGGCGTCGCCATTGGCGGCGCGGGCGAGCTCGGCGCGCTGCAGCCATTCGGTCTCGATCGGCGGGATCGCCATGAAGAGGGGGCCGGGGAAGTCGCCGTCGATGCCGGCCTCGGCGATCGCCTCCTCGCCGCTCATGATGGCGAGCTCCTGTGACAGGTCGGGAACCGACATCGGATCGGTCTTCACGAAGTCGATGGTGCCGCCGATGGTCGTGCGCAGGCCGTCGACCTGGAAGCGGGTGATGCGGTGGATGCCGGACTTGCCGGCGGTCAGCGCGTCCCAGTTGTCCTTCTTGCCGGTGCCGAGCGAGGTGACGACGCCCATGCCGGTGACGACGATGACGGGCCGTCCCTTGGAGTCGGTGAGCGGTCGTGACGCGGGTCCTGACATGCGCGATATCGTCTCCTGATTCAGCCGACGGCCTCGACGAGGCCCGTGGCCTCGCCGCGCCAGTGCCCCCAGCCGGTGACCATAGCATGGCGCGGCGCGCCTTTAAGCGCGCCTTCCATGCCGCTGGCGTCGCGGGCCGGGAACAGACTGCCGTCCCTCACCACCATCGCCGCCAGGGCGAGGTTGAGGATGAACTGCGCCTCCAGCCCGTGGCCGGCGAGCGAGCCGGCGGCGCGAACCGCCATGTCGGTGCCGGCGGCGACGGATTCAAGGAAGGAACGCTCCTCGGCGGTCGCCGGGCCGCATCCCGAGGCCCCCGA
>JBFWXZ010000235.1:0-4468 GCA_050186955.1 Flavobacteriaceae bacterium
CCAGTTCACCTATCACGGGCCCGGCCAGCGGGTCGCCTACGCCATGCTGGACCTGGAGAAGCGCGGCAAGGACGTGCGCCGCTACGTCGCCGGGCTGGAGCGCTGGATCATCTCCAGCCTCGAGGCGCTGAACGTGCGCGGCGAGCGCCGCGACGACCGCATCGGCGTCTGGGTGCGCCGGCCCGACAAGGGTAGCGGCGTCGAGGACAAGATCGCCGCGCTCGGCATCCGTGTGCGCCGCTGGATCGCCTTCCACGGCATCGCCGTCAATGTCGATCCCGAGCTGTCGCATTTCACCGGCATCGTGCCCTGCGGGGTCTCCGCCCATAGCGTCACCAGCCTCGCCGATCTCGGGCAGATCGTCACCATGGCCGAGTTCGACAGCGTGCTGAAGGCTCAGTTCGAGGTGATCTTCGGCCCCGTTCGCCGATAACGGGCTCAATGACGGACCGGGCCGGCGGCGTCAGGCGAATTCCATGATGACGTCGTCGACGGCCAGCGTCTTGCCCGGCTCGGCGTTGATCTTCGAGACGGTGGCGTCGCGTTCCGCGCGCAGCACGTTCTCCATCTTCATCGCCTCGACAACCGCGAGAACCTCGCCGGCCTTCACCTCCTGCCCCTCGCTGACCGGAATCGACAGCACCAGCCCCGGCATCGGGCAGAGCAGCATCTTCGAGGTGTCGGGGGCCTCCTTCTCCGGCATCAGGGCCGCCAGCGCGGCCTCCGTCTCGGTGTAGACCCGCGCCTCGATGGAGACGCCGCGATAGGCCAGCGCCATGCCGTTGAGGATCGGCCTGACCTGCACCGAGATCGCCTCGCCGCCGACCGTGCCGCTCCACACCGGCTGGCCCGGCACCCAGTGCGAATGGATGTCGATGGCCTTGCCGTCCTCCTCGAGGAAGGCGACGGAGAAGTCCGGCATCGCGCCGGAGACCGAGACCGGCGTGCGCAGCGCCCCGAGATCGACGATGCGCCGCTTGGCGAACTTCACCCTGGCGGCGTCCATCTGCTGCGAGATCAGCCGCCGCCGCTCATTGTTGATGTGGTCGGCCACCGCGGCGACGCAGGCGAGCACCCTGCCCGTCTCCACGTCGATGTCGCGCGGCGCGAATCCGTCGGGATATTCCTCGGCGATGAAGCCGGTCGAAAGCGCCCCCTCGCGCCAGCGCGGATGCT
Source organism: Flavobacteriaceae bacterium (assembly GCA_050186955.1). Lineage (GTDB taxonomy): Bacteria > Pseudomonadota > Alphaproteobacteria > Rhizobiales > Tepidamorphaceae > JACKJP01. The sequence continues at coordinate 1,177 of JBFWXZ010000235.1, forward strand.
CCATCAGCGCGCTGAGGAAGGGGATGTTGTGCTGGATGCCGTCGACATAGAAGGCGTCGAGCGCCCGGCCCATGGCGTCGATGGCCTCGCCCCGCGTCGGCGCATGCGTCACCAGCTTGGCGATCATCGGGTCGTAGAACATCGAAATCTCGCCGCCGTCGGCGACGCCGGTGTCGACGCGGACGGTGACGCCGTCGCTCTCGCCCTCGGCCGGCGGCTGGTAGCGCGTCAGCCGCCCGATGGAGGGCAGGAAGCCGCGATAGGGGTCCTCGGCATAGATGCGCGATTCCACCGCCCAGCCGTTCAGCTTCACGTCCTTCTGGGCGATCTTCAGCTTCTCGCCGGCGGCGATGCGGATCATCTGCTCGACGAGGTCGATCCCGGTGATCAGCTCGGTCACCGGATGCTCGACCTGCAGGCGGGTGTTCATCTCGAGGAAGTAGAAGCTCTTGTCCTGGCCGGCGACGAATTCAACCGTGCCGGCGGAATCGTAGTTCACCGCCTTGGCCAGCGCGACGGCCTGCTCGCCCATCGCCCGGCGCGTCTTCTCGTCGAGCAGCGGCGACGGCGCCTCCTCGATGACCTTCTGGTTGCGCCGCTGGATCGAGCATTCGCGCTCGCCGAGATAGATGGCGTTGCCGTGCTTGTCGCCGAGCACCTGGATCTCGATGTGGCGCGGGTTCTCGATGAACTTCTCGATGAACACGCGGTCGTCGCCGAAGGAGCTCGCCGCTTCCGAGCGCGCGCGGGTAAAGCCGTCCTCGACCTCGTCGGCGCTCCAGGCGATGCGCATGCCCTTGCCGCCGCCGCCCGCCGACGCCTTGATCATCACCGGATAGCCGATCTCGTCGGCGATCCTCACCGCCTCCCCGGCGTCCTCGATGACGCCGAGATGGCCGGGAACGGTCGAGACCTTGGCCTTGTTGGCGAACTTCTTCGATTCGATCTTGTCGCCCATCGCCTCGATGGCGTGGGTATTGGGGCCGATGAAGACGATGCCCTCCTTGTCGAGCCGCTCGACGAAGGCGGCGCGCTCCGACAGGAAGCCGTATCCGGGATGCACCGCCTGCGCGCCAGTCTTGCGGCACGCCTCCACGATGCGGTCGATGACGAGATAGGATTCCGATGCCGGCGCCTTGCCGATATGCACCGCCTCGTCGGCCATCGCCACATGCAGCGCATCGCGGTCGGCGTCCGAATAGACGGCGACGGTGGCGATCCCCATGCGCCGCGCCGTCCTGATGACCCGGCAGGCGATCTCGCCGCGATTTGCAATCAGTATCTTCTCGAACACGAAGGCCCCCGGCTTTTGTCGTTCGCCGGCGCAACGGGCCGGATGGTCCTTTTAATCGGGTTGTGGCGGCGGCCTCAACCGATCCTTTGGAAGTGACGACGCTACCCCCGCCCGGCGCGCCGCGCGAGAAAGTGGTCGACGACGCGCGGCGCGACGTCCTCCGGCCTGGCGCCGAGCGTCAGCCGGTATTCGCGAATCGTCCGCCGCAGCCGCGCCCAACGCATCTCGAACCACCCCTTGCCGATCACCGCGCGGCGGCGCCCGACCTCGTCGAGCCGGCGCGCCAGCGCCTCGGCGTCGGGCTCGATCGCTCCGGCGAGCGCCTTGGCGCCGCCCGGCTTGCCGCGCGTGAAATGCATGTAGACCGAATGGCCGTCGTCGGCGGAAAGATTGTCGAACAGCACGAAGCCGGACTTCTCGGCGAACGCCTTCATGGTGGCCGGCGAGAAATGGTGGACATGGGCGAAATGGAAGCGGTTGCGGAAGGAACCGTCCTTCTTGGCGATGTTCGGCACCTGGACGATCAGGTGCCCGCCCTTCCTCAGCAGGCCGGCGATGAAATCGAAGAACTCGCCCGGTCGCGGCAGGTGTTCCAGCACGTGGTAGCAGGTGACGAGGTCGAACGATCCTGGCTTCGCCTCATAGGTACGGAACGGGCCGACATGGACGTCGATCTCGTAGGCGTCGCGCGAAAATCGCCCGTAGCCCTCGCCCGGCTCGATGCCGTGCGCGTCGTAGCCGAGCCGCTTGAGGACATAGACCATCTCGCCGCCGCCGGAGCCGACATCCAGCGTTTTCGCGCCGGGCGGTACGTGGCGGGCGATGTAGCCGGTATGGTGCAGCGCCAGCTCGCTCGCCCGCAGCACGCGGCGCGCCTTGGGCTTGTGCGAGCCCTTGTAGTCGAAGCGATAGGCCTCGGCGTAGTAGCGGTCGAGTTCCTCGTCCGTCGGCATCGGATTGGAGAAGACGAGGTTGCAGCCAGGGCAACGCACCGTTCGCAGGGGATTGCCCTTGCGATCCTTCGTGGCGAAGACGATATGCTGTTCCGGCTGCGATCCGCACAACTGGCACGGAACGGATGTACCGACAAACTCCATCTAGCGGCTCCAGGGGGCAACGCAGCCGCGACCGGCGCGGGACCGGCGGCCGCCGACCGGTTTGCCGCGCTGCCCGCGACGTGTCAACGCACAACGACGATTGCCGGGAGACATATCGGCCATGACAGGAACCACGTCACAAATTCTGGTCGACAAGGTGGCCGACTGGCTGATGACCCAGGCGCTCGCCGAGACCGACCTGGAAACCATCGTGCGCGGCTGCTGCGAACGCATGGCCGCGACCGGCCTGCCGATCGCCCGCGCCAACCTGTCATTCGCCATTCTCCACCCGCTCTACCGCGCCATGGGCTTCACCTGGCGGCGCGGCAGCGGGCTCGAGATCGAGGGCTATCGCCACGTCGATACGGAGATCGAGGACCGCTATCTCCACAGCCCGTTCTTCCACATGACCAACAACGCGCTCGACTACATGCGCCGGCGCATCGACGCCGACAGCGCGGGCGAGTTCCCGATCTTCGGCGACCTGCACGAGCACGGCATCACCGACTATCTCGCCTTCCGCTCGATGTTCTCGCCCGAGAGCGACCGCGGCATGATCGGTTCCTGGTCGACCGACCGCGAGGGCGGCTTCCACGATTCCGAGATCGCCGCCCTGCTCAGCATCCAGTCGAAGCTGGCGGTCGCCTGCAAGATGGCGGTCCAGTCGGTCCTCGCCAACAACATGATGTCGACCTATCTCGGCTCCGACGCCGGAAACCGCGTGCTTTCCGGCCAGATCCGCCGTGGCGAGGGAGAGACGATCCGCGCCGCCATCGTCATGGGCGACATCCGTGGCTCGTCCATGCATGCCGAGCAGCTCGGCCGGCAGGCCTATATCGACCTGCTGGACGATTTCTGCGTCAACACCGCCGACGCCTTCGCCGATCACGGCGGGCAGATC
>JBFWXZ010000236.1:0-4375 GCA_050186955.1 Flavobacteriaceae bacterium
TTCCTGTGCCTGCGCCAGCGGCGCCGACACCAGTACGGCGGCCGAGACAACGCCCGCCTTCAACAAACGACCGATCATGGGTTCCTCCCTGCTGCGTGCGGCGGCGCTTCCCTGTCTCGCCCCGCCTTTTCGTAAGTCGAGACGGCCGCGATAGTGCAGCCATCCCGCGGATATCGTCCAGACCGTGGCCGGGACGAAAACCTTTTCCCCGCCGCATCCGCCGGGCGGACGCGATCCTACTCCTGCCGGCGCGGAAATGAAGCGCCGGAAACGTCCTTTTCCCGCTCGACGGGGCGATTTTTCCTCACGAGACACCGCGCCGGCGCCCGTCGCGCCCGATCAGCAGCGAGGCGCCGCGGACATTCTCCAGCCCCCGCCGGCTCATCAGCGCCTTGTGGAGATTGCGGTGGGCGAGGCGCGCGTGCTCGCGCGCCAGCGCCTCGGCGCGCCCGGCCTCGCGATTCTCTATCGCCTCGACGATGGACTGGTGGTGGTCCTGGCCGACGATCATGATCGAGCGCGCGCGCGGCGCCTGCATCTGCAGCAGGATGACGCCGTTGGCGGCGGCGAAGGGGTGGGCGTTGGCGCGGTCGATGGCCTGCTCTATGGCGTTGCTGCCGGCCAGCCCGCGCAACTGCTCGTGGAAGCGGGCATTGAGCGGCAGATAGGCGGGAAAGGCTTCCGAATCGGGCATGTCGGCGGCGATCAGCTCGTCGATGGCGTGGACGGTCGCCTTGATCGGCGCCAGCGCCTGGGCGTTCAGCCCGCGCTCGGCGGCGAAGCGGGCGGCGAGGCCTTCCATCGCGCCGCGCACCTCGATGGCCGCGAGGATGTCCTGCTCGCTGAACCGGCGCACCGTGTAGCCGCCCGAGGGGATCGCCTCCAGCAGGCCCTCGCCCTCGAGCCGCACCATGGCGCTGCGCAGCGGCGTGCGCGAGACGCCCAGCCGGTCGACCATCGCCAGCTCCGCGATGCGCTCGCCGGGCTCGAGCGCGCCTTCGAGGATAAGCTCGCGCAGCCCGACGAGGGCCTTCACGGTCTGCGAATGGCCGCGGTCCTCGGCGCCGTCGGTGCGCGCGGCGGCGAGGCTCATGCCGTTTTTCCGTACGGTGGAACGAGATGTGCCGGCGCATGCCGCACCGGACGAAGCGCGGCGTCGCGTTGGCGCGCCGGCGCGAGTTCTCCCGCGATCCGTCCCCTCACGGACGCCCTCCCTGTTCATTGCATTCACTCTGTATACAAAGCCTCGGCGAGTCAAACGCCGAAATCGCCCTTCCATGGGCATTTTGCTAGTAAGCAGGGCCTCTCAGGGCCGGGGAGAGGGGCCGGAAGCACCGCTTTCGAGTGATCGAGCGTATTGCTGTATACAGCGAGCTTGGCAATGATGCGCGTCGATCCGTCAACGCAACGACAATCCCCGAGAAAACGCACCGAAGAAACCGCACGAGGAAACGCCATGGCAACCCGAGCACCCTTCCGCGCCGACGAGGTCGGCTCCCTGCTGCGCCCCCAGGAACTCAAGGACGCCCGCGCGGCCCATGCCGCCGGCACGCTCGACGCCGACGGCCTGAGGCAGGTCGAGGACCGGCTTATCCGCGAGGTCGTGGCCCATCAGGAGCGGGTCGGGCTGAAGGCGGCGACCGATGGCGAGTTCCGCCGCTCGTGGTGGCATTTCGACTTCCTCGCCGGTCTCGACGGCGTCGACCTCGTGCAGGGCGCCAAGTCGATCCAGTTCCACGGCGTGCAGACCAAATCGGAATCGATCGCGGTGTCGGGCAGGGTCGGCTTCGGCGAGCACGCGATGCTCGACCATTTCAGGTTCCTGAAGTCGGTGGCGAAGGTCCAGGCGAAGATGACGATACCCTCGCCCTCGGTGCTGCATTTCCGCGGCGGCCGCGCCGCCATCAGCGCCGACATCTATCCCGACATGGACGATTTCTACGCCGATACCGCCGCCGCCTATGCCGACGCGGTGCGCGCCTTCTACGACGCCGGCTGCCGCTACCTCCAGTTCGACGACACGGTGTGGGCCTATCTGTGCTCGGAGAAGGAGCGGCAGGCGCTGGTCGACCGCGGCGACGACCCGGACGCCCTCAAGCAGGCCTATGCCGGCATGATCCGCCACGCGCTCGCCGCCAAGCCGGCCGACATGACGATCACCACCCATGTCTGCCGCGGCAATTTCCGCTCGAGCTGGATCTCCGAGGGCGGATATGAGCCGGTCGCCGAGCTGATGCTGTCGCTGCCCTATGACGGCTTCTTCCTCGAATACGACACCGACCGCGCCGGCGGCTTCGAGCCGCTGCGCTTCCTGCCGAAGGGCAATCCGCGCGTGGTGCTCGGCCTCGTCACCTCGAAATCGGGAACCCTGGAATCGCGCGACGCGATTCTGAAACGCATCGAGGAGGCGTCCAATTTCGCCCCGCTCGACCAGTTCTGCCTGTCGCCGCAATGCGGCTTCGCCTCCACCGAGGAGGGCAACATCCTCACCGAGGAGCAGCAATGGGCGAAGCTGGAGATGATCGTCGACATCGCCCGGGAGGTCTGGGGCGAGGTCTGACCCGTCGCGCCCGCCTGTCGGCGTGAAGCCGGCGGTATACAGCGCCAGCCCGCCCGGTTACTAAGGCCGGGAGTCGGTAAACACGTCGCCGGGCCCGGAACAAGGTGGACCGGTTGCTTCGTGACATCGGACTGAGGCTGGGCAATGAAAAGAATAGGCGGCCTGCTGTCGCGATTTTCGACGCGCCGCCGCTCGCGGAAGCGGGAATACGATATCGTCTTCATGCTGTCGAAACTGTCGACGGGCGTCGGCGGATCGGAGCGTAGCTGCATCGAGATCGTTCAGGGGTTGCGGGATCGCGGCTACGACGTGTCGATAGCTCATTGCGACCACCGCCATCTTCCCGCGACGATCGAGATCCCGGACGGCATTCCGGTCGTCAACATGGCCGAGCGGGCGGGAATCGTATCGCTCCAGATGGACCGGTCACAGGCGGCCCTGACGGGCATTCCGCTGACGATGACGAACTGGATTGCCGCCCGGCAACGCGTGATTCATTCGCTCCGCGAATTCGTCGTCTCGACCCGCCCGCGTGTCGTCGTGCCATTCACCTCCGCGTTCGTGGTTACGGCCGTCGGCGCCATGGAGGGGCTTGGCTATCGTCCGCGTGTCGTCGCCGGGTTGAGGAACAGTTTCGAATGGGAGTTCGGCGAGCGCGCGGACGGACCCAACCTCTCGCACAAATGGCTGCTGGCGCCCGCGCTCGGCCGCTGCCGGGCGATTCAGATGCTGTTCCCCAGCTATGTCCGGAAACTGGGGGCGCTGGCCAATCACGGTCCGCGCCTTGCCGGCAGGACCGCATGGATTCCGAACGCCATCCGGCCCAACCCACACGGAGCCGCCGACCTGTCGTCGCGAAAGATCATTTCAGTGGGGCGGCTGGAACCCGTGAAAGGCCAGGCCAATCTGATCCGGGCCTTCCGCAAGGTCCACGACGCCCATCCCGGCTGGACGCTCGATATCTATGGCGAGGGTAGCCTGCGAGGCGAACTCGAGGCTCTCGTCAGCAGCGAGGGACTCGAGGAAAGCGTCAAATTGCCCGGCTATCATACGCATTTCTCCAGACAGTGGCTGGATGCTTCCATCAACGTGCAGCCCTCGACCGACGAGGGGTTCAGCCGTGCGCTGACCGAAGCGATGGGGGCGGGGCTGCCGAGCGTCGTATTCGCCGATTGCCCGGGCAACAACGAACTCGTCGCCGATGGCGCCAACGGTCTGCTGGCCGATCCCTCCGATCGCGTCGGCGAGCTGGCCGCCGCGATCCTGCGTCTCGTCGAGAACGAGGAATTGCGCCGCGCGCTCGGAGCGGCCGCGAGAGCGACGGCGGAGAAGGGCGTCTATTCGGCCGATTCCGCCTTCGACCGCTGGGCAAGGCTGATGGATGCGGTGCTGACGCCCGGTCCCATCGACCTGGGCGGCCTCAAGAACTGATGCGCCAACTGATGCGCCAACTGATGCGCCATGAAAAGCGTCGCGGCCGACGCTCGCCTAGGCACCGCGAACGCCATGGTGTAAGGCCTTGGCGCCTCCGGCAACGGTGTGACGGGAATCTGACATGATCGAGCGGGCCAAGCGTATCCTTGTGACCGGCGGCGCCGGCTTTCTCGGCTCGCATCTGTGCCGCCGGCTGCTGGCCGACGGCCACGACGTCATCTGCGTCGACAACTTCTTCACCGGCGACCGCCGCAACATCGAGGATCTGCAGGCCGATCCGGCCTTCGAGCTGATCCGCCACGACGTGACCTTCCCGCTCTATCTGGAGGTCGACCGGATATACAATCTGGCCTGTCCGGCCTCTCCGGTTCACTACCAGCA
>JBFWXZ010000237.1:0-4351 GCA_050186955.1 Flavobacteriaceae bacterium
ATGGCCGCATCGTCAACGTCTCGTCCAACTTGGGCGCGCTCGGCACCATGAACAATCTGGAGGTCGCCTACCGCATCTCCTAGACGGCGATGAACGCGGTGACGGTGGTCGCCGCCCACGCCGCGCGCGGCAACGTCAAGGTCAACTCGGTCGCCCCCGGCTGGGCCCGCACCGCCATGGGCGGCCCCGACGCGCCGCGCAGCGTCGAGGAGGCCGTCGCCGGCATCGTCTGGGCGGCGACGCTGCCCGACGACGGACCGAATGGCGGCTTCTTCAGGGACGGCGAGACGGTCGCCTGGTGAGCCTGCTCCCGGCCCATCTTGACGGCGCCTCGCCGACACACTCGACTTAGCGGACGCCCGGCCAGCCGGCCGGCCTGGAGAGGAACTGCTTCGACATGACGTACACGGCCGGTCGCGCCTATCTCGCCATTCCCGGCCCGTCGGCCATGCCCGAGCGCGTGCTCCAGGCGATGCACCGCGGCGCCCCCAACATCTATGAGGGCGAGCTGATCGAGATGACCCGCACGGTGATCGCCGACCTGAAGAGGGTGGCGATGACCTCCGGCCATGTCGCGATCTACATCGCCAACGGCCACGGCGCCTGGGAGGCGGCCATCGCCAACATGTTCTCGCGCGGCGACCGGGCGCTGGTCGCCTCGACCGGGCGGTTCGGCGCCGGCTGGGCGGACGCGGCGCAGCGGATGGGCGTCGCCGTCGAAATGATCGATTTCGGCAAGAGCGCCGTCGCCGATCCGGCGCGCATCGCCGAGGCGCTCGCCGCCGACCGCGCGCACGCCATCCGCGCCGTCCTGATCAGCCATGTCGACACCGCCTCCAGCGCCCGCAACGACATCGCCGCCATCCGCCGCGCCATCGACGAGGCCGGCCATCCGGCGATGCTGGCGGTCGACGCCATCGCCTCGCTCGCCTGCGACGAGCTCCGCATGGACGAATGGAAGATCGACGTCCTGGTCGGCGCCAGCCAGAAGGGCCTGATGGTGCCGCCGGGCCTCGGCCTCGTCTGGTTCAGCCCGAAGGCGATGGCCGCCTCGGCGAAGGCCGGCCTGGTGACGCCCTATTGGGACTGGAAGCAGCGCGCCGCCGGCGAGGAGTTCTATCACCTCTTCGGCGGCACCGCCCCGACCCACCACCTCTATGGCCTGCGCGAGGCGCTGACCATGATCCTGGAGGAGGAGGGCCTGCCGAAGGTCTGGGCCCGGCACGAGCGGCTCGCCTCGGCGGTCTGGGCCGCCTTTGACGCCTGGGGCAGGGAGGGCGGCATCGGCCTCAACATGCAGCATCCCTCCGGGCGCGGCCGCTCGGTCACAGCCGCCCGCATCCCCGGAGGCGGCGCCGGCCGGCTGCGGCGCTGGGTGGAGAGCGAGGCCGGCCTCACCCTCGGCATCGGCCTCGGCATGGCCGCGCCGGGCGAGCCCGCCTACCAGGATTTCCTCCGCGTCGCCCATATGGGCGACGTCAACGCCCATATGACGCTCGGCGCGCTGGCCGCCATGGAGGCGGGCATGAAGGCGCTCGGCATCCCGCACGGCAGGGGGGCGCTCGACGCCGCCGCCGAGGCGGTGGCGGCGCCCTCGGGCTGAACGGCCCAAACCGGTTGCCCCGATCGCTGCGATGACGATAGATTTGCGGGCTTTTTCACCGGTGGAAGAGAGCAGGAGCTTCCGAAGCCGCCTTGGAGCGGCGACGGCGGGGCGACGCTCGGCCTTGTTGGATGCCGATTGAATGTCAGATTTGAACAGCGATAGCCCGTCGATCATCGGCAGGCCGGTCACGCGTCTGGAAGATCCGCCCCTCGTCCGCGGCGAGGGCAGGTTCGCGGCCGACATCTCCTTCCCGGACCAGCTCTACATGCGGGTGATCCGCTCCTCCGTGCCGCATGGCCGCGTGCTCGGCGTTAACACCGAGGAGGCATTGTCGCTGCCCGGCGTCGTCGCGGTCTGGTCGGCCGCCGACGTCGCCGAGATCGGCCCGATCGACTTCCGCGACACCCGCGTCGAGCAGCTCGTCCCCTACCGCCAGCACGTGCTGGCCGGGGACCGCGTCCGCTACGTCGGCGATCCGGTCGCGGTCATCTTCGCCGAGGACCCCTATCTCGCCGAGGATGCCGCCGAGCGGGTGGTGGTCGACATCGAGGAGCTCGACGCGATCACCTCCGCCGACGCGCTCGGCGAGTTCGCCGACGGCGTCCCCACCGAGCCGATGGTCATCCGGCAGGGCTATGGCGACGTCGACGAAGCCTTCTCCAGCGCCGGCCGTGTCGTCGAGCTCGACCTCTATGTCGGCCGCCATTCCGGCGTGCCGCTGGAGACCCGGGGCGCGATCGGCCGCTACGACAAGGCCGGCGACGTGATCGAGCTCCACGGCGTCGCCAAGGTTCCGCACCGCAACCGCGAGCAGCTCGCGCGGATGCTGAAGCGGCCGCTCGATTCCATCCACCTCTTCGAGAGCCATGTCGGCGGCGGCTTCGGCGTCCGCGGCGAGCTCTATCCGGAGGACGTGCTGGTCTGCGTCGCCGCGCTCCGCTTCGGCCGGCCGGTCAAATGGATCGAGGACCGGCTCGAGCACATGGTCTCGACCAACCATTCGCGCGAGCAGCGCCACAGGGTGAAGGCGGCGGTGAGCGAAAGGGGCGAGATCCTCGCCATCGACGACGAGTTCTTCCACGACCAGGGTGCCTATGTCAGGACCCATGGCGCGCGGGTGATGGAGTTGATCTCCGGCATGCTGCTCGGCCCCTACCGGGTGCCGGCCTATCGCGTCGTCGGCCACTACCGGCTGACCAACAAGACGCCCGCCGCGACCTACCGGTCGCCGGGCCGGTTCGAGAGCACCTTCGTCCGCGAGCGGCTGATGGATGCGATCGCCCATTCCCTGTCGCTTGACCGGATCGAGGTGCGGCGGCGCAACCTGATCGCCGCGTCCGAAATGCCCTATGACCGTGGCCTGAAGGCGCTCGGCGACGAGGTGGTGCTGGATTCGGGCGACTATGGCGGCCTCCTCGACAAGACGCTGGCGCATGTCGGCTGGGACCGCCTGACCAGGGACGCGGCCGCGCGCCGCGCCAAGGGCGAGCTCGCCGGCGTCGGTCTGTCGATGTTCGTGGAGAAGAGCGGGCTTGGTCCGAAGGACGGCGTCATCATCACCCTGAAGCCGTGCGGCGAGGTCGAGGTGGTGACCGGCGGCGCCTCGATCGGCCAGGGTTTTGAGACGGTCATCGGCCAGATCTGCGCCGAGACGCTCGGCTGCAACTATCGCCGGATCAAGGTCATCCACGGCCAGACCAACCGGATCGCGAACGGCATCGGCGCCCATGCGGCGCGGGCGACGGTGATGACCGGCTCGGCGACCCGCGAGACCGCCCTCCTCGTCCGCGACAAGGTGCTCGATATCGCCAGCCGGATGCTGCAGACGGGGAAGCCGGAGCTGACCATCCGCAACGGCCTGGTGCTACGGCGGGACGACCCGAACGGCCCCTCGCTCAGCCTCGCCGAGGTGGCCGCCCAGGCGGTGCAGGATGCCGACGGCCCGGTCGACGGCCTGACGATCGAAGGCTGGTTCCACACCGGGCACATGAACTACCCCTATGGGGTGCACATCGCCCAGGTCCGCGTCGATCGCGAGACCGGCGGCATCAAGGTGGAGAAGTACCTCATCTCCTACGATGTCGGCCGCGCGATCAATCCGATGACCATCGACGGCCAGCTTGTCGGCGGCCTCGCGCAAGGGCTAGGCGGCGCGCTCTACGAGCAGTTCCGCTACGACCCGCAGGGCCAGCCTCTGTCGGTGACCTTCGCCGACTACCTGATCCCGACCGCGCAGGAAGTGCCGCCGGTCGACACGCTGATCACCGAGGACGCGCCGAGCCCGCTCAACCCGCTCGGCATGAAGGGCGCCGGCGAAGGCGGCGTCAACGGCGCGGGCGCCGCCATCGCCTCCGCCATCGACGACGCGCTCCAGGCGCCCGGCACGGTCAAGGCGCTGCCGGTCACCCCGGCCGCGCTCTACAAGGCGTGCTTCAGCGGCCGGAAGCCGGGCTAGGGGAGTTCATCCAGCGGGAAACAGAGGGTTTTGGCGCGGCTCAGCCCGCGCCGGTGCCGGCCGGCTTGCGGCCGGCCATCTCCCGCTCCTGCCGGACGCGGTCCCAATGGCGGGACGTAGCCGGCTCCCCGATCATTCCGGGACTGAAGGTCTGGCCCTTCGAGCCCGGCATCGTGAAGACGTGATTGACGTAGGTGTAGTCCATGTAGCCCAGGCGGGCCAAAGGCTGGACCTTGACCCAATCCACCCTGCCTTCGGTCAGCGCCTCGTCACGGATGTGGATGCCGACG
>JBFWXZ010000238.1:0-4341 GCA_050186955.1 Flavobacteriaceae bacterium
ATCTCGCGGCGGTCGCTGGCGATGCCGAAGGCGTGGATCGGCTCGGCGATGATGCGACCGACCCGCCAGCGCGGATTGAGGCTGGCAAAGGGGTCCTGGAAGATCATCTGCAGGCGCTGCCCGAAGGGCCTGAGCTGCCGGCGGCCCGAGAGCGCCGTGACGTCGGTGCCGTCGATCAGCACGTGCCCGGTTTCGGGGCGGTGCAGGCCGGTGACGAGGCGGGCGACGGTCGACTTGCCGCAGCCGGATTCGCCGACGAGGCTGAGCGTGCGCCCGCGGTCGACCTCGAAGCTGACGTCGTTCACCGCCTTGACGGTGAGGCGCGGGCCGGAACCCGGCAGGAGACCCAGCGACGAGGAGACCGGGAACGACTTGTAGAGGTTCTCGACCTTCAGGAGAGGCGCGGCGGCGGCCATGGTCACACCCCCCCCATCGCGTGGTGGCAGGCGACCAGCGCCTTGCCGGCGGGCAGCAGTGCGGGGCGCTCGGCGCGGCAGGCGGCGTCCGCCTCGGGGCAGCGCGGCGCGAAGGCGCAGCCGGTGAAGACCGCGCCGGGGCGCGGCATGGCGCCGTCGATCTGGGTCAGCCTCTCCTGGCGCTCGCCGATGCGCGGGATCGCGCCCATCAGGCCGCGCGTATAGGGGTGGCGGGGACGCTTGATCACCTGCTCGGTGTCGCCGATCTCGACGATGCGGCCGGCATACATGACGGCGACGCGGTCGGCGCATTCGGCGATCACGCCCATGTCGTGGGTGACGAGGACGATCGACATGCCGCGCTCGCGGCAGAGCCGCTGCAGCAGCGCGATGATCTGCGCCTGGATCGAGACGTCGAGCGCGGTGGTCGGCTCGTCGGCGATCACCAGCTTCGGCTCGGCGCACAGCGCGAGCGCGATGACGACGCGCTGGCGCATGCCTCCTGACAGCTCGTGCGGGTAACTCTGCATGCGCCGCTCCGGCGCCGGGATGCCGACCTCGGCGAGAAGCTCCACCGCCCGCGCCTCGGCCTCGGCGCGCGACAGCGGCAGGTGGATGCGGATCGTCTCGACGAGCTGGTCGCCGACGGTGAAGAGCGGGTCGAGACTGGTCAGCGGGTCCTGGAAGATGACGCCGATCTCGCGGCCGCGGACCTGCCGGAAGGCCTGCTCGGAAAGCCCGTCGATGCGCTTGCCGTCGAGAGTCACCGAGCGCGCGCTTATGCGGCCGGGATGATCGATAAGGCCGACCACGGCCATGCTGGTCAGGCTCTTGCCGGCGCCGGATTCGCCGACGAGGCCGAGGATCTCGCCGCGCGCGAGGTCGAAGGAGACGGCGTGCACGGCCTCGATGCGGCCGTCGTGCTTCTCGAAGGCGATGGAGAGGTCGCGGACGCTGAGGAGGGGATCGTCGGCCATGGCGCGCCTCCTCACTGCAGCCGCGGGTTGAGGGCGTCGCGCAGCCAGTCGCCGAGGACGTTGAAGGCGAAGACGAGCACGATGAGGGTCAGGCCGGGGAAGATGGTGATCCACCACACCCCGGAGAACAAATAGTCGTTGCCGATCTTGATCAGCGTGCCGAGCGAGGGCGTCGTCGGCGGCACGCCGGCGCCGAGGAAGGACAGCGTCGCCTCGGTGAGGATCGCCATGGCGAAGTTGACGGTGGCGAGCACCATCAGCGGGCCGACCGTGTTGGGCAGGATGTGGCGGAACATGATGATCGCCGGATGGCGGAACATCAGCCGCGCCGCGTCGACATATTCCTTGCGCTTCTCGACCATCACCGAGGAGCGGGCGGTGCGCGCGAAGAGCACCCATTTGGAGACGGCGATGGCGAAGATGAGGACGGCGAGGCCGAGCGTCTCGCGCTGGCCGGCGGGAAGCGCGGCGCGGGCGACGCCGTCGATCAGCAGGGCGATGAGGATCGGCGGGAAGCTCATCTGGATGTCGGCGATGCGCATCAGCACGGCGTCGATCCAGCCGCCGGCGAAGCCGCTGACGAGGCCGAAGACGGTGCCGAAGGCCATGGCCAGCGCGATGCTGGCGATGCCGACGAACATCGATATCCGCATGCCGTAGAGGATGAGCGCCAGCAGGCTGCGACCCTGGTCGTCGGTGCCGAGGAAATAGTCCGCCGACCCGCCTTCCATCCAGGAGGGCGGCAGGTTGGAGGCCATGATGTCGTAGCTCGCCGGGTCGTAGGGGTTCTGGCCGGCGATCCACGGCGCGAGGATGGCGACGAGGACGAAGGCGAGCGCCACCGCGCCCGCGACGACGGCCGCCGGGGAGCGGCGGAAACTGCGCGCGATGTCCGACGACAGGAAGCGCCGGAGCGGGCGCCCGCGCGGCGCGTCCGCCGCCGTCTCGCCGATGGCCGGGTTCATCGTCATGCCGGCGCCTTCTGCTGGCCGAAGCCGCTCTTCAGGCGCGGGTCGATGAGGAAGTAGAGCAGGTCGACGACGAGATTGATGACGACGAAGAAGGCGGCGACGATCATCAGGTAGGCGGCCATGACCGGCACGTCGACATTGGTGATCGACTGCACGAAGAGCAGGCCCATGCCCGGCCACTGGAAGACCGACTCGGTGACGATGGCGAAGGCGAGCAGGGCGCCGAACTGCATGCCCGAGACGGTGATGACCGGCATCAGCGAGTTGCGCAATGCGTGGCGGAAATTGACCACGCGCGGCGGCAGGCCGCGGGCGCGCTGGAACTTGATGTAGTCGGTGCGCAGCACCTCCAGCATCTCGCCGCGCATCAGCCGCATGATCATGGTGAGCTGGAACAGGCCGAGGGTGATCGACGGCATGATCAGCGACTTCCAGCCGCTGAGCGTCAGGAAGCCGGTGCTCCACCAGCCGAGATCGACGACCTCGCCGCGCCCGAAGGAAGGCAGGATCGGGATCGTCACCGAGAACAGGAAGATCAAAAGCGTGCCGGTCATGAAGGTCGGCATCGAGATGCCGACGAGGGTGACGATGTCGGCCAGCCGGCCCACCCACCTGCCGCGATAGAGCGCGGCGACGATGCCGAGCGGGATGCCGACGAGGAGCGACAGGACGGTCGCGCAGATGACGAGCTCCAGCGTCGCGGGGAAACGCGACAGGATGAGCTCGGCGACAGGCTGGCGGGTGCGGTAGGAGATGCCGAGGTCGCCGGTCAGCGTGTTGCCGAGATAGCGCAGGAACTGGACCGGCGCCGGGTCGTTGAGGCCGAGCCGCTCGCGCAGCTCGATGCGCATCTCGGCGGTGTCCTCGACGCTCACCATCATCTCGACGGGGTCGCCGACATAGCGGAACAGCACGAAGGCGATGGCGCCGACGGCGAACATGACGACCAGCGCCTGAAGAACCCTGCTGATCAGAAAGCGGCCCAATCGCTCCTCCGGAAGATGCCGTGTTCCGTCTGTCCCCGAAGCCTTGACGGCCTTCTTTTTGTTCTCTATAGAGAACATTGTTCTTTATAGACTATAGTTTGGTCATCGTACTCGCGCCTTGTCAACCGGCGCGCGATAGCAGTCGGGGATTGAGAGGCCATGGAAGCAGGGGTCGCGGGAGCTCCGGGGGTGCCGGCGGTCGTCAAGTGCATCGCGGTGACGCGGCTGCTCGACACCCGCCATACGGAGGGGGCGAGCCTCTCCGACATCGCCGCGACGCTGGGGATCACCAAGAGCCACTGCCTGGCCATCCTGCGCACGCTGGCGGCCGAGGGTTGGGTCGTCCACGACACCGCGCGGCGGCGCTATTTCCTCGGCAGCGGCCTGCTGCGCGACTTCGGCAACCTGCTGGGGCGGCGCGACCGCACGGCGCAGATCCACGCGGAGCTGGCGACGCTGTCGGCGGAGACGGAGCTGCCGAGCATCCTCTGCCGGCTCGATGACGAGGGAAACTTCATCGTCGTCGACAAGGTGGAGGCGACGGGAGAGTTGCTGGCCTCGGTGCTCGTCGGCCACCGCTATCCCTGGGACGCGCCGGCGCAGCTCAGGGCGCGGCTC
Source organism: Flavobacteriaceae bacterium (assembly GCA_050186955.1). Taxonomy (GTDB): domain Bacteria; phylum Pseudomonadota; class Alphaproteobacteria; order Rhizobiales; family Tepidamorphaceae; genus JACKJP01. The sequence continues at coordinate 3,969 of JBFWXZ010000238.1, forward strand.
GCCTTCTCCGACCCGGCGACGGTGGAGGCGACGCTGCGGCGCGACATCCGCGCCTTCACCGCGCGCACCATCGTCGACCGCAAGCGCCTGCGCGCCGAGATCGAGGCGACCGGCAAGCGCGGCTACGCCGTCGGCTACAGCGAATACACGCCGGGCATCATGTCGGTGGCGGCGCCTATCCTCGACGCCTTCGGCAATGTCTCGCACGTGTTGCAGTGCCCCGGCGTGCAGCCGGTGATGGAGCCGCGCGAGCCGGAGATCGCCGCCTCACTGCTGCGCGTCTGCGACCGCATCAAGCAGATCATCTGAAGCCGCCCCGCCGCCGTCAGGCGGCGCTCTCGAGCCAGCGCAGCAGGATCGCCTCGTCGCGATC
>JBFWXZ010000239.1:0-4338 GCA_050186955.1 Flavobacteriaceae bacterium
GACGAGCTTCCAGGCGATCGCCGCGTCGAAGAACACCAACCTCGCCGTCGTCGCGCCGGGCATCGCCGAGGCGCTGTTCGCGACCGCGCTCGGCCTGCTGGCGGCGATTCCCGCCGTCGTCGCCTACAACCGGCTGTCGGGGCAGGCCAACCGGCTGACCAGCCGCATGGACAGCTTCGCGGAGGAATTCTCCGCCATCCTGTCGCGGCAGCTCGACGAGCGGAACTGAGGGCGGCGCGGTGAGGAGGATGTCGTCATGGGCATGAGCGTGCAGGCGAGCCGCCGGCGCGGCCGCGGCCGGGCGCAACCGATGAGCGAGATCAACGTGACGCCCTTCGTCGACGTCATGCTGGTGTTGCTGATCATCTTCATGGTGACGGCGCCGCTGCTCACCGTCGGCGTGCCGATCGACCTGCCGGAGACGCAGGCGCAGCAGATCGATTCCAACAAGGAGCCGCTGACGATCAGCGTCGACAATGCCGGCAAGGTGTTCCTGATGGAGAGCGAGGTCTCGCTCGACGACCTTGTGCCGCAGCTCACCGCCATCGCCAAGCAGGGGCTGGAGGAGCGCATCTTCGTCCGCGGCGACCGCACCGTCGACTACGGCACGGTGATGAAGGTCATGGGCCGGCTCAACGCCGCCGGCTTCAAGCGCATCGGGCTGGTGACGGATATCGAGCCGGAAAGCTGATCTCCATGCGTCTCGGCGTATCAGTCTCGTCCATCGCCCACGCCTCGCTGATCCTCTGGGGGCTGGTCTCCTTTCCGGGCGCCGAGATCCTCGACAGCGAGCCACTGCCGACGCTGCCGGTCGAGCTGGTCTCGGTCGAGGACTACACCAAGATCACCGCCGGCGAGACGACGGGGAAGGTCGAGCAGCCGCCCGCGGTGCGCAAGATCGAGGCCCCAGAACCGGCCGAGAACAAGCCGGAGGAAGCCGCCAAGCCCAAGCCGGAGCCGAAGCCCGAGCCGAAACCGGAGCCCAAGCCCGAGCCGGCGCCCAAGGTGGCGGAGCCCGAGCCCGCGCCGGCGCCCGAACCGGAGCCTGCCCCGGAACCGGTGAAGCAGGCCGAGCCGGAGCCGGCGCCGAAGCCGGAGGAGAAGCTTCTCGCCAACGCGCCGATTCCCGAGCGGCGGCCCAAGCACGTGCCGCGCCCGGTCGAGGCGGCGAAGCCGGAGAAGCCGAAGAGCGACTTCGACCCCGACAAGATCGCCGCCCTGCTCGACAAGTCGCCGGACAAGAGCGGCGGCGCGACGACGCCGGACCAGCCAGCCGCCGAGACGCCGTCGCTCGGCGCAAATGACGGCCGCGAGGCGCGCCTCAGCCTCAGCGAGATCGACGCGCTGCGCCAGCAGATCTCGCGCTGCTGGAACCCGCCGCTGGCGGTGATGGAGGCGCAGGGGCTGATCGTGAAGCTCAATATCGGGCTGAGCCCCGACGGCTATGTGCAGTCGGGTCCCTCGGTCCTCAACGGCGGCGGCGATCCGCTGTTCAACCTCGCCGCCGAAGCCGCCATGCGCGCCGTCAACCGCTGCCAGCCCTATGTGCTGCCGGCGGAAAAATACGATCTGTGGCGCGACATCAACGTGACGTTCGACCCGCGCGAGATGCTGCGCGGCTGACACCAAGAAGAAGACGGAGAGCGAAGACATGACCCTGAAGCCCGCCCTCGCATCCCTGCGGCACGCCGCGACCCTGATCGCGCTGGCGCTCGGCTGCGTCACGGCGCTGCCCGCGCTCGCCGTCGTCGAGATCGACATCACCAGCGGCCAGGTGCAGCCGTTGCCGATCGCCGTCCCCGATTTCAGCGGCGGCGGCCCCGGCGACGCTGAGGTGTCGGCGAGCATCAGCCAGGTGGTCGAGGCGGATCTGCGCCGCTCGGGCCTGTTCGCGCCGATCGACCACGCCGCCTTCATCGAGAAGCAGCCGGGCTTCGACGTCGCGCCGGAGTTCGGAAGCTGGCGCGTGCTCAACGCCAGCGCGCTGGTGACCGGCCGCGTGACCCGCCAGCCCGACGGCCGGCTGAAGACCGAGTTCCGCCTGTGGGACGTGTTCGGCCAGACCCAGATGGCCGGCCAGCAATATTTCACCGGCGCCGATAACTGGCGCCGCGTCGGCCACATCATCGCCGACGCGATCTACGAGCGGCTGACCGGCGAGAAGGGTTATTTCGACACCCGCATCGTCTTCATCGACGAGACCGGGCCGAAGGACCAGCGCATCAAGCGCCTCGCCATCATGGACCAGGACGGGGCCAATGTGCGCTACCTGACCAACGGGCAGGAACTCGTCATCACGCCGCGCTTCTCGCCGACCAACCAGGAAATCACCTATATGGACTTCGCCGGCGGCAAGCCGCGCGTCTATCTGCTCAACATCGAGACCGGGCAGCGCGAGGCGGTCGGCGACTTCGCCGACATGACCTCGGCGCCGCGCTTCTCGCCGGACGGCCAGCGGGTGGTGATGAGCCTCCAGCAGGGCGCCAACTCCAACATCTACGTCATGGATCTGCGCTCGCGGACGACGACGCGGCTGACCGATTCCCCCTCCATCGATACCTCGCCCTCCTATTCGCCGGACGGGCAGTGGATCGTCTTCGAATCCGACCGCGGCGGCTCGCCGCAGCTCTACGTCATGCCCTCGAGCGGCGGGCAGGCGACCCGCATCAGCTTCGGCGAGGGCTCGTACCGGCAGCCGATCTGGTCGCCGCGCGGCGATACCATCGCCTTCACCCGCGTTTCCGGCGGGCAGTTCGCCATCGGCGTGATGAAGACCGATGGCTCCGGCGAGCGGGTGCTGACCGAGGGCTATCTCAACGAATCCCCGACCTGGGCGCCGAACGGCCGCGTGATCATGTTCTCCAAGGAAACGCAGGGCGCCAATGGCGGCCCGCGGCTGTGGACGGTCGACCTCACCGGCTACAACGAGCAGCAGGTGCCGACGCCGTCCTGGTCTTCCGACCCGGCGTGGTCGCCGCTTCGGAATTAAGGTTACCCGGGCGCGCGTCCGCGCGTTTTTCCTCGCCGATCACGAAATGCGTCGCGGCTGCATGAAGATGTGACCGCGACGCGGGCTTTCGGGTTGTCGCGAGGGGGCAAATCTTCTAGAAAACACGGGCCGTTCGGGGCTTCGCACCGGGTCTTGGGGCCCGGCTTCGCAGAGGCGCCGGCAGGGCGCGGGGGCGCCACGAGGACACGGAATTAACTCCCGGTTTACCGCGTTTCTGAACGAGCCGTTAATCGCGGTTCGGTAAACCACGGGTATATCCGGTCGAGCAGATTTTAAGGAGTTACCGGGATGCTCAGTGCACTTGGCAAGAACCGCGCGATCAGGTTCGCGGCGATCATTGCCGCGGGGCTCGCCATGTCGGCGTGCGCCCGGAACCAGAACGCGCAGGATCCGAACCTTGCCGGCACCGCGGTGCCCGGCAGCCCACAGGACTTCGTGGTCAATGTCGGCGACCGCGTGTTCTTCGAGGTGGACCAGACAAACCTCACCGCGCTTGGCCGCGATACGCTCGGCAAGCAGGCGCGCTGGCTCCAGCAGTATCCGAACTACACGGTCACCATCGAGGGCCATGCCGACGAGCGCGGCACGCGCGAATACAACCTCGCGCTTGGCGCCCGCCGCGCCACGGTGACGCGCGACTACCTGATGAGCCTCGGCATCGCCGGCAACCGCATGCGCACCATCTCCTACGGCAAGGAGCGCCCAGTGGCGGTGTGCGGTGACGAGTCCTGCCTGTCGCAGAACCGCCGCGCGGTGACGGTGCTCAACACCGGCGGCTGATCGCCGCTGCCGAAACCGACCTTCGCGAGGCCCGGACGCCGCCAGCGTCCGGGCCTTTCGCATGTCGGCGCCCCCGCGAAATTCGCGCCGCCATGCTTTGGCCGAACTGTCGCGCTTGTGATAATCGGACATTCCGCAAGCGGTAATTCCGGGAGACGATAAGCGACATGCACCGCCTTTGGCCGTCGGCCGGCATCATGATCATCTGCCTGCTGGCCGCAGCGCCGGCGCCGGCGCGCGCGCAGTCGGGCGCCGAGATCGGCCAGCTCAACCTGCGCATCCAGGCGCTCGAGGAGCGCAACCGCCAGCTCACCGGACAGGTCGAGCAGCTCGGCCACCAGGTGCGTCAGCTCCAGGACCTCGCGCGCCGCCAGCAGGAGGACATCGAATACCGCCTGCAGCAGCTCGAGGGCGGCAAGCCGGGGCTGCGGCCGTCGTCTTCGTCCTCTTCCTCAGACGCGCCGCAGGCGACCCCGCCGCGCGCCCCGGCGACCCGCACAACGGCGCCCGCCGCCGCGCCTTCGGCCGCTCCGGCGCCGGGCGCGGGC
>JBFWXZ010000240.1:0-4294 GCA_050186955.1 Flavobacteriaceae bacterium
GGCATGGACGACAGCGGCATCGCATTGCCCGGCTTCACGTCGGCCGACTGGCCGGCCACCACCTTGTCGCCGGCGGCGAGGCGCTGCGGCGCCAGGATGTAGGACAGCTCGCCGTCCTCGTACCTGATCAGCGCGATGAAGGCGGTGCGGTTCGGATCGTATTCGAGCCGCTCCACGGTCGCCGTCACATCGAGCTTGCGCCGCTTGAAATCGATCATGCGGTAGGAGCGCTTGTGACCGCCGCCCTGGAAGCGGGCCGTCACGCGGCCGTAATTGTTGCGCCCGCCGGACGACACCAGGCCCTCGGTCAGGCCCTTCACGGGCTTGCCCTTGTAGAGGCCCGAGCGGTCGACGATGACCAGCTGGCGGGTGCTCGGCGTTACGGGTTTGAACTTCTTCAGTGCCATGATTTTATCCTCGCGGCCCCTCTACGCTCAGAGGCCCGTGGCGACGTCGATCGAGTGACCGTCGGCCAACGTGACCACCGCCCTCTTGATGTCGCTCTGGCGGCCGAGCGTGCCGCGGAAACGCTTCAGCTTGCCCTTGCGGACCAGCGTGTTGACGCCCGTCACCTTGACGCCGAACAGCGCCTCGACGGCAGCCTTGATCTCCGGCTTCGTCGCCTTCTGGGCGACGTTGAAGATCACCTGGTTCTGCTCCGAAGCCATGGTCGACTTCTCGGTGATCGCCGGGCTGACGATCACGTCGTAGTGGCGAAGGTCAGTCATTTGAACCGCTCCTCGAGGGCCTCGACCGCCGCCTTCGAAAGGACGAGCGTGCCACGGCGCAGGATGTCGTAGACGTTGATGCCCTGTACGGGCAGCACGTCGATGTTGGGGATGTTGCGGGCGGAGCGCGCGAAGCCCTCGTCGATCTCGGCGCCGCCGATCAAGAGCGCGTTGGTGAGGCCGAGCTTGGCGAAGCTCTCCACCACCGCCTTGGTCTTCGCCTGCTTCAGCGCCAGTTCGTCCACGACGATGATGCTGGAGGTCCTGGCCTTGGCCGACAGCGCCAGCTTCAGGCCGAGCGCGCGCACCTTCTTCGGCAGGTCATGCTCGTGGCTGCGCACGACCGGGCCGAAGGCGCGGCCGCCGCCGCGGAATTGCGGGGCGCGGGCCGAAGAGTGACGGGCGCGGCCCGTTCCCTTCTGCTTGTACATCTTGGCGCCGGTGCGCGCGATTTCGGCGCGGCCCTTGGTCTTGTGCGTGCCCTGCTGCTTCCTGGCGAGCTGCCAGCGCACGACGCGCTGGAGGATGTCGTCGCGCGGCTCGAGGCCGAAAATCTCGTCGGAGAGCTTGACCTCTCCGGCTGCCTTGCCGGCAAGCGTGGTGATCTTGACGTCCATCGCTTATGCCCCTTCCTTGACCGGCTCGTTGACCTTGACCGGCGCCTTGAAGGCGGCAGGCTTCGGCGCATCGGCCGGCAGCGCGACCTTGGCGGCGTCACGAACCAGGATCCAGGCGCCCTTGGTGCCAGGCACCGCGCCGCGGATCAGGATCAGGCCGCGATCCTTGTCGGTCGAAACGACCTCGACATTCTGCGTGGTCACGCGGGTGGCGCCCATGTGACCGGCCATCTTCTTGCCCTTGAACACCTTGCCGGGGTCCTGCCGCTGGCCGGTGGAACCGTGCACGCGGTGCGACAGCGAGTTGCCGTGGGTGGCGCGGCCGCCGCCGAAATTGTGGCGCTTGATGACGCCCTGGAAGCCCTTGCCGGTCGAGGTGCCGGTGACGTCCACCTTCTGCCCCGCGACGAAGTGATCGACGGTGATCTCGGCGCCGACCTCGAGCAGATTGTCCGGGGACACGCGGAACTCCGCGACCTTCGACTTCGGCTCGACCGAGGCGGTAGCGAAATGGCCGCGCATGGCCTTCGAGGTGTTCTTCACGCGGGCCATGCCGACGCCGAGCTGCACGGCGGTATAGCCGTTCTTCTCGGCGGTGCGCTGGGCAACCACCTGGCAGTTCTCCATGCGGAGAACGGTGACGGGGATGTGCTCGCCCGCGTCATTGTAGACGCGGGTCATCCCGACCTTCTGTGCAATCACTCCTGAACGCATCGGTTCGTTCTTCCTTAGAGTTCCCGGTCGGGGCTTTTCGCCCCTCCACGGCTCTTGCTTCCTCAGAGGAGCCCTTGGCCGAAGCCGCCGGCTCATGTTCGTTGGCCCGTCAGGCCGCGTCGCCGCCCTAGAGCTTGATCTCGACGTCCACGCCGGCCGCCAGGTCGAGCTTCATCAGCGCGTCCACGGTCTGCGGGGTCGGATCAACGATATCGAGCAGGCGCTTGTGGGTGCGCATCTCGAACTGCTCGCGGCTCTTCTTGTCGATGTGCGGCGAGCGGTTGACGGTAAACTTCTCGATCCGCGTCGGCAGCGGAATCGGGCCACGGACGTTCGCGCCGGTGCGCTTGGCCGTCGACACGATTTCCTTGGTCGACGCGTCGAGCACGCGGTGGTCGAACGCTTTGAGGCGGATGCGGATGTTTTGGCCGTTCATTCGTCTTTTCCTTCAAGTCCTACGCGGCGCGGGGCGTTTTCCGCGCCCGCGTCTGACCCAGTCTTTTTGCGTTATTCCGTGATCGAGACGACGATGCCGGCCCCGACCGTGCGGCCGCCCTCGCGGATGGCGAAGCGCAGCTTCTCCTCCATCGCGATCGGCACGATCAGCGTCACGTCGCAGGTCACGTTGTCGCCAGGCATCACCATCTCGGTGCCTTCCGGCAGCGTCACGATGCCGGTCACGTCCGTCGTGCGGAAATAGAACTGCGGGCGGTAGTTGGTGAAGAACGGCGTGTGACGGCCGCCCTCCTCCTTCGTCAGGATGTAGGCCTCGGCCTTGAACTTCGTGTGCGGCGTCACCGAGCCCGGCTTGCACAGAACCTGCCCGCGCTCCACGCCCTCGCGGTCGATGCCGCGCAGCAGCGCGCCGATGTTGTCGCCCGCCTGACCCTGGTCGAGCAGCTTCCTGAACATCTCGACGCCCGTCACCGTCGTCTTCGACGTCGGACGGATGCCCACGATCTCGACTTCCTCGCCAACCTTCACGATGCCGCGCTCGACGCGGCCGGTCACCACCGTGCCGCGGCCCGAGATCGAGAACACGTCCTCGATCGGCATCAGGAAGGGCTGGTTGATCGGACGCTCCGGCGTCGGGATGTAGGAATCCACGGCCTCCATCAGAGCCCGGATCGCGGTCTCGCCGATCTCCTTGTTGCTGTCCTCAAGCGCGGCCAGCGCCGAACCCTTCACGATCGGAATGTCGTCGCCCGGGAACTCGTTCTTCGACAGAAGCTCGCGCACCTCGAGCTCGACCAGTTCCAGAAGCTCGGCGTCGTCCACCATGTCGACCTTGTTCAGGAACACGACGATCGACGGAACGCCGACCTGGCGGGCCAGAAGGATGTGCTCGCGCGTCTGCGGCATCGGGCCGTCGGCGGCCGACACAACCAGGATCGCGCCGTCCATCTGCGCCGCGCCCGTGATCATGTTCTTCACATAGTCGGCGTGGCCGGGGCAGTCGACATGCGCATAGTGACGGTTCGGCGTCTCGTACTCGACATGCGCCGTCGAGATCGTGATGCCGCGCGCCTTCTCCTCCGGAGCCGCGTCGATCTGGTCGTACGGCTTGTACTCGCCGAAGAACTTCGTGATCGCCGCCGTCAAAGACGTCTTGCCATGGTCGACGTGACCAATCGTGCCAATGTTCACATGCGGCTTGTTGCGCTCGAACTTACCTTTGGCCATCTCAGGTCTCCATTCCTACGGCCGCTACCGGCCTACTTTCGGTTTCCAGCGTAAGCTGTTGATTACGCGTATTTCTTCTGAACTTCCTGCGCGACCGCGGTCGGCACAGGCTCGTAATGGTCGAACTGCATCGTGTACTGGGCGCGGCCCTGCGACATCGAGCGCAGATTGTCGACGTACTTGAACATGTTGGCGAGCGGCACCATCGCGTTGATGACGACGGCGACGCCGCGCGCCTCCTGGCCCTGGATCTGGCCGCGACGGCCGTTCAGGTCGCCGATGACCGAGCCGACATAGTCTTCCGGCGTCACCACCTCGACCTTCATGATCGGCTCCAGCAGCTGCACGCCGAGCTTCGGGGCGGCCTCGCGGAAGCAGGCGCGGCCGGCGATCTCGAACGCCAGCACCGAGGAGTCGACGTCGTGGTAGGCGCCGTCGATCAGGGTGGCCTTCACGCCGATCATCGGGAAGCCGGCGAACGGACCCGAGGTCATGACGCTGTTGATGCCCTTCTCGACGCCCGGCACGTATTCCTTCGGCACCGCGCCGCCG
>JBFWXZ010000241.1:0-4278 GCA_050186955.1 Flavobacteriaceae bacterium
CGATGAAGCCGTCGGAATCGCGGGTGACGACGATGACGACCTCCGGCCCGTCGGCGGCGCGCAGCTTGCGCGCCAGCACCGCGCCGACCAGCGACGCGGTGAGGTACTGCGCCTCGATGTAGATCGTCCGGCGCGCCGCCCACAGCGCGTCGACGGTCAGCCGCGCGGCCTCGCGGATCTCCTTCAGCCCGTCATGCTTCGGCGCGGTCCGTGCCACGGCGACGGGCACGCGGGCGAAATCGGCCTCCAGCCCCTCGGGCCAGATGTCGCGGCGGCGCCCGCGCGGCGGCAGCTCCGGCTCGCCCGAATCGCGCCAGCGCTGGCGGGCGACGCCGGCGACGGCCTCCGCGGCGTCCCCGGTGACGACCATCTGGAGGTCGTGCACGGGATGATACTCGACGCCGTCGGGGTCGGTGCGCAGCGGGTTGGCGGGCCGGTGGTCGGGCGTGTCCCAGCGGCGCACCGTCAGGTCGATGCCGCCGAGGAAGGCGATGGAATCGTCGATGGCGACGATCTTCTGGTGATGCGCCCCGTAGACCGGGTGGCGGGTGTCGAGCTTGAGATGGATGCGGGGATGCTTCTGCCATTCGGCGCCGAAGACGAGTTGCGTCGAATTGCCCGGCGCGTGCAGGAGCGAGACGCTCCAGATCAGGATGTGGACGCTGAGATCCTCGTGCTTCTCGACCAGGGAACGCAGCAGTTGGCCGAGCGGCGGGGACTCGCTTTCGGGAGCATCGTGGCGCAAGCGGATGCGGCCGTCGAAATCCCAGCAGAGGATGACGATGCCGCGGCGCGCCTGGTGCAGCGCCGATTCGAGGGCGGTGAAATAGTTCGAGCCGTCGACGAGCACGGCGGCCTTGTCGGCATTGGCGACGGCCACGCAGTTGCGGCCGGGATCGAGGATGAGACCGTCGGCCGCACGCGAGGCGCGCGGATGTGCGTGGCCAGCCTGGCCGGACAACCCGTTCGCGCCCGAATCGAAGTCGAGTTTCATGCCATCCATCGTCGCTGCTCCGGAGCCGTGTGGGGAACGCGGCGGCGCGGCGAGTGTTCCCGCACCCCCGCCACCGGCGCTTGCGCCTTGACGGGCGCGGTGTCGCGTCGGACCTTTCGGGAAAGGGGAAACGCACGATCAAGGAGCCGCGAGGCCATGCCCGCATTCACCTTCAACACCGCCGCCGGCATCCAGTTCGGCGAAGGCGCGATCTCGACGCTGGGGGAAACCGCGCGGCGGCGCATCGGCGAGCGCGTGCTGCTCGTCACCGATCCCGGCATGGTGGCGACCGGGCTGGTGGAGAGGGCGCGGCAGGCGCTCGAGGCGGCGGGCGTCGGGGTCGAGCTCTACGGCGATGTCGAGGCCGATCCGCCCGAGCGCGTGGTGCTGGCGGCGGCGAGGGCGGCGGTCGAGTTCAACGCGCAGGGCGTCGTCGGCTTCGGCGGCGGCTCGTCGCTGGATGTGGCGAAGCTCGCCGCCCTGCTGGCGGCCGGCCGCGAGGAGCTCAAGGACGTCTACGGCGTCGGCAAGGCGGCGGGACCGCGCCTGCCGCTGATCCTGGTGCCGACGACCGCCGGCACCGGGTCGGAGGTGACGCCGATCTCCATCGTCACCACCGGCACCAACGAGAAGATGGGCGTCGTCTCGCCGGTCATCCTGCCCGACGTCGCGATCCTCGACCCCGAACTGACGCGCGGCCTGCCGCCGCACATCACGGCGGCGACCGGCGTCGACGCGATGGTTCACGCCATCGAGGCCTACGCCTCGGCGAGCCCCAACAACAACCCGCTCTCGCGGATGCTGGCGACGCAGGCGCTGACGCTGATGGGCCGCTCGCTGGAGCGTGCCGTGCATCACGGCGACGACATGGCGGCGCGCGGCGACATGCTGCTCGGCTCGATGCTGGCGGGGCAGGCCTTCGCCAATTCGCCGGTCGCGGCGGTGCACGCGCTGGCCTATCCGATCGGCGGCCATTTCCATGTGCCGCACGGGCTTTCCAACGCGCTGGTGCTGCCGCATGTGCTGCGCTTCAACACCAAGGTCGCGCCGGCCCCCTATGCCGAGATTGCCGTCTGTGCGTTCCCCGATCTCGCCCGCCTCGAGGGGCAGGAGCGGGCGGAAGCCTTCTGCGAGGCGCTGGCCGAGCTGTCGGCGCGCTGCGGGCTGCAGCAGCGGCTGCGCGACGTCGGCATTCCCGAGGACATCCTGCCGACGCTGGCGCGGGACGCCATGAACCAGCAGCGGCTGCTGGTCAACAATCCCCGCCCGGTGGCCGAGCAGGACGCGCTGGAGATCTACCGGCTCGCGTGGTGAGGCCTCAGGCGAGGAAGGGTCTTCCCGGTCTCGCCGCGCTGGTCGCGGTGCAGACGGGTGTTTCGGCGTCGAGCCTGGTGGTCGAGATCGTCGCCGGCCGCATGCTCGCCCCCTATATCGGCATGTCCCTCTACAGCTGGACGGCGATCATCGCCGTCGTGCTGGCGGGCTTCTCGGCCGGGCACTGGGCGGGCGGCGCGATCGCCGACCGGCCGCCGCGCCGGGCGCTGGCGCTGACCGCCTGGAGCCTGGTGGCGGCGGCGCTGGCGACGGCGGGATGCATCTTCCTGCTGCGCTGGCTCGCCCCGGCGATCCTCCCCGCCATCGACAGCACGCTGGCGGGCATCACGGTGCTGACGGCGGCGATCTTCTTCATGCCGTCCTTCTTCGCCGGCATTCCCGCCCCGGTGCTCGCCCGCATCGCCGTCGAGGGCAGCCGCGAACGCGAGGGCAGGGCGCTCGGCGCGGTGTTCGCCGCCGGCGCGGTCGGCGCCATCGCCGGAACGCTGCTCGCGGGGTTCGTCTTCATCTCGTGGATCGGCAGCATCGGAACCCTGTCGATGGTGGCTGCCGTCTATCTCGCCCTGGCCCTGGTCTGCGCCGCCTGTGCGGGGCGTATCCTGCCCGGCCTCGCCGCCGCGCTTCCCGCCGCCGTGCTTGCCGGCGCGGGGTTGCTGCAGCCGGCGTCCTGCACGCGCGAAAGCGCCTATTTCTGCATCCGCGTCATCGATGCAGAAGCGGAAGCCGGCGAGCCGGCCCGGCTCATGGTGCTCGACCATCTCGGCCACGGCATGTCGGCGCGCCATTCTCCCCGCCGCATGTTGACGCCGCATGCCGCCCTGCTCGACGCGCTGACGCGAAGCCGCGTCGGCGGGAGGCAGTTCAGCGCCTTTCTCATCGGCGGCGGCTCCTATTCCCTGCCGCGCGCCTGGTCGACGCTGGAACCCCCGCCGAGGCTGACGGTGGCGGAGATCGATCCGGCGGTCACGCAAACCGCCGTCGCCGATTTCTGGTTCGATCCGGAGGTCGCGACCGTCCACCATGGCGACGCCCGCCGCATCCTCCTCGACACGCGGGATCGCTTCGACGTGGTGATCGGCGACGCCTTCACCGACATCACCATCCCCGCCCATCTGGTGACGCGGGAGTTCTTCGAGCTGGTCGCGGCCCGGCTCCAGCCCGACGGCGCCTATCTGATGAACGTGGTCGACCACCCGGCCCGCCTGCAGGCGCTGGCGGCGATCGCGGCCACGATGCGGACGGTCTTTCCGGTGGTGGAGATCTGGGTCGAGCGCGCCTCGCTCAGGAGCGGCGGGCGCACCGTCTTCATCCTTCTCGGGTCGCGGGAGGCGAGCGCCACGGCGGCGGTGCTCGGGGCGCCGCCGGACCGGCTTGAGGCCGAGCGCATGCCCGCCGAGCTCGTCGACGGGCTGATCGCGTCGCGCAAGCCTCCCGTGCTCACCGACGACTACGCGCCGATCGACCGGCTGACCGGCATCTCCGGCTAGCCGGCGACCTCTATCGCGACGCCGGCGGCCGCAAGCCGCGCCGTCAGGTCGGGCGGCGGCTGGCGGTCTGTCACCAGCACGTCGAACTGGCTGAAGTCGCAGACGCGGACCAGCGCCGGGCGGTCGAACTTGGTGTGGTCGGTGATGATGATGCGCCGCTCGCCACAGGACAGCACGGTGCGGGCGAACTCGGCCTCCGCCAGCAGGTAGTCCATCGGCCCCGCCGCGGCGTCGATGGCGCTGATCGAGATGATGGCGTGGCGCACCTTGAAGCTCGCCGCGAAGTCGATGGCAGAGCGGCCGAAGGCGGCGCCGTTGTCGCCGTGCTACTCGCCGCCGGCCATGTAGACCTTGTTGCCGTTGACCGTCGCCAGCGTCCGCGCGACGTCGGAGGAGTTGGTGACGATGTTCAGGTTGCGGCGGCCGAGCAGCTCGCGGGCGAGGATGCTGGTCGTCGTGCCG
>JBFWXZ010000242.1:0-4261 GCA_050186955.1 Flavobacteriaceae bacterium
AAACTGCCCCGGCTGGAGACTTGCAGGCCGAATCCTGGGCCGACCGCCAAGATGGCGCACTGACGGAGGACGACCTCCGGGCAGCCCTGCATGACTTCGAGCCGCTCTGGGACGAACTCTTCCCGGCCGAACAGGCGCGGATCGTCAATCTCCTCGTCGAACAGGTAGAGGTTCGGGAGGACGCGGTCTCGATCTGTTTCCGCGTTTCCGGGCTCACCAGCCTGATTTGCGAGTTGCGGCCACGAAACGATGACAGCGCAAAGACCTTAGAGCGCAATGGCATCGTCACTTGTGGTGGCACCGAAAATGTCCCCGCGCCGGAACCATTCGCCGCGCACCCCTCCAGAATCGCACATCCCAAGTTTACCCTGTCGGACGACAGCTCAGAACTCACGATCGTTGTCCCGGCCAGCTTTCAGCAACATGGATCGCGCAAGCAGGTAGTGTCGCCGGACGGCTCCCAACACACACCGGTCCCGCAAATCCGCATCGACAATGCAATGGTCAAGGCCCTCGCCCGGGCCTTCCGCTGGCGCAAGCTGCTGGAATCGGGAGCCTGTTCCTCCATCTCGGACATCGCGCGCGCGGAAAACATCAACTCGTCCTATGTCAGCCGCGTGCTTCGACTGTCCCTTCTCGCGCCCGCGCTCGTTGACCAGATCCTCGTCGGCCGGCAGCCGCCGGGCTTGCAGCTCGACGACCTGCTGGAGCGCTTCCCCATCGAGTGGGAAAGCCAGAGGCAGGGCTGGAGCTGCTGATCTCAGGATCAACTTCGCTGGACGCGTTTTCCCGAAGAAACCTGCACACATTGCGTCTGCATATCGAATACATGCAGACGTATGCAGTTTGTCGACAGACGTCTGTTTTGCGCCAAGATCAGAAATTGAACTGTTACCCGATATCGGACGTTCAGCTTCGCGCCCCGTCCGTCGTCGTACGATGACTAGAATATCTCACGAGCTAACATTGCGCGTTATTGATACTGCCAAAGTCAGGGCTGGTGACGGCGCGGAGCTCCACGCGCACATCGTCGGTCTCAAGAGTCTTCACCGGCTGCCCGGTTAGAGGTCAGGCCGTACTGAGTTTGATACAAGCGAGTGGCCTGAGCACCCTTGCCCTGTATCGGTTCTTGCGACCGGACGAGATCAACGACGTTGACGGTGCAGTCGCACGCGCTCGGGCGACGGCTTAAACAACTCGGCCTAGGCCGAAAGGTCAGGATGGGCGTATAGATGGCGATCGTCGCGCAGACACTGCGGGTTCGTGTGTGCGATCGGGTTTACGACCTGGTTGGTGTTGGAGGCATTGAAGATTTTTGCTTCGAGCTTCAGCAAGTGCCGCGTGTCGTTCGCGGCCATCGCTGTGTCCCAGCCATGTATGAAGGCGGTCGCGGCGGCGTCCCAGTTCGCACTCAGCTCGCTATACTTGGCGATCAGATCGCAGACAGCCGCGACCCACACGGACGTCAGCGATTCCCGTAACGCTCCGGCTTTGTAGGCCTTCACAGCGTCTAGGAAGTAGATCTTCGACTACGCGTCGGATTCTTTTGAGAAGAATGTCGAGATCGACGAAGCCGCCATCCACGGGCATCACTTCAAATCTATCTTGTCAATGCCGATAAGTATAACGCGGCAAATAGCGCCCGTCCGGCCTGAATCGATCAGCCGGTGTTTGCTTGCCACTGTCTCACCCACTTCAGGCAATCCGAGACGACGTGCTCTATCGGTTGGTCGGCGTCGATGATGGCGTCCGCGCGATCGGGAAGGACATCGAGGAGCTCGGCCTCGACGCGGTGCGTCGAGGCGCGTGCGAAATCGGTCGCGTCAGACCGAGCCTGCACTCGAACGCTTCGTGTGCTTTCACCTGCACCGAGAAACAGTAGTTTCGCGTCGCTGGGCAAACCGACCTGCTTTAAGGTCTCGAAGATGCTTACGTGCCGAATACCGTCGACGACGAAATCATCGCCGGGCCGGAATCCGCCTGTTGTCAACACTTCGCCGCAGAACGCGGCCGGATCGGCATTTACGCACGATTGGCCCAGGTCCTGCAGAGCCTTCCGGTCGTCCGGGTCGCCGCCGAGCCGGGCAATCTCAGCGCGCAAATAATCGCCGAACCCGGTCCGGCGCCATCCCATCGCGCCTGCAACCGCGGTGCTGACCGAGGATTTACCGCTGCCGATCTGACCAGAGAAACAGAGCAAAAGGCTCATGCGAAGGCGAACGTCATCTGGCGGGACTGCAACGCCACCCAGCCGCGCCGATCGCGTTTTTCGCAGGCGACAGGGCCGATCGCGGTCGGCGCGCCGAGCTCGATGAGGGTAGCGTAGTGGGCGTCCTCGCGCGCAGCCCAGAAATCATCGGCCGCCGCGATTCCGGCGCCGAACCGAAGCCGAATTCGGTCGATCGGTTCTGTCGCAAGATCGTAGTACCAGCAGCGTCGCACCAGCGCCAGGCCGCAGATGGGTCCGGCGACTTGCTTCAGAAGGATGATATCGCCGTCGCCGATCTCGCCGTAAGGCGCGCATCGGTTGCGGCTGAAGCGGGACTCGATCGTCTTCTCGCCCGATAGCACCATAGAGAGGAACGGCTCGGCGAAGACCGCAAGGTGGATGCCTACGCGGCCTGACGGTCGGGTCGCATCTGAAAAGTAAGTCAGCCAAAATGGGTGGCCGTTGAGTCGTTCCAGGACATCGTCGTATTCAATTTCCAAGCCACACTCCGTTCCATCACCGTAGGCGAGCCCGTTTCCTCCATCGATTCGAGGGCCGCCAGATCACGAAGCTCGGCCGCGACTCGCTCGATCACCTCGCGCTCGCGCACTGTGCCCCAGAGCTGCGGCTGAATGCTAGAGCCCATCGCCTCGCCAGCGCACAAAAACGCCGCCTCTAGCAGAAGCTGTGGATTGTCGGTCTGGAAGACGCGGTTGCCGGAGGTCCAGACGTTGGCGAGGGCACGGCGTGGATCGCGCCGGCTGACTGATGGCAGGATGTCGCCGGCCACGATGGGAACAAGCTCCGCGTCGCCAGCCTGGACGGCTTTGGTCGTGCGGACAAAGAGGCGCATGCGGCCGACGGCAACTTCGCTCCACAGCCGCGTGCGTTGCGAACTGGGGGAGGTTTGTTTCGGCGCGCGCACTTTGCGGAAAACGGCGAGATCGCCGCGACGCCATCTTGGCGGGGTGCAGATGCCGGCTGCGCGAAGCGCGTTGCGTTCGAAGAAAGGCGTCTCATATCCGATCGCTAAGGTTGCGTGTTCGACTAGAGCTAGCCCCAGCCGCCTAGCGAGCGCGATGGCGGCCTGACGGTCGGCTTCCGCGGTCGGTCGCGCGCCGTCGGGTGGCAGGCTGATTAGCACGAAGCCGCCTACGCGACAGGCGTGGGCTGCGGCGGCTAGCATCGGCCGGACGAAATCGAGGTACCATGGCGGATCCAGAATTACCGCATCTGCGCTTTCACGCGGAAGACCGCCAGTGCAGAACGCTATCGCGAGCGGCGAACCGATCGCTCGGTTGAGCGCGAACAAGCGGTCTGTGACGCAGTTCGCCTCGGCCAGAAGAGCGAGACGGCGGCCGACCGGCAAGGTGAGCGCCTCAGCCGCAAGTCCAGGCGTCCCAAACAGGAGGACGTCACCGCCCGAGGGAGTCAAGGCGGACGCATGGTTGAGCAGGGCGCGTGAGGCGTCGGCGGTGAAGCGCCACTCGAAGTCGAGCGGATGTGGCGGCGGCAGAAGTGAGCGTCCCTCGGCGCCTGGCGAGTTGGCATTCTTCGCTTGGCGGCGCGCCGCAGCCGCGAAAGCCGGATCGACCGCGCCCGACGCGGCGAGTCGATCCAGCGAAAATAGAATTTCGGTCGGATAGACGCCGGGCAGCCGGCGGAGGAGCGTCGCATAGTCCACGCAACCGCCTGCAAGCGCATTCGCGATCCAGGCGTCGACCTTGACGCTGAAGGCAGCCTGCGATGCCGAGCGGCGCGAGGCGATCATGCCGCCCTCGTCCGCAACGGCACGTCGCAGATTGGTAGTGCGCGGAGCCCATCCGGGAAACGACGCTTAAGCTCCTGTTTCCAAGCGGCTATCGCCTCGTCCTGCACGGCGAGGCTGCGCTCGCGCGCGTTGTCCCGAGCGAGGCGCTGCTCAACCGGGGTGAAGACATGAATGCGCAACGGGATCACGCGGAGCGGGAAATTCGCATCGATCGCCTGCAGTCGATCGACAAGGTCCGCGACGCCTTGTCTCACGCCGTCGTCATGCGGTGAGGTCAGGGT
>JBFWXZ010000243.1:0-4212 GCA_050186955.1 Flavobacteriaceae bacterium
GATGATGCGCGACCTGCCGCGTCCGGACCTGCCCTCGCCTTCGGCGTCGTCGACCCCGGCGCCCGGCTCCATGTCCTCGGCGATGTCTTCCGCGATCGCTGCGTCACTCATTGGCTGTCCCGAAACTGGTCAGTTTTTGCCGGGTACCGGCGTGTTGAAACCACGCTCCATTACTAAGGACGCAATGGTTAACGATGCGTTTACACATGCCCCGCGGCGAGCCCGGCAAAAATTGCCACCGCGGCAGTATTTGACGGCTCATTCTGCCGCCTCGCGCACCCCGCAATCTAACTAACTAATTGATATTGAAAGATTTTCCTTGTGGCACGGCTTATGCTTAACGAATGGTGAGCGCCGGGTCGTGCCGTGCCGGGCGCTGTGGGGAGCAACGGCAACGGTAGGACGAAATGGAAAACGCAGCCCTGGTAGGACTGTCCCGTCAGATGGCGCTGAGGCGCCAGATGGACGTCATCGCCAACAATATCGCGAATCTCGGCACCGCCGGCTTCAAGCGCGAATCGATCGTCTTCAGCGAATATCTGATGCCGAAGGCCGAGATGGACATGAGCGGCGACAGCCGCGACCTGTCCTATGTCGAGGACTTCGCGACCATCCACGACCATTCCGCCGGCCCGGTCGAGCAGACCGGCAACGAGTTCGACGTGGCGGTGGAAGGCGACGGCTATCTCGTCGTCCAGACGCCGGACGGCGAGCGCTACACCCGCAACGGCCAGTTCAAGCTCGACGCCACCGGGCAGCTGGTGACCAGCGAGGGCTTCCCGGTGCTCGGCGACGGCGGCCCGATCACCTTCGCCGAGAACGAGACCGACGTCTCGATCGCCACCGACGGCACCATCTCCACCAGCGACGGCCAGCCGGGCCGCCAGCGCCTCGTCGCCTTCGACGACCCGCACTCGCAGCGCCCGGACGGCGCCACGACCTTCGAGACCGACGAGGCGCCGCAGCCCGCCGAGACAGCGAAGCTGCGCCAGGGCGTCTACGAGAAGTCCAACGTCCAGCCTGTCACCGAGATCACCCGCATGATCGAGGTGCAGCGGGCGTACGAATCCGTGGCCCGGATGATGGCGCGCGACGACGAGATGCGCTCCGACGCGATCGACAAGCTCGCCTCCGTCCCCGCCTGACCCGATAGACCCGAAGGAGCGACGCCATGCGCGCACTGCAGACAGCCGCCAGCGGCATGATGGCCCAGGAACTCAATGTCGAGGTCATCTCCCACAACATCGCCAACATGCGCACCACCGGCTTCAAGCGCTACCGGGCGGAATTCCAGGACCTGCTCTACCAGACCATGCGCCGCCAGGGCACGCTGACCTCGGAGAGCGGCACCATGGTGCCGACCGGCATCCAGATCGGCTCCGGCGTCAAGACCGCAGCGACCGGCCGCATCATGAGCCAGGGCACGCTGCAGCTCACCGAGAAGGAGACCGACCTGGCGATCCGCGGCGAGGGCTTCTTCACCGTCACCCTGCCCGACGGGCGCAGCGCCTACACCCGCGACGGCTCCTTCGAGATCGACGCCAACGGCCAGCTCGTCACCGTCGACGGCTACGTGCTCGCCCCCGGCATCACGGTTCCCGACGACACCCGCCAGATCACCATCAACTCGGAAGGCGTGGTGCAGGCGACGACGGGAACGGAATCGACCCCGACCGATCTCGGCCAGCTCGAGATGGCCCGCTTCGTCAACAAGCACGGCCTCGAGGCGATCGGCGACAACCTCTATCTGGAGACCGACGCCAGCGGCGCGCCGATCACCGGCACCGCCGGCTCCGACGGCCTCGGCAACATCGTCCAGTCGCATCTGGAACTCGCCAACGTGAACCCGGTGTCGGAGATCTCCGACCTCATCTCGGCGCAGCGCGCCTACGAGATGAACGCCCGCGTCATCACGGCGGCCGACGAGATGCTGTCCGCCACCTCGAACCTGCGCTGATGAGCGCGGCACCGACCGACATGGAGCTCACCCCGATGACCCGCTACGGCGCCATCCTTTCCGCCCTGTGCTTCGCCCTCGGCTTCGCGCTGCTCGCCCTCGCGCCGGCGCACGCCGCCACGCTCAAGCCGCGCGTCAGCGTCTCCGGTCCCTTCGTCACGCTCGGCGATCTCGTCGAGGGCGCCGGCGCGGCCGCCGCGACCCCCGTCTTCCAGTCGCCCGACCCGGGCACCGAGGGCAGCGTCCGGGCCGTGCAGATCGTCGCCATCGCCGCCGACCACGGCATCATGGAGATCGACTATCGCGGCATCGACGAGGTCGCCATCGCGCGCACCGCCCGCATCGTCACCGCCGACGAGATCCGCGCCCGCATCGCCGAGCGCATCGCCGAACGGCTCGACATCGACGCCGAGCGCGTCGACGTGCGCTTCGACCGGCCGCTGCAGGCGCTGCATGTCGAGGACGAGCTCGCAGCCCCCGCCGCCGTCGCCACCTTCGACTACCGCGCCGGCTCCGGCCGCTTCACCGCGACCGTCACGGTGCCCGGCAGCCGCGTGCTCGGCCCCGGCGTCGTCGTCAGCGGCGTGTCGCAGCGCCTCGTTCCGGTCGTCACCGCGGCCGGCCGCATCGAGCGCGGCGCCGTCATCGCCCGCAGCGACCTGCGGATCGAGCTGGTGACCGCCCAGCAGGCCGGCGGCAACACCTTCGCCGAGATCGCCGACATCGCCGGCAAAGCGGCGCGGCGCAATTTGCAGCCGGGCAGCGCCATCGCCGCCGGCGACCTCACCGAGCCGACCCTGGTGAGCCGCAACGACCAGGTGACCATCGTCTACCGCAAGGGCTCGATGCTGCTCACCGCCCGCGGCCGCGCCGTCTCGGGCGGCGCGCGCGGCGACGTCATCCGCGTCGTCAACGAATACACCCGGCGCATGATCGACGCCGAGATCACCGCCAGCGGCACTGTCGAGATCGCCGCTTCATCGACCCTGGCCGCGCTCGAAGGCCAGTAGGACTCAAGGTTTCGTGGGGAGAAACGAAATGACCGCCAATTCCAGCATCTTCCGGGCACTCGGCAGGATCGCCGTCCTCGCCTGCGGCCTCGCGCTCGGGGCCTGCTCGTCGACCGTCGACCGCCTCAACGCCGTCGGCCAGGCGCCGGCCCTCAGCGCCATCGACAACCCGACGACCATTCCAGGCTACCGCCCGGTATCGATGCCGATGCCGGCGCCCGAGCCGCCCGTCTACAACGCCAACTCGCTGTGGCGCAGTGGCGCCCGCGCCTTCTTCCGCGACCAGCGCGCCGCCCGCATCGGCGACATCCTGACGGTCATCGTGCAGGTCACCGACAGCGCGGTGATCAACAACAAGACCAGCCGCACCCGCGACAACAAGGAGCAGATGGGCGCCTCCGCGCTGGCCGGCTTCGAGGGCGTGCTGGTCGACAAGGTGCTACCCGACGGCGCCAACGCCTCCGGCCTCGTCGACCTCAACAGCGAGGCCGGCAGCGAGGGCGAGGGAACGGTCAACCGCCGCGAGGCGATCCGCACCCGCGTCGCCGCGGTCGTCACCCAGATCCTGCCCAACGGCAACCTCGTGATCGAGGGCCGCCAGGAGGTCCGCATCAATTTCGAGGTGCGCGAGCTCGTGGTCGCCGGCATCGTGCGGCCCGAGGACATCAACGCCGACAACACGATCGACTCCGCGAAGATCGCCGAGGCCCGCATCGCCTACGGCGGACGCGGCCAGATCAGCGATGTCCAGCAGCCGCGCTACGGCCAGCAGATCCTCGACATCATCCTGCCGTTCTGATCCTCCCCACGACGAAACGGCAGACATGCGGCGCGGGCCCCCTCTCCCCGGGGGCCCGCGTTCCGTTTGCAGCGACCTGATCGAGGCTCAGCCGGCCTTCTCCATCGGCATCGCGATCTCCGCGTCGATGCGCGCCCGCAAATTCTGGCTCGCCGGCACCATCGGCAGGCGCATCTCCGCGGACGCGATCAGCCCCTGCCGCCAAAGCCAGTGCTTGAGCGCGGCCGGGCTCGGTTCGGAAAACAGCATCCTGATCGTCGGCAGCAGCTTGCTCCACTCGCCGAGCCCCATCGACACGCCGCCGGCCTCGACCAGCCGCTGCACCCGGGCGAAGTCGCCGGTGCGGATATGGGCGGAGGCGCGGAAGCCGCCAACCGCCCCGTGGCAGAGCGCGTCGAAGAAGGCCGAGTCCTCCCCCGTCATCACCGAGAACCCGCCGGGCCGCG
>JBFWXZ010000244.1:0-4202 GCA_050186955.1 Flavobacteriaceae bacterium
CGATCACCGCGTGGTCGAAGCCCTCGACGCGCTTGCGCCGGCTTTCCCAGCCGTCCATCCACTTGCCGTGGTCGTCGTAGCGCCCCTCGGCGAAGATCGGCGGCGCCGGGTCGAGCATGCGCTCCTACGGCCCGCAGAAATCGTCGGTGGCGAACCCCGCCTCGGCGCCGAGGCGCGGCTGGACCAGATTGACCATGCCGGCGCCGAAGGCCTCCGCCGCTTCGTCGATGGGGGCCGGGATAATGCGTTCGGGTTTCAACTGTCGGTCTCCGAAAAGCGCGCCTCGAGCCTCAGCAGGGCGATCCTGGAGATCTCGGACAGCGCGGTGGCGAATTCCTCTTCCGGCCCGTTATTCAGCCGGCGCTCGAAATTCTCAAGGATTTCCGCCGCGCTCCTTCCCTTCACCGCCATGATGAAGGGGAAGCCGAAGCGCGCGCGATAGGCTTCGTTGGCCGCGGTGAAGCGCTGAAAGAGCGCCGGCGACAGGCGGTCGAGCCCGGCCGACGCCTGCTCGGCGCTCGAATCCGCGGTGAGCCCGCCGGCGACCGCCAGCTTCCCGGCGAGATCGGGATGGGCGTCGATCAGGGCCCGCTTCGCCGCCGCGTCGGCGGCATCGAGCGCCTTCGCCATCGCCGCGTGCAGGCCGCCGGCGCTGTCCTCGCGCGCCGTCAGCCCGCCGCGATGCGCGGCTTCCGCGATCCACGGGGAATGCTCGAAGATGTCGCCGAATATCTCCACGAAGCTCGCCCGGCCGAGCCGGCTCGGCTTCAGCGGGCGCGGCGGACGCGTCCGGTGCCAGTGACGGGCGATGTCCTCGCGCGTGGCCAGCCATACCCCGGGTTTCTGTTTTATGTAGCCGACGAATCTTTCCAGCGCCGCGAATCGCCCGGGTCGCCCGGCGAGACGGCAATGCAGGCCGACCGACAGCATCTTCGGCGTGCCGTGGCCGCCTTCGGCGTATAGGACGTCGAGACTGTCCTTGAGATAGGCGAAAAACTGCTCTCCGGCGTTGAATCCCTGCGCCGTGGCGAACCGCATGTCGTTGGCGTCGAGCGTATAGGGAACGACGAGATGCGTCCGCTTCCCAGCGTCGCGCCAATAGGGAAGTTCGTCGGCGTATGAATCGGCCGTATAGAGAAGATCGTCGTTCTCCGCCGCGAGGTCGAGCGTATGGGCGGAGCTGCGCCCCGTGTACCAGCCGCGCGGGCGCTCTCCCGTCACCGCCTCGTGGATCTTGCAGGCCTCGCGCATGTGATCGACCTCGTCCTTTCGGTCGAAGTCGCGATAGTCGATCCATTTGAGGCCGTGGCTGGCGATCTCCCAGCCGGCCTCGCGCATGGCGGCGACCTGCTCCGGGCTTCGCTGCAGCGCGGTCGCCACCCCGAACACCGTCACCGGGACGTTCTCGCGCGTGAACAGCCGGTGGAGCCGCCAGAACCCGGCGCGCGCGCCGTATTCGTAGATCGACTCCATGTTCATGTGGCGCATGCCCGGCCACGGCGCGGCGCCCACGATCTCCGAGAGAAAGGCTTCCGACGCCGCGTCCCCGTGCAGGATGCAGTTCTCGCCGCCCTCCTCGTAATTGACGACGAACTGGACGGCGATCCGCGCATCGCCCGGCCATTTCGGGTCCGGCGGCGTCCGGCCGTAGCCGCGCATGTCGCGGGGGTAGTCCTGCATCGCCTTGCGTCTTGCTCCCGATGTTCCCCAGCAGCTTCTCGGGCATCCTCATCGCAATCGGCCCGTTCGGCAACTATCGCCGCAATCCTCTCGCAACTGCGAAATTTGCCGCTATCATGCTTCCCATGCGGCAGGAGAATTCGTGGATGGCCGTTTTCGGCAGGATTGCGCATGGCTGACGCCCGGCGACCCGGAACCGCGCGCTCGCGCGTTGAATTCCTGCTGGGCGACGCGCCCTGCCGGCTCGACGGGCTGGAGCCCTCGCGCATGCTGCTCGACGTGCTGCGCGACGATCTGCGCCTCACCGGGACCAAGGAAGGCTGCGCCGAAGGCGATTGCGGCGCCTGTACGGTGCTGGTCGGCGAGCCCGTGGATGGAGGCGCGCTCGAATACCGGACGGTGAACGCCTGCATCCGCCCGGCGGCGACGGTCGACCGCTGCCACGTGCTGACGGTGGAGCATCTGCGTTCCGCCGGCGGCGATCTGCACCCGGCGCAGTCTGCGCTCGTCGCCCATCACGGCTCGCAATGCGGCTTCTGCACGCCGGGCTTCGTCATGTCGCTGACGGCCGTGGCGATGCAGGGCGGGCAACCGTCGCGCGGCGAGGTCGCCGAACGCCTCCAGGGCAATCTCTGCCGCTGCACCGGCTATCGGCCGATCGTCGACGCCGCCCTTGCCATGGGCGGCGAACCCTTCCCGCATCGCGGCGAAGGCGTCTTCGATGCCAAGGCGGTTTCGCAAGCGCTGCGCGCGTTGCCGGACGGGCCGCTGGAGACGGCGGGGGCCTCGGGGGCGTTCCACGCGCCGGAAAGCCTCGATGAACTCGCCGGCCTCCTCGGCCGGGTGAAGGAGCCGGTCTTCTTCGCCGGCGCCACGGATGTCGGCCTGTGGATCACCAAGAAGCTGCGGCGCCCCGAACATCTCGTCTGGCTCGGCCGGATCGCCGAATTGCGAGGCATCGGCGAAACCCCCGAAGGACTGAGGATCGGCGCGCTGACGAGCTACAGCGAGGCGCGCGGCGCGCTGGCGGGGCTGGCCGCGCCCTTCGGCGAGCTGATCTCGCGCATCGGCGGCGAGCAGATCCGCAATTGGGGCACCATCGGCGGCAACATCGCCAACGGCTCGCCCATCGGCGACATGCCGCCGCCCTTCATCGCCCTCGGGGCGACGCTGCACCTGTGGTCGCCGCGCGGCCGCCGCTCGATGAAGCTGGAGGATTTCTTCATCGACTACGGCAGGCAGGACCGCGCCGCCGACGAAATCGTCGAGGCGGTGGAGGTCCCCGCGCCCGGCGCGACCGACCGCTTCGCCATCTACAAGATCTCCAAGCGCCGCGACGAGGACATCACCGCCGTGCTCGGCGCCTTCCGGCTCGAGATGGGCGGCGTCGTCGTCAGGCGGGCCCGGCTCGCATTCGGCGGCATGGGGCCGGTGCCGGCGCGGGCGAAGCGCGCCGAGGCCGCGCTCGAGGGGCGTCCCTTCGACGCCGCGTCCGTGGAGGCCGCGGCGGCTGCGCTGGAGGAGGATTTCTCGCCCATCGAGGACATGCGCGCCTCCGCCGCCTATCGCCGGCGGGTCGCCGCCAACCTGCTGCGCCGCTTCCGCCTCGAATGCGCTGGCGAGGGTCCGGCGAGACTGGCGGTGCCGGCATGAAGGCCGACGCGCCGCGCGTCGTTGCCGACGGGGTCCACAAGCCCGTCGCGCATGATTCCGCCACCCGCCACGTCACCGGCGAGGCCCGCTACATCGACGACATCGCCGAGCCGCGCGGGCTCCTGCACGTCGCGCTCGGGCTGTCGGAGGTTGCCCGCGCCCGCATCCTCTCGCTCGACCTTTCCGGCGTCGAGGCATTTCCCGGCGTCGTCGCGGTGCTGACGGCGAGGGACGTTCCCGGCGAGAACGACATCAGCCCGGTCGGCAAGCACGACGAGCCGATCTTTCCCGAACAGGAGATAGCCTTCCACGGGCAGCCGCTTTTCGCCGTCGTCGCCGAGAGCCGCGACATCGCGCGCCGCGCCGCGCGGCTGGCGAAGGTCCGCACCGAGGCCCTGCCTCCCGTGCTCGACCTGGCGGAGGCCCGCGGCGGCCGGCTCGTCACCGAGCCGCTGGAGCTCAGGCGCGGCGATCCCGCTCCCGCCATCGAGGCTGCGCCCCACCGGATATCCGGCACCATGGCCATCGGCGGCCAGGACCATTTCTACCTCGAGGGCCAGATCGCCCTCGCCGCGCCCGGCGAGGACGGCGAGATGCATGTCTGGTCCTCGACCCAGCACCCGAGCGAGACCCAGCACATGGTCGCCCACGCGCTTGCCGTCACCGCCAGCCACGTGACGGTCGAGGTGCGCCGCATGGGCGGCGGCTTCGGCGGCAAGGAGACCCAGGCCAACATCTTCGCGGTGAACGCCGCGCTCGCCGCCCGCCGCACGGGCCGGCCCTGCAAGCTGCGCCCCGACCGCGACGAGGACATGCTGGCGACCGGCAAGCGCCACGACATGCTGGGCGACTATCGCGCCGGCGTCGTC
>JBFWXZ010000245.1:0-4187 GCA_050186955.1 Flavobacteriaceae bacterium
GCATGGCGATCAGGCTGCCGCCCGACAGGAACTCGACGAACTCGCCGATCACCTGGTGGGCGCCGGTCAGCGAGACGGTGCCGATGATGACGCCGGCGATGCCGGTGGCCACGCCGATGGCGATCATGTTGCGGGCGCCGGCGATCATGCCGCCGACGAAATCGTCGATGCCCTGCCTGATCTGCGCCCCGAGATCGAGGGTGCCGCGGAAGAAGCCCTTAAGCGCGTGCTGGGTGAGCACGATGAAGATCATCGCGCAGGTCGCCCAGAAGGCCGACAGGCCCGGCGACATGCGCTCCACCAGGATGCACCACAGCAGCACGGCGATCGGCAGCAGGTAGTAGTAGCCGGTGGCGGCCACCGTGCTGACGACCGGCAGCTCGACGAGGCTCGAGTTGGGGTCGTCGTTCTCCAGATCCGGCCGCTTCGCCGCATAGGCGATGAGCACGACGTAGAGGACGAGCACGATCAGCGAGGCCGTCCACACCGTCATCCCGGGCAGCACGCCCTTGATCCAGCCGAGGCCGTAATAGATCAGCAGGCCGAGCACGGCGACGCCGATGAAGCCGGTGAGGAAGCCGATCAGCTTCTGCATCGCCCGCACGTGGCTCGGCGGCTTCGGCAGGCCCTTGAGGCCGAGCTTCAGCGCTTCCAGATGCACGATGTAGACGAGCGCGATGTAGGAGATCAGCGCCGGCAGCAGGGCGTTCACGATCAGCTCGGGATAGGAGATGCCGACGAACTCGGTGATCAGGAACGCCGCCGCGCCCATCACCGGCGGGGTCAGCTGCCCGTTGGTCGAGGAGGCGACCTCGACCGCGCCGGCCTTCTCCGGCGCGAAGCCGGTGCGCTTCATCAGCGGAATCGTGAAGGTGCCGGTCGTCACCACATTGGCGATCGACGAGCCCGAATAGAGCCCCGACAGCGCCGAGGCGACGACCGCCGCCTTGGCCGGGCCGCCGCGCAGATGCCCCAGCAGCGCGAAGGCGAGCTTGATGAAATAGTTGCCGGCGCCCGCCTTCTCGAGCAGCGCGCCGAACAGCACGAACAGGAAGATCATCGACGCCGAGACGGCGAGCGCGACTCCGAAGACGCCCTCGGTCTGCATCCAGAAGTGCCACATCGCCTTGCCGAAGGAGGCGCCCTTCCACTGGATCGCCTCGGGCATGAAGGAGAGGTGGCCGAAGAACACGTAGCCGACGAAGACCCCGGCGACGATCAGCATCGGCAGACCGAGCGCGCGGTAGACCGAGACTGCCAGCGCCAGCATGCCGACCGTCGAGGCGATCAGGTCGCCGGTCGTCGGCAGGCCCGCGCGGTTGGCGATGTCGACCTTGAAGACGATGAGGTAGAGACAGGCGGAAGCGCCGGCGATGGCGATCAGCCAGTCATAGATCGGCACCCGGTTGCGGGGGCTCGACTTCATCAGCGGGTAGGCGAGCGAGGCCAGCGCGATCGCGAAGGCGAGGTGGATCACCCGCCCCTCGGCGCTCGTCACCACCACGTTGACGCCGGTCAGCTCGGTTATCCAGTAGGGGATGCCGGAGGCGATGTAGACCTGGAACGCCGACCACACGAAGGCGATCGTCAGGATGAACTTGCCGGCGAAGCCCGCAGGATCGCGCGCGCCGGTCTCGACCTCGGCGACCATCATGTCGACATCGACATTCGACGAGGTGTTTTTGGTTTCTTCTGCCATGACCGCCCCCATGGACCGTGCGTTCTTCGGCGCGTCGCCGCGCCGTTCGCCGTCGGGCCCCGGTCCGGGGAGTCCGGACGGCTAGCTGCGAAAAGGGCCGGGCGGTGTCCCGCCCGGCCCCTGCGGCGGACCTACATCCAGCCGCGTTCCTTGTAATACTTGACGGCGCCCGGATGCAGCGGCGCCGACAGGCCGTCCTTGATCATCTCGGCCTCCTTCAGCCCGGCGAATGCCGGATGCAGCTTCTTGAAGTCGTCGAAATTGTCGAAGACCGCCTTGACCACCGTGTAGACGACGTCCTCGGGAACGTCGGCCGAGGTGACGAAGGTGGCGCCGACGCCGAAGGTCGTGACGTCGTCCGGATTGCCCTTGTAGGTACCGCCCGGGATCGTCGCGATGCGGTAGTACGGGTTGTCGGCGACCAGCTTCTCGATCGGCGCGCCGGTCACGTTCATCAGCTCGATGTCGCAGGTCGTCGCGGCCTCGGTGATCGCCGCCGCCGGATGGCCGACCGTGTACATCATCACGTCGATCTTGTCGTCGCACAGCGCCTGCGCCATCTCCGAGCCCTTGAGTTCGGAGGCCAGCGCGAAGTCGGACATCTGCATGCCGTAGGCCGCCATCACGACTTCCATCGTGTCGCGCTGCCCGGAGCCGGGATTGCCGACATTGACGCGCTTGCCCTTGAGGTCCTCGAACTTCTTGATGCCGGAGCCGGCCCGCACGATCAGCGTGAAGGGCTCGGGGTGCACCGAGAAGACCGAGCGCAGATTGTCGAACTTCTGCTCGAACTTGCCGGAGCCGTTATAGGCGTGGAACTGCACGTCGGACTGGGCGACGCCGAACTCCAGCTCGCCCGCCATGATGGTGTTGACGTTGTAGACCGAACCGCCGGTCGACTCGACCGAGCAGCGGATGCCGTGCTCCTTGCGGTCCTTGTTGACGAGGCGGCAGATGGCGCCGCCGGTGGGATAGTAGACGCCGGTCACGCCGCCGGTGCCGATGGAGATGAAGCGCTGCTCGGCGGCATGCGCCGCGAGCGCGATTCCCATGGCGGCAAGCGCGCCGATGGCGAGTTTCTTGATCATAGAGCTCTCCCGTTTGCGTTGTCGTTTCTTTCGGATTCGGAACGCCCCGACACGTGTGTCGCGGGGTCCGAGGCCGGCTGCCCTGATACCTCTCCGGCTGCCGTTGGCGGCTATCTGAAACCTTGTCCGGCGCGCTTGGCAACCCCGCTCATGAAAAATGCGCCGGCTGCAAATCGCCCGCCGCCGAGTTCACGGGCGCTTGCGCGACAGGGTCAGCACATGCGGCAGCCTTTGCGGGCGCTCGAGCACCGGCGAACGCATCGCGATGCTTCCCGCGCCGGGCGTGTCGAGGCCGCCGACATGCTCGATGACACGCTCGGCGGCGAGCCGCAGCGTCTTCTCGCGCACCGCGTTGACGCCCTTGGTGGCCAGACCCAGCGTCGGGTTGGTGTTGATCTCGTAGATCTGCGGCCGCCCGCCGACGAGCCCGAAATCGGCACGGCCGAAATCGATGCCGGATACGCGGAAGGCATCCGCCACCGTATCGTTGTGCAGGTTGCGCTCCACGAACGCCGCCTCCTCGGCGATGATCGCGTCGAAGGCGGGATCGGACAGCAACCGCGTGCCGCCGCCATATTTCACCAGCCAGTCGTACTCGACGACGGTGTGATTGGCGAAGACGGCGTCGCCGACGCGGTAGCTCGCATATTTTCGCCAGAGCCCGGGGCGGATTTCCTCGCAGTTCTGCTCGATCACCAGCAGGCCGCGCAACGGCTGCCCGGCTTCCACCAGACGGGAGAGTTCCCGCTCCAGCGCCTCCTGGCTGCCGATGAGGTCCGAGACCGGGACCTTGTGGTCGCTCTCGTTGCGGATGAACACCGGGAACCGCGAAGGCCGCGGCTCCTCGTCGGCGCGATAGCTGACGAAGTCGTTGATGCCGGCGGCCTTCAGGGCGCGCAGCAGGTTGTGCCGCGTCTTCACCCG
The DNA here is from genome assembly GCA_050186955.1 of Flavobacteriaceae bacterium. GTDB lineage: Bacteria > Pseudomonadota > Alphaproteobacteria > Rhizobiales > Tepidamorphaceae > JACKJP01. The sequence continues at coordinate 3,712 of JBFWXZ010000245.1, forward strand.
AGCCGGGTCGTTGAGCACCCGCGCCCCGCCTTCGCGCAGCAGCCGGGCGCATTCGGCGGCGAGCCGCAACTCGTACGCATCGAGCCTCTCGTGATCGGTGAAGACCCAGGTGCCGCCGTGCAGCCGCCGCTGGCGGAACAGCCGGTCGTAGTGCCAGACCGACACGTTGGCGTTCTTCACCCGGCGCGTCAGCGGGCGCATCGTGTAGCCGTGCCAGCGGCAGGTGACGAAGGTGATCATGCGGCCAGTTTGCACGCCTGTGGCACAAATGCGACTGGCTTAACTTTTCATCAACTTTTTTGGCCGGCGGATTTGAAATCGGCTCGCGTTGACGCTACGAAGGGGGCGGCTAGTGAACGATAAGCGACCGGGGGGTTGTCATGAAAATCGAACTCGATTCCACCAAGGTGCTCGGCGTCGGCGCCGGCATCGCCGAGATTTCCGCCGACGGCAGGATCCGCACCGATGCCCGCTCG
>JBFWXZ010000246.1:0-4154 GCA_050186955.1 Flavobacteriaceae bacterium
CTCCTGCAGGATCTCCGCGCCGCGGCGGGCGATCACCCGCACCACGTCGCGCTCCGAGATGATGCCGACGACGTGAATCGCGCAGTCGGTCATGACGATGGCGCCGATTTTCCGGTCCGCGAGGATATTCGCAATCTCGGCGACCGAACTTGCGGGCCCGGCGGTCACCACGTCGTTGCCCTTCGAAGAAAGAATGCTGCGGACGGTCATCTTGGCGCTCCCTTTCCCTCGGCCTGACTTTTGTCGAACTGCATTTGTCATGATGCGCCCAATTGCCTGTTTGGCGCAACGTGAGCATGATCGTCACGGATTCGGGCACGAAATGGGCTTTCCATGCTGGACGCGCTCTACCATCGCCGGTTGCTGCACGATCTGGAGGATTGGCAGCGCGACGGACTGATCGACGCCGCCAGCGCGCGGCGCATCGTCGCCAAGATCGACGACCAGCGCTCCCCCGGCGGCATCGCGACCTGGCTCGCCGGCCTCGGCGTGGTCCTCGTGGCCGCCGCGGCCATCGCCTTCGTCGCCGCCAACTGGGAGGCCGTGCCCCGCCTCGCCCGCTGCGGCATCCTCGTCGCCGGCATGGCCGTCGCCTATCTCGGCGGCTGGGTCCTGCACAGCCGCGGGCTGCCGCGCGTCGCCGATCTCGCGATCGGCCTCGGCGCGGCGCTCTTCGGCGCGGCGATCTTCCTCGTCGCCCAGAGCTACCACCTGAGCGGCGATCCGGAGAACGCGATCCTCCTGTGGGCTGCCGGCGCGCTCCTCGCCGCCCTGCTCGGCGCCTCGCGCTCCGCCCTGCTGCTCGCCTTCGGCCTGTTCAGCTACTGGGCCTTCCTCGTCTTCGACTACGGCCGCGCCGGCGTGCCGTGGGAATATCTCATTGTCATCGCGGTCACCGCCCTTTCGGCGCATGCGATGAACTTTCCGCGCGCCCTGCACCTCGCCGTCCTCGGCCTCTTCGCGTGGACGGCCGCGCTCATTCTCGACCACGCCTCCGAGGCCGACTGGCAGGGCTATTACGGGCTGCTGGCGGTGCTCTCGACGATGATCGCCTTCGGCGGCATCGGCGCGGTGCTGCGCACCCGCTTCACCGGCACCCCGCAGATCATCGGCGAGATGGCCTCCGGCTATGCGATCTTCTTCGGCCTCGCGGGAATATGCGTGATGCAGTTCGGCGCCGGCCACGACATCCGCTTCGGCAATATCGACAACATCGCCGAGCCCGCCATCATCGCCGCCGTCGCCGCCGCGGTCGCCGTCGCCGGCCTTGCCTTCGCCGCCGCCGACCGATCGATCCCGCGATGGGCGCCGCTGGCCCTGGCGGGCTTCTTCGCCATCCTCTTCGCCACCGGCTTCCTGACCATCTCCGAACCCACCGAGGGCGGCGATTTCGCCATCCTCGTCATCCTCGCCGGGCTGACGCTCGGCGGCGCGGTGGCGATGATCGTCTACGGCCAGTCGGTGAACTGGCGCCGGGTGACCCGCTTCGGCGCCCTGCTCTTCGCCTTCGAGATCTTCTACCTCTACACGGTGCTGTTCTCCTCGCTGCTGGATTCGGCGACCTTCTTCCTGATCGGCGGCGTGCTGCTGATTGTCATGGCCTTCTGGCTGCTCAGGCGCGAACGCAAGCGCAAGCAGGAGGCCGCGGCATGACGCTCAACGGCATCCTCGAATTCGGCTCCCGCCGGCTCGTCAATCTCGGCCGCCTGCTGATCGTGCTCGCGGTGCAGGCGCTGGCGCTCGGCTGGATGATCGCCGATCGCGCCTCGATCCTGCGCGACGGCGCGGAGATCAGGCTCAGCGTCGTGCCGGTCGACCCGCGCGACTTCTTCCGCGGCGACTATGTGCGGCTGAACTACGACATCTCCACCGTTCCCGTGGACGCCAGATCGCCCGCCGCGGAGGCCGGCCGCGGCGACACGATCTACGTCGTCGTCAAACCGGGAGCGGACGGCAGCGCGCGCATCGTGACGGCGGCGCTGGAGCGCCCGTCGGGGGTCGACGGCCTGGTGCTGCGCGGCCGCATCGCCGGCAAGGGATTCGGCCAGCGCGGCGCGCAGGACCCCGAGGTGCCCTGTCCCAACGAATGCGAATACAAGCGGGTCGAATACGGCATCGAGCGCTTCTACGTCCCCGAGGGCAAGGGAAAGCCCATCGAGGACATCCGCAACGACGGCCGCGTCGCCATCCTTGCGTCCGTCGATTCCGGCGGCCGGGTGGCGATCAAGCAGCTTCTGGTCGACGACGAGCCGGTCTACAGCGAGCCCTTATTCTAGATAGCGCTCGCGGTCGGCGGCGAGCAGCTCGTCGAGCTTGGCCTGGCGGCGCGCCGCCGTCGCCCCGTCGAACAGCGGAAAGGCGACGAGCCCGGCGAGGAAGCCGCCGATATGGGCCTGCCAGGCCACCGTCCCCTCGACGCCCGGCACCGCGCTGGCGCCGAGCCCGAACAGCACGTTGAGCCCCATCCAGATCGCCACGAAGCCGATGACGCGCGGATTGACCAGCGCCTTCGACAGCGGCTCGGCGGGCTGCAGCGGCGCAAGCGGGTCGAGGCGGCGCATCATGTCGAGCGGCCCGCCGGCGGCGAAGACGAAACGCGCCGCCGCCCCCATCATTCCCGACGCCGCCGCCGACGCCCCGATCACCGGCAGGGTGTCGAAGGGATAGATCGCCAGATGCATGAGGATCCCGGCGACCGCCGAGGCCGCCGAGATCGCGAGGAACCGCGCCGTGCCGAAGCGACGCGCCACCGGCGTGCCGAAGGCGGCGATCCAGAAGGCGTTGACGCCGAGATGCATGCCGTCGCCATGCAGGAAGGCATAGGTGATGAGCGTCCACCACCGCGCGCCCTCGCCGCCCGGCAGGAAGGCGAGCGCCGCCTGGTCGCCCATGGTGCGCGCCGGCACGAAGGCGAATGTCAGCACGAACTGGAAGTCAGCCTCCGGCGACAGCAGCAGCCGCCCCAGATGCACCAGCACCAGCGTGGCAAGGGTCAATCCGACGACGCTGGGGATATTGAGGATGGGTTCGCGCATGGCCTTTCCGTCGCCCCGGTGAGGTGGCACGTAACCTGCTCGCCTTCGCCTTTGCAAACACAAATACCGACCGGCCGGTGCCGGAACGGGACAGGGCAAGAGGGGCTTCAGGGAATGTCGAACACCTACCGTTTCAAGACGGAACGCGGCCGCATCGCGATGACACAGGCCGCGAGCCGCCGGCTGTTCGAATACTGGATGCGCCTGAAGGGCCAGCGCGCCGCCCCCGACCGCAGCGAGATCGAGCCCGCCGACATCGGCCCGATCCTGCGCGACACCTTCATCCTCGAGCGCGCCGACGACGAGGCGATGCGCTATCGGCTCGCCGGCACGAGGCTCTGCGGCCTCTCGGGGAGCGAGCTGCGCGGCGAGGACTGGCTCGACGGCTGGAACAGGGCCGACCGCGAGGCGCTGGTGACCATGTTCCGCACCATGGCGCGGGAAGCCGCCGCCGCCGTCATGCTGGTCGCCGCCGCCAATGAGCGCGGCCAGCAGATCCGCCTCGAGACGCTGGTGCTGCCGCTGGCCAACCGTGAACAGGGGCTGAGCCGGATCATCGGCACCACCGTCGCCCTCGACCAGCCCTACTGGCTCGGCTCGCAGGCCCTCGTCACCCGCGCCATCAGCGATCTCCAGCTCATCTGGCCCGACGAGCTCGACCGGGTCAGCGACCTCGACGCGGACGCCGTCGCGCGCGCCGCAACGCCGCAGCCGATACGCTGGCGCGGCCATCTCGCCGTCTATGATGGCGGGCTCGGCTTCTGAACCGCAAATACGAACGGTTAGGATTACTCGCCGTTAACCAACGGACCGCTACTCTGCCCTCCTGAACGGTCGGGTAGTAAGCGAATGGAAGCAGCGATTCAGGCGACCACGTCGTCCCATGCGGCGCGCTCGCCCCAGGAACATCGGCGTTTCCAGCGGGTCAATGTCAGCCTGCTGGGCCGGTTCATGCTGCCCGATCTGTCGGAGCATCCCTGCCAGGTCATCAACATGTCGCCCGGCGGCGCCGCCATCCTGTCGTCGGCGCTCTGCGACATTGGCGACCGCGTCATCGCCTATCTCGACCATGTCGGCCGCATCGAGGGCCGCATCTCGCGCCTCTTCGAGGGCGGCTTC
>JBFWXZ010000247.1:0-4149 GCA_050186955.1 Flavobacteriaceae bacterium
GGTCTTCCAGTACGAGTACGACAGCCCCGAGAAGGGAGTCCCCGGCCGCTTCACCAAGGTCGACCCCTCGCAGCGCAAGCCCGCTCCCGACGGGATCGCCGTGCCGCTGCGCATGCATTTCGGCACCGCCGGCGTCTGCCCGGCGCAGGACGGCCGGCTGAGCACCATTCCGCCGGGCTCGTGGGGCGGCAATGTCGACAATCGCGAGTTCATCCCCGGCACCGCGATGTTCTACCCGATCAACCGCAAGGGTGCGCTGTTCTGGGCCGGCGACACGCATTTCGCGGAAGGCGACGGCGAGGTGAACGGCACCGCCATCGAGGCGCATGTCAACGCCACGATCCAGCTCGTCCTGCACAAGGGCAAGGGCGTCCACAATCCGGGCCGGACGATGAAGAATCCGGTGCTGGAGACGCCGGAGATGTGGATCACCCACGGCTTCAACGAGGATCTCGACGAGGCGGTGCGCGAGGCGGTGCTGGAGATGATCGAGCTGCTGGTCCGCGAATGGGGCATCACCCGGGTGGAGGCCTATTCGCTGTGCAGCGTCGCCGGCGATCTGCGGGTGACGCAGGTGGTGGACGGCGTCAAGGGCATCCACATGGCGATCCGGCGCGACATCAAGCGCTGACGCGCCCGTCTTCTCCTCCCTGGATGCTGGCGGGGCAGTTTCGGCTGCCCCGCCTTTTTTGCGTGCGGGAGAAGGAGAGGGTAGCCCGTCACGGAAGCGGGACCGCAGCTTTCGCAAGCTTGCCTATTGCACATAGTTAGGACTCCTGTATAAATATTTCAGGAGGCTTTTCCGATGAACGAGGATTCCCGGCAGATCGCGACGGCGTTGCAGCGGCTGGCGCTGTTCTGGCGCGCCAGCCAGTGGCAGGTCGCCAAGGAGCTCGGCCTCAACCCCACCCAGTGCGACGTGCTGGCGCGCGTTTCCGAGCGGCCCGAACGGGCGGCGGATCTCGCGGCGCTGCTCGGCATCTCGCAGGCGAGCCTGAGCGACACGGTGTCGGCGCTTTCGCGGAAGGGGCTGGTCCGGCGCAATCCCGATCCCGGCGACGGACGCGCCCGGCGCATCGAGGCGACGGGCAAGGGCCGCGCGCTCGCCGCGCGACTGCCCGAGGCGCCCGACGCCCTGCAGGACGCCATCGCCGGTCTTGGCGAGCCCGAGCGCGGCGCGCTGCTGCGGCCGCTGACCCTGATCATCCAGTCGCTGCAGGAGGCGCGGGCGATCCCGGTGCAGCAGATGTGCGTCACCTGCCGCTATTTCCGCCCGCATGTTCACGATGACGCCGCGCGGCCGCATCACTGCGCCTTCGTCGACGCCGCCTTTGGCGACGCCGCGCTGCGTCTCGACTGCGCGGACCACGAGACCGCCACGGAAGGGGAGGCCGCCCGCGCGCGGGCGCGTCTTTCGACCGTGGGGTGAGTGGGGCATCCGGAATGCCGCGGCAACGGCCCGGATGCCCCGAATGCAACCCCTCTTTCACGAAAGGAAGCATCCGATGATGACACACAGACGTTCCCTTGGCCACGCGCTGCTCGGCGCCGGCGTGTCGGTGGCGCTCGCCGCCGGGGCGGCCGGCGCGCACGAGCTCGCCGCCAAGACCGGCAACGCCGAGCGCGCCGCGTTCGACATCGTGGCCGCCGACATCACCACCGAGGGCCGCAATGCCGTCTTCACCATGTCGGTCGCGGGCATGCCGGGAAGCGAGGCGCCGGACAAGGCGGGCGGCCTCCCCGGCGCGCCAGTCTTCTCCTATGTCTGGCCGACGACGCTCGACCCTTCGGTGGTCGGCTTCGCGGCGGGCGCGGGCATCCTCGCCTTCGCCGTCACCATCCATCCCGATTTCGACGACACGCCGCTCTTCGACGAGAGCAATTCCGGCGCGACCGACGACGACGGCGCGGTCTGGCACAGCCACTGGGTGGTGCTGGGGCCGGACGAAGCCTGCGGGCCGGGGGCGCTCAAGGTCATCGACATTCCGGAAGGGGAGACCCCGCCGCTGCCGCTGACCTGGCCAGGCCTGCCGCTGCTGATCGACAGCCCCGGCTGGTCGCCGGTCTTCGACGGGCCGCGTCTCCGGGTGACGGTTCCCTTCGCCGATATCGGCGCGGTCGGGGAGGCGCGCTTCGACGGGGTGACGGCGGCGCTGCGGGTCAACGCCAACAGCCACGCGCCGCTGCTCTGCGTGACGGATGTGTTCGACGTCGCTTCGGGCGATCTGAGCCTGCCGGGACGGGTCGGGCAGTAGGCACCGGGGCGCGGCGGAGGGGCTCCGCCGCGCCCCCACTTCGAGGATTTGAAGATGAATGAAATGGACATGCCGGCGTTCCACGCAGCCGGCTGGCTGAACACCGAGCGGCCGCTGGCGCTTGAGGATTTTCGCGGCCGGGTCGTCGCCATCGAGGTGTTCCAGATGCTCTGCCCGGGCTGCGTGCTGCACGGCCTGCCGCAGGCGCAGCGCCTGGCCCAGACCTTCGACGCCCCGGATCTGGCGGTGATCGGCCTGCACAGCGTCTTCGAGCACCACGAGGGCAACAGCCGCGAGACGCTGGCGGCCTTCCTGCATGAGTGGCGGATCCGCTTTCCCGTCGCTATCGACGCGCCCGGAAACGACGCGATGCCGCGCACGATGGCGGCATGGGCGCTGCAGGGCACGCCGAGCCTCGTGCTGCTCGACCGTCGTGGCAGGATGCGGGCCCGCCATTTCGGGCAGGTCGCCGACCTCGCGCTCGGCGCGCAGATCATGGAGCTCATCAGGGAGGAAGCGGCAACATGACCTCGTTCACCGTCGCCGAGCTGCGGATCGGCAGGGTCGGCCCGCTCGGCCCGCGCGGCGTGCCGTCGGGCATCGACAAGCAGCCGGCGCCGGGGCCGGTCATGGCGCTCGCCGGCGGGCTTGTCGGCGACGAGCAGGGCGACACCGTCCACCACGGCGGCAGGGACAAGGCGATCCACGCCTATCCGGCCGCGCATCATGCGTTGTGGGCGCGAGACCTGCCGGACCGCGCCGCGCTGTTCCGCCCCGGCGCCTTCGGCGAGAATCTTACGATCGAGGGCGCGTCGGAGGCCGATCTGTGCCTCTTCGACCGCTTCCGGGTCGGCGGCGCGGTGCTCGAGGTCAGCCAGACGCGGCAGCCGTGCTGGAAGCTCAATCTGCGTTTCGCGACGCCGGACATGGCGCGCCGGGTGCAGGATACCGGCCGCACGGGCTGGTATTTCCGCGTCGTCGGTGAAGGGGAGATCGCGGCGGGCGAGCGCGCCGAGCTCATCGCCCGGCCGCAGCCCGACTGGCCGCTGGCCAGGGTATGGCGCCTGCTCTATCGCGACATGCTGGACCGCGAGGCGCTTGCCGCTTTCGCGGGGCTTCGCGATCTTCCGGAGAAATGGCGGCGGATGGCGCAGGCGCGGCTGGCGCGCGGCAGCGTCGAGGACTGGTCGGCGCGCCTCGACAGATCGCGCTAGGTCTTCGCGCTGTCCTTTTTCTTCGCGCGGTCTTTGGCCAACTCCTCCTCGAGGAACTCCTTCAGCGCCCTGGCGTTGCTGTGCCCCGCGTCCTTCGCCGCGAAGACGAGGGTGACGGGCTCCCTGGCGCAGAGGGCGAGCAGCGGATTCACGTTCTCGGGATGCTCGCGCAGCTCGTCGAAATAGCGGGCGCGGAAATCCTCCCACTTCTCCGGATCGTGGCAGTAGTTCTTGCGCAGGCCGGTGGAGGGGGCGAGGCCGCGCATCCAGTGGGCGATCTGCAGGTCGTCCTTCGAGACGCCGCGCGGCCACAGCCGGTCGACGAGGACGCGGCAGCCGTCGGCGGGCCCGGCGCCGTCATAGGCGCGGCGCATCCTGATGTCGGGGAGCTTGCTCATGCGGTCGATCATGCCATGCCGGCCGCCCGTTTCAAGCGGGGGGTTGCCGCGATACCCCGGCGGGTTTTCCGATTCCGGCCGCCCGTGTTCTCATGGGGCATGGATAGAACCCCAAGCATGGAGAGATCCCCGCGACGCGCGCTCGCCTTCACCAGCGGCTCGCCCTTCGCCCGCGGCGTTCGCATCCTGCTCGACGAACTCGGCCTCGACTACGAGCGGTGCAACGAGGACGAAGCGCCGCCCGTCGAAGTCCGCGCCCGCGACACGCCGACGCTGCAGGTG
>JBFWXZ010000248.1:0-4145 GCA_050186955.1 Flavobacteriaceae bacterium
GTCAACTCGATCCTCTCGCAGCTCCAGCAGCTCAACGCCACGGTCAACAATTCCGGCACGCTGGCCCCCGACACCGCGGATGTCCGCGACCGGCTGCTGTCGGACCTCTCGCGCTATCTCAACATCACCACGACGCAGCAGCCCGACGGCACCATCAACGTGCAGACGACGAGCGGCGTCAGCCTGCTGGGGCCGAGCGCCTCGCAGCTGAGCTTCGACCCGGCCGGCTACATGAACGCCGCCGCCCAGTACGACCGCGACCCGCTGCAGAGCGGCGTCGGCCAGATCACCATCCAGTACGGCGCCGGCGTGAAGGTCGACCTGATCGCCGACCGCAGCCTGCTGTCGGGCGAGATCGGCGGGCTGGTGAAGCTGCGCGACGACGTCCTCGTCACCGCGCAGAACCAGCTCGACGCGATCGCCGGCAGCCTGGCGCGCTCGGCCTCCGACATCGATGTCGCGGGAACGGCGGTCACCAGCGGCGCCCAGGAGGGCTACGCCATCGACTATGCCGGCATCCAGCCGGGCGACACACTGACCCTGAACTACACGGAGACGCCGCCGGGAACGGCGCGCACGGTGACGCTGCTCAACACCACCGATCCCTCCGGCCTGCCGCCCAACGGGTCGGCGACGGCGCTTGCCGGCGATACCGTGGTCGGCGTCGACTTCTCCGCCGGCCCGGCCGCCGTCGTGGCGGCGATACAGACGGCGCTCGGCGCCAGCTTCACGATCTCCAACCCGTCTGGCACGACGATCCAGATCCTCGACGACGGCGCCGTCGGCACCATCGACATCTCGGGCCTGAAGGGAACCTTCACGGCCACCGGCTTGCAGGACGGCAACGCGTCGTTTCCGCTCTTCGTCGACAGCGGCGCCTACGACCAGCCCTATTCGGCCGCCTTCGAGGGCGTGCCGCAGGCGGTCGGCTTCGCCCAGCGCATCAAGCTCAATTCGCAGCTCCTCGGCGATCCGAGCCTGCTGGTGAAATACGCGGCCACGACCGCGAGCGGCGATGCGACGCGGCCCTCGCAGCTCATCTCGCGGCTCGAGAGCCGCCAGAACACGGTGTCGCCGTCCGGCGGCCTCAACACCAAGGTGCCGTTCAACGGCACCGTCGGCGACTTCCTGCGCCGCGTCGTCTCCTTCCAGGCGAGCGAGGCGAGTGCTGCGGCGGGCGCCAAGGAGGCGCAGGACATCGTCGTCGAGCAGCTCAACGCGCGCTTCACCGAGCGCTCCGGCGTCGACATCGATGTCGAGCTGACGCTCCTCATCTCGCTGCAGCAGGCCTTCCAGGCCAACGCCCGGGTCATCTCGGCGACGCAGGAGATGATGGACATGCTGATGAGGGTGTGATGTCGAGCTATATCCCTCCCGTCTCCAAGTCGATCGGCTGGATCTCGACGATCCAGCGCAGCAAGAGCCAGATGCTGGACCTCAACCGTCAGCTCGGCACCGGCAAGGTGGCGGAGACCTATGGCGGGCTCGGCATCGACCGCGTGGTGTCGATCTCGATGCGCGCGCGCATCTCCTCCATCGACAGCTATCTGCACACCGCCGAGATGATGGGAACGCGGCTGCAGATCGCGACATCGGTGCTCGACCGGCTCGACGCCGTGGTCGGCGACGCGCGCTCGACGACCCTCATTCCCGGCTACGACCTCAATGGCGGCAACAAGTCGTCGGCGCAGACCATCGCCCGCAGCTATCTCGACGAATTCGTCTCGCAGATGAACACCGAGGTCGCCGGGCGTTACCTGTTCGGCGGCCAGAGCACCGACACCAAGCCGGTCGAGACCATCGCCCATATCCTCGACGGCGACGGCGCGCGCGACGGCTTCCGCCAGGTTTCGCTGGAGCGCCGGCTCGCCGATCTCGGCGCCGACGGGCGGGGGCGCCTCGGCTCCAGCGTCGCGGCGTCGACGGTGAGTTTCGCCGAGGACGGCGCGCATCCCTTCGGCTTCAAGCTCGCCGGCATCAACGCCATCGGCTCCTCGGTGGCCGTCACCGCGCCGTCGGGATCGCCGGCGGCCGGCGACATTTCATTCACGGCGGTTCCGGCGGCCGGCGAGCAGGTCTCGGTGACGCTGGCGCTGCCGGACGGCACGGAGACGGTGATCTCGCTGACGGCGACCACCGACGATCCGCCGGCCAAGGGGCAGTTCCTCATCGGCGCCGACACGGATGCGACGGCGGCCAACTTCCAGGCGGCCTTCGACGGCGCGCTGCAGACGGCGGCGGCGGTCGACCTCTCGGCGGCCTCGGCGGTCAGGGCGGCCTACGACTTCTTCGCCATCGACGACGCCAATCCGCCGCTCAGGGTCGACGGCCCGCCCTTCGAGACGGCGACGGCGCAGGTCGCCGGCACGCCCGCCGACACGGTGTTCTGGTATGTCGGCGACGGCGCATCGGGCGACGCGCGCGCCACCGCCAGGGCGCGGGTCGACGAGCAGATCAACGTCGAATACGGCATGCGGGCCAACGAGCCGGCCTTCATGAACGTCATCGCCAATCTCGCCGCCTTCACGGTCGAGACCTTCTCGACCGGCGATCCCAATGCCGAGGCGCGCCACGCGGCGCTCGCAAAGCGCACCTCCAAGGCCTTCTCGGAGGGCTCCGGCGTCGAGCAGGTGCGCAACGTCTCCGCGCAGATCGCGGCCGCCGCGGCGACCGTCGATGCGACGCGCGAGCGGCTGACCATGGAGCGCGGCGTCGCCGAGGGCGTCGTCGCCGATATCGAGACGGCCGATACCGAGGAGGTCGCGGTGAAGCTGCTGCAGGTGCAGAACCGCCTGCAGGCGAGCTACCAGACGACCGCGATGATCGCCCAGATGTCGATCATGGATTATCTCTAGGAGAATTCCCGGGAGATTTCCCGCCCGCCGACCGGAACGGCGCGGCAGGCAAAGAGAAAGGGCGGCCAGAAGGCCGCCCTTTTTTCATGCCCGTGGGAAGTCGGCGCTCAGGCCCTCAGGCCGGCGGCGATCTCGCGGTTGATGCGGATGAGGCTGGTCAGCTTCTCGGGCTTCGGCTCGTCGTTCATCGCCTGCGTCTGGTTGAAGATGAAGACGGCGATGTTGCCGATATTCTGCTTCACGGCCTGGGGCAGGGGATTGTCGGCCGCCGTCGCGGATGTCGCGAGGATCGTCCACAGCCGGCGGTTGAAGAGCAGGGCGTCGCGCAGATTTCCCTCGGGCCAGGCGTCGCGCGCGCTCTGGAGAAGGGAGGCGGCGCGCACCAGCAGGTCGGCTTCAAGCTGCCGGGGGCTCTGCGTGGTCTTCGCCGTCTTGCTGTAGGCCTGGGCCGCCAAATTCTGCATTGGAAAGTATTTCCCCCTCATACGCGACGAGTTTCGCCGCCGATTTCAAGGCTTTATACAAATTGTCGCTTAAGATATGGTTATTTATCTCATCGACAAACCCGAACATGCTGGGCGCGGCCTCGATAATGTCGTTGGTGAGCTCGAAATACTGCTTGCGATACTTCTCGACGCTGGACTCCAGATACATGATCTGGACGGCCATGTAGATCCGCTTGGCCGGCGTGACGGCTTCCTCGGGCGTCATGATGTCCTTCTGGCGCAGGATCGGCGCGTCGCCCTCGATGAAGAGCCGTGTCCGCTGGCTGTCGTTGGTGATGACGGCGGTGCCGAGAATGATGCGTTCGCCGGGTTTGAGCTCGACTTTCAGTGCCATGCGGTCCTCCGTCCTGGAGCGTTGCCACGGGATTTCTGCCCGAAACCTGCCCTGATTCTGACCACAAATCGTTAACGGACGGTAAGGAAGATTACCGGCGGCGGGCGCGGGCAAAAGAAAACGGCGGGGCTTTCGGCCCCGCCGTTCCTGTCTGGTATGCGCTCGTTCCTAGAACAGGCGCAGCACGTTCTGGTCGGCCTGCGAGGCCAGCGACAGCGCCGTCGAGGACAGCTGCTGGCGGGTCTGCAGCGCGAGCAGGTTGGCCGCTTCCTCGTTGGTGTCAGCCAGCGTCAGGTTGGCCGCACCGGTCTCGAGCGTGTTGATCAGGTCCTTGGTGAAGTCCTGACGGGTCTCGACGACCGAGAGGTTGGAGCCGAAGCTCGACGACTGCGTGCGCAGCGACTGGATGGCGTCTCCCAGTTCGTCGAGCGCGGCGTTGACGTCCGCGTC
>JBFWXZ010000249.1:0-4086 GCA_050186955.1 Flavobacteriaceae bacterium
AGAGATAGACGGTGATCATCGCCTTCTCCCACTGCCCGGTGGCGGCGACCATGAAGGCGAGCGCGCCGACAATCGCCGCCAGCCTCGGCCCGCCGAGCCGCCAGCCGGCGAGCGCCACGATCGCCGTGACGCCGACCCAGGGCAGCGACAGCAGCAAGCGCTTGAAGGGAATGAGCACGTTGAGCAGCAGCGCGTTCTTCACCGCCTCGATCTGGTCGAAGTAGTTGACGTTTATCCAGCGGATCGCGCTTTCCCAGAAGCCGCCGGTCGAAAGCGCGGCGTCGGCCGGATAGGCCTGCACCCAGCCGATCACGAGGCCGGCGAGGAAGGTGACGCCGACCAGCGCCAGCGCCGCGACGGTGTAGGGATGGCGCGCCGCCCAGCCGCGTTCGTCGGGCGCGTCGTGGCGGCGGCTGCGCGCCGCGAAGGCCTGCGACAGCCGGTCGAGCGCGACGGCCAGCGCGACGATGGCGAAGCCGGCCTCCAGCCCGTGGCCGATATCGAGCCGGCGCAGCGCCGACAGGACCTCGAAGCCGAGCCCGCCGGCGCCGATCATCGAGGCGATGATGACCATGTTGAGCGACAGCATGATCACCTGGTTGACCCCGACCGCGAGCCCCTGCCGGGCCGAGGGCACCAGCACCCGCCAGGTCATCTGCCGCTGGGTGCAGCCGATCATCCGCCCGAGATCGTGCACCTCCGAGGGCACCGAGCGCAGCGACAGGATGGCGATCCGCGTCATCGGCGGCAGCGCGTAGATGATGGTGGCGATGATCGCCGCCGTCGGCGAGAAGCCGAAGAGGAAGAGGATCGGCACCAGATAGGCGAAGACCGGGACCGTCTGCATCAGGTCGAGCACCGGCGCGATCAGCCGCTCGAACCAGCCGTGGCGATAGGCGAGGATGCCGAGCAGCAGCCCGCCGACGACGCCGACGGGCACCGCGATGAGGATAGAGGCGAGCGTCACCATCGCCGCGTCCCACTGCCCGAAGGCGGCGATGAAGGCGAAGCAGCCGCCGGCGATCAGCGCCAGCCGGAGACCGCCCGCATAGGCGCCGATGAGCCCGACGAGGCCGATCACCGCAATCCACGACAGCGGCGGCACGAGCTGCACCGCGTCCGAGCCCTGCCCCTGCAGGAAGCCGGTCGACAGCACGCTGAGGGCGATCTTGTAGGGAACGTGAATGACCGCCGCGATGAAGCGCGTCAGGTCGGTGAAGGTGAACAGGCCGAAACTCGCCTCATCGATCAGCCAGCGCATGAAGGAGCCGATCCAGCTCCGGAGCGGGATCTCGTAGGCGCGCGGATAATCGAAGGCCCAGCGCGCCAGCGGCTTGCCGAGCTGCCACAGCGCCACGAAGGCGGCGAGCGCGGCGATCCACACCGCATTGGCGGCGATCGCCTCCCGACACGGGGCGAGGCGCCTCGCAAGCGCCGGGGAGAGGGAGCTCATCGCCTCACCCCCTCAGCATCACCGGCACGACGTCGTCGCGCATCAGGAAGCCGCACCGCCGGCCCTCGGCGTCCACGACCTCGACGCCGCTCGCCCCGTCGACCAGCAGCGGCGCCGCCTCGGCGATCGTCGCCGTCACCGCGACCGTGCCGGCGATGCCGGCCGGCCGGCGCGCCATCGCCGGGCGCATCAGCGACCTCACCCGCATCACCTTGGCCTTGATCACGTTGCGGGTGAACTCGGCGACGTAGTCGTTCGCCGGGTTGAGGACGATGTCCTCGGGCGTGCCGGTCTGCACGACCATGCCGTCCTTCATCACCGCGATGCGGTCGGCGAGCCGGATCGCCTCGTCGAAATCGTGGGTGATGAAGACGATGGTCTTCTTCAGCACCGATTGCAGGCGCAGGAACTCGTCCTGCATCTCACGGCGGATCAGCGGATCGAGGGCGGAGAACGGCTCGTCGAGGAACCACAGCTCCGGCTCGACGGCGAGCGAGCGGGCGATGCCGACGCGCTGCTGCTGGCCGCCCGACAGCTCGCGCGGGAAGAAGCCCTCGCGCCCCGACAGGCCGACCAGCTCGATCATCGCCCGGGCGCGCTTCTCGCGCTCGGCGCGGGCGATCCCCTGCACCTCCAGCGGGAAGGCGACATTGTCGATGACGTTCATGTGCGGCAGCAGGGCGAAGTGCTGGAACACCATGCCCATGTGATGGCGGCGGATCTCGATCATCCGCTGCGGCGGGGCCGCTAGCAGGTCCTCGCCGTTGAAGGTCAGGCCGCCGAAGCTCGGCTCGATCAGCCGCGACATGCAGCGCACCAGCGTCGACTTGCCCGACCCCGACAGCCCCATGATGACGAAGCTCTCGCCCTTGCGCACCTCAAGCGATACGTCGCGCACCGCCGGGATCAGCCGGCGCGCGGCGATCTCCTCGTCGCCGGGCGGCGCGGACAGGGCCTCGGCGCCGGGGCCGAACACCTTCCATAGCGATTTGCAGACCAGCATGGCCTGTTCGGACATGGCGCGACTACCCGGCGGGAAAGCGGAAAGGACGGGGAGGCCGCGGGCCCCGCGCGGGAAGCGCGAAGGCCCGCGGGCCGGAGGTCGATAAGGCCTAGTTGATCCAGCCGGACCAGCGCGCCTCGTTGTCGGCCATCCACTTGGCGACCACGTCGTCGACCGACTTTCCGTTCAGGTCGACGTCGGTGATCATCGCGCCCATCTCCTTGTTGTCGATGGTGAACGCCTTGATCGCCTTGTAGGCGCCCGGCCACTTGTCCTTCACGCCGGCCCAGCCGACCTTCCAGATCTCGCCGAACGGCTTGCCGCAGTCATAGGCCATGTCCGGGTTGGAGCCCCATTTGGGGTCGTTGTAGCAATCGGCGGTGTATTCCGGGAACTCGACCCACTCGCCCTCGTACTTGGCCGGCGCCCAGTGCGGCGCGTAGATCCACAGCATGATCGGCGCCTTGCGCTGATAGGCGCTCTCGAGCTCGGCGAACAGCGCCGCGTCGGTGCCGGCGTGGATCACCTCGAAGGGCAGGTCGAGCGCCTCGACGCGCTCGTCGTCGAAGCCGCCCCAGGTCACGGGCCCGCCGAGATAGCGACCCTTCGGCGCGGTTTCCGCGGTCGAGAAGGCCTCGGCGCAGGCCTCGTCCTTCAGCGCCTCCCAGTTGGGCAGGCCCGGGCACTTCTCCTTCATGTAGCTCGGATACCACCACTCTTCCTTGGCCTTCATGCCGGTGGGGCCGAAATTCTCCACCTTGCCGGTGGCGGTCGCGGCATCCATCGCCTCGCGGCCGGTGGTCTCCCACATCTCCATCGCCACATCGAGGTCGCCGGTGCCGAGGCCGGCGAACTGCGCCAGGTAGTCGGCCTGCACATAGTCGATGTTGTAGCCGGCCTTCTTGAGGATCTCGCCCATCAGGTGGGTGGTGATGAGCTGGCCCGTCCAGTCGTGCAGGGTCAGCTTGATCGGATCCTTGGATTCGACTTCCGCCGCCGCCGGCAGCGCCGCAAGGCTGCCCCCGGCGATCAGCGCGGCGGCCGCCGCCGCCCGCAATCCGCTATGCAGTATCCTCATCTCGTCGGCTCCTCTCGTTGTTCCTGGTCGTTGCTCCTGGGCGACGCCCCTGGAACCGGCACTGGTTCCGGCCGCCCGCCATCCCCTCACGGTGGGGCAGTGTGCGGCGGCGGCTTTCGCCGAGTCAATGCGAATTGAGGCGTTGCTATTGCATTTATCGGGAAAGCTGTGGCTTTCTAGGAGTGATCGCAACAGGATTTGCCCAAATTTGTGGCAAGTTGCCCGGAAAAGCCACATGAACGCCAACGCCCGCCGCGCCGCCATCATGGACACCGTGCTGCGCGAGGGCAATGCGCGCATCAGCGACCTCGCCGCCGGGCTCGGCGTCTCGCTGGAGACCGTGCGCCGCGACATCCGCCCGCTGGTGGCGAGCGGCGAGCTGGAGAAGACGCATGGCGCGATCTACGCGCCGCAGCAGGCGCGCGAGGCCCCCTTCGAGCGCCGCATGCGCGAGAACGCCGAGGCCAAGCGCGCCATCGCTCGCCATGTCGCCGCCGCCATCGGCGACGGCGAGAGCGTCATGATGGACACCGGCACGACGACCAGCATCCA
>JBFWXZ010000250.1:0-4081 GCA_050186955.1 Flavobacteriaceae bacterium
GCCTGCCGGCCAGCACCCAGCCGGCGGCGATGCCAAAATTGGCAGCGTTCTCGACCGTGTTGCCGGAGACCACCGTATCCGCCTCGACGCCTATGCCGACGCCGCGCGGCTCGCTGTAGGCCGGTGTGAAGAGGTTGCGCACGAGGTTGCCCGAGACGACCGCCAGCCGACCCCCGGCATTGCCGTAATTGGTGACCGAGATGCCCATGCCGGCGGTGTCGACGATGTTGTCGGCGACCACCGCGCCCTGGAAGGCGAATTCGACATAGAGCGCCACCTCGCCGAGCCGCGCGCAGTTGTTGGCGACGATCTGGCAGTTGTCGCCGCCATTCACCCTGACCGCGGTGAAGGCGCAGTCGGTGATGCGGTTGCCCGACACCATGACGTTGCCGGCGCGGTAGACGTTGACGCCGTTGCCGTACTGGCCGGAGCCGCCCGAGGCGGCGCCGATGCGGAAGATGCGGTTGCCCGTCACCATCGCGCCGTCCTCGCGCTTGTCGGACTGCCACACGAGAATGCCGTTGTCGGCGCAGTCGCGGATCTCGTTGCCGGCGATGTCGAGGCCCTTGCAGTCGAGCGAGAAGAGGGCGGCGTCGCGGCAGCCGGCGAAGACGCTGTCGCGCACGCTGCCGCCGCAGCGCTCGAGCTTCAGCCCGCTTCCCGCCGCCGACGAGAAGGCGCAGTTGCGGATGTCGACCTGCGCCGCGTCGCCGATGGAGACGAGATCGCCGGAACCGGCGACGCCCTCGAAGGCGAGGCCCTCGAGCACGATCCTGCGGCCTTTCGCCGCGATGGCGCGCCGGCCCGGCGCCGCCAGGAAGCGGGCGCCGTGGCCGACGATGCGGCAGGCCTCGGGAAGCGGCGCGTCGGCGAGGAGATAATCGCCGGGGCGGACGAGCAGCGGCCGGCCCTCGCGCGCGGCGCGCCCGGCGGCCTGCGCGAAGGCGGCGGTCGTGTCGCCGCTGGCGCCGGGCACGAGGCCGGCTTCGGCCGCGTCCAGCGGATTGGCCGCGAATCCGAGCGGCCCGGCGGCGAGCGCGCGGCCGGAAAACGCTGAAACGAGCGCCGCGAGGGCGAATTGCCGCCGGTTCATGCCGGAATCTGCCTTGTCCATCGAGATTGTCCCAGCAATCGGCGTGCCAGCGGGAACCGTCTTGCCGCGGAACGGTTTACCCCCGATGCGTCCCGTCGCGGGACAGGTCGATTGCGCCGGAGGCCGCAACTTGCATCACTCATATTCGCCGGGAGCGGTTGCCGAGACCTTGCCGGCACCGTAGATTTCGAGCCCTGACGTCCCCCACGCAGGATGCGGCCCGCCGGCGCGCGGATCGGCCCGGCCCTTCGCCAACGAGAACACGAAACCACCAAGAGGAGTGCCCCCATGTTCGAACTGCCAGATCTCCCCTACGCCTACGACGCGCTGAAGCCGTACATGTCGGCGGAGACCCTCGAATATCACCACGACAAGCACCACCAGGCCTATGTGACCAACGGCAACAATCTGCTGAAGGGCACCGAATGGGAAGGCAAGAGCCTCGAGGAGATCGTCAAGGGCTCCTTCGGCAAGAATGCCGGCCTCTTCAACAATGCCGGCCAGCACTACAACCACCTGCATTTCTGGAACTGGATGAAGCCGGATGGCGGCGGCTCCAAGCTGCCCGGCAAGCTGGCGCAGGCCATCGACAGCGATCTCGGCGGCTATGACGGGTTCAAGAAGGCCTTCATCGAGGCCGGCGCCACGCAGTTCGGCTCCGGCTGGGCGTGGCTCGCGGTCGCCGACGGCAAGCTCTCGGTCATGAAGACGCCGAACGGCGAGAACCCGCTGGTCCACAAGGCGACGCCGATCCTCGGCGTCGATGTGTGGGAGCACTCCTACTACATCGACTACCGCAACGCGCGGCCGAAATATCTCGAGGCCTTCGTCGACAATCTCGTCAACTGGGACTACGTCGAGGCGCTCTACGAGGACGCCGTCGGCTGACCGGCTCAGGCGCCTAGAAATTCGCATCTGCGGGGCGGCGCGAGCCGCCCCGCTTTCATTTTACGGGCTCCTGGCCCTAAGCTGGCCGGCAACCACAGTGACGGGAAGACCGCCGTGCTGACCCTCTATCGCGCAACCTCCGCCGGCCTGCAGCTCGCCGACGGCGCGGCTTCCGGCGACGCGCTCGGCGGCGACATCGCCTGGATCGATCTCAACGAGCCGGCGGCCGAGGAATCGGCCAGGGTGGCCAAATGGCTCGGCGTCGACCTGCCGAGCCGCGAGGACATGCAGGAGATCGAGGTCTCGAGCCGCATCTACGAGGACGACAGCGCGCTGGTGATGATCTTCTCGACGCTGATCAATGTCGACGCCGACCACCCGGCGATGACCGAGGTGGCGCTGATCGTCACCGACCGGGCGGTCGTCACCATCCGCTACGCCGAGCCGCGCTGGTTCGCCCAGTTCGTCCAGCGCAGCCAGAAGCTCGGCGCCAACTGCTCGCGCCCGGTCTTCGTCGCCATCACCATGTTCGAGACGGTGATCGACCGTATCGCCGACGTCCTCGAGAAGACCTCGCTCGACGCCGACGCGGTCTCGCGCTCGATCTTCGACCGCCAGAACCGGCGGCCGATCAACGGCGCGGTGCTGCGCGACCGCATCACCCGCATCAGCCGCGTCGTGCTGCTGTCGGCGAAGGCCCGCGAGAGCCTGATCACCATATCGCGGGCGGTGGTGTTCCTCACCGCGAGCTCCAAGTCGAGCGAGCGCAGCCGCGCCGTCAAGGCGCATCTGGCGGCCGCCCGCAACGACGCCGAGCAGCTCGCCGGCTACACCAACTACCTGTCCGACAAGGCGTCGTTCCTGCTCGACGCGACGGTCGGCCTGATCAATATCGAGCAGAACAACATCATCAAGTTCTTCTCCATCGCGGCGACGGCGATGATGCCGCCGACGCTGATCGCCTCGGTCTATGGCATGAACTTCCACCATATGCCCGAGCTCGACGTCCCCTGGGCCTATCCGGTGGTGATCCTCGCCATGGTCGCGGCCGCCGTGCTTCCCTATTTCTTCTTCCGCTTCAAGGGGTGGCTGTGATGACGCGCGTGAACAGGCGGCAGCTATTGCTGGGTGGCGGCGCGCTGATCGCGGCGCCGGCGATCCTGCGCCGCGCGGCGGCCGCGCCGGCGCCCGCCGAGCTGGTCGTCGGCGAGGCCGATGCGGTGCTGCTGGACGGCGGCGGCCCGGCCCGGCTGTGGGCCTTCAACGGCGCGAGCCCCGGCCCGCTGCTGCGCGTGCGCAAGGGCGGCGAGGTCGCCGTCAGGCTGCGCAACGGGCTCGCCGAGGGCACCTCGATCCACTGGCACGGCATCCGCATCGACAACGCCATGGACGGCGTCGTCCACCTCACCCAGCCCCCCGTCGGCGAGGGCGAGACCTTCGACTACCGCTTCACCGCGCCCGACGCCGGCACCTTCTGGTATCACCCTCATACCCATGAATCCTGGCGGCAGGTCTCGATGGGGCTCTACGGCGTGCTCGTCGTCGAGGAGGACGAGCCGGTGGATGTCGACCACGACGTGGTGATGGTGGTCGACGACTGGCGCGTGCGCGAGGACGGCGGGCTCGACACCGAGAGCCTCGGCAATTTCCACGACGCGGCGCATGTCGGCCGGCTCGGCAACATCCTGACCGTCAACGGCAAGCCCTTCGAGGCCCTCGAATTCCCGGCCGGCAGCAGGCTCCGCCTGCGCCTCGTCTCGACGGCGACGGCGCGCATCCTGCGGCTGGCGCTGGACGGCGGCGAGGCGTGGGTCGTCGCCCGCGACGGCCAGCCGGTCGCCGTGCGCGAGCTCGCCGGAACCATGGTGCTCTCGCCCGGCCAGCGCATCGACCTCGTGCTCGACGTCACCGGCGACCCCGGCGCCGCGATCACCTTGAGCGAGGTCACCGGCGAGACGCCGCTGGCGGCGGCGAGGATCGTCGTCGCCGAGGGAACCGGCAGCAGGCGCGCCGCGCCGCCCGAGGCGCTTCCCGGCAATCTCGTCGCGCTGCCGCGCGATTTCGACCCCCGGCAGTCCGTCGATCTCGTGATGGAGGGCG
>JBFWXZ010000251.1:0-4042 GCA_050186955.1 Flavobacteriaceae bacterium
GGCGCGCGCCGGCGGCAGCACGCTGGGCGGCGCGGTGCAGGCAATGTGGCGCAATTTCTTCGGCGCGCCGAAGGCGGTTACAGCCGGCGAGGCGGCTTCCCCGGCCAGCGCGGTAGCCGACGGTTCGGGCCAGCCGCTCGAGGTCGCGCGGAGCGTTCCGGCGACCGCCGCGCGGGCGACCGGCCGCCAGGCGAACTCCGTACGCCATGCCGATCCCTCCCTCCTCATCCGGTAGACCAAGATGCTTCTCGACGATTTCCTGCGGCGTCTGGAGAAGGGCAAGCCGACCGAGCGCGCCGAGATCGCGGCGGCGCTGGCGCGGGTCTATATCGGCGCCGATCTCGACGCGCCCAACCGCCGCGACGCGCTGACGGCGCTGACGCTCATCCTCGACGACCCGGCGCCGGTGGTGCGGCGGGCGCTGTCGGTGACGCTGTGCGAATCGCAGGCGGCGCCGCTGGCGATCCTGCGCACGCTCGCCGCCGATACGGCGGAGGTGGCGCTTCCGGTGCTGATGCATTCGCCGGTCTTCGGCGACGCCGAGCTGGTCGACATCGTCGGCGCGGGGGGAGGAGCGCAGCACCGCGCCATCGCCATGCGGCGGCCGGTCTCGGTCGCCGTCGCCGCGGCGGTCGCCGAGATCGCCGGTCCGCCGGCCTGCGTCGAGCTGCTGCAGAACCGGCATGCGCGCATCTCCTCGGGGTCGCTGCGGCGGCTCGTCTCGCGCCATCGCGGCGACGCGGAGGTGCGCGAGGCCCTGCTCGGGCGCGACGACCTTCCCTTCGACATCCGCCGCGAGCTGGTGGAGGGCCTTGTCGGGGCGCTCTCGGAATTCCTGGTGTCGCGCGAATGGCTCACCCCCGAGCACGCCAAGGCGACGCTGGACGATGCCTATGTGGCCGGAATGATGCGCATGGCGGCTGAGAACGGCAGCGCGAACCGCGCTTCGGCGGCGCACCGGCTGGAACAGCGCGGCCTGCTCAATGACGGGCTGATCCTGCGCGCCATCTGCACCGGCGAGGAGGATTTCGCGATCGCCTGCCTCGGCATGAAGGCGAGACTTCCCGATGCGCGGTCGGCGCAGCTCTACCGCGATCCGAAGGGCGCCGGCTTCGCGGTGCTGTGCCGGCGCGCCGGCATCGCGGAAACCTGCATTCCGGTGTTCGAGGCGGCGGCCCGGGCGGCGGCGACGGTCGAGGATCTCGGCGGCGACGGCGGGCGCATCGCGCGCATGCAGCGCATCGTCGAGCGGGCGATGAGCGCGGCGGAGGAATCGGAAGGCGCGGCCAGCGAGCTTGCCGGCCTGCTGATCAGGATCTCGGCGGAACTCGCGCGCTCGGAGGCGCGGGCGGCGACGGGCGGATATTTCCGCGCCGCGTGACGCGGTTCAGGCTGCTGCCTCGCCGTCCGGTTCCGCGTCGGCCTCGTCCTGCTGGCGCTCCTCGATGAAGCGGTCGGCGACGCGGCGAAGTTCCTTCGCGAGCTGCAATCCGGTTTCGTCGGTGGCGTCGCGCACATGCTCGCGGGCGATGGCGCGGATCGCGTCGACATGATGGCGGATGAGGTCGACGGGAAGTTCGTCGCCTTCCTCCATCGCCTCGATCAGACGGCAGATGCTGCCGGCGACCTCGCCGACCAGCGGATAGCCGAGCGTCGCCGCCTGGCCGCGCAGATCGTGGGCGCTGCGGAAGAAGGAAAGGACGGTGTCCTGGTCGCAGGGGCTCTTCTCGGCGGCCGTGAAGCCGTCGCCGAGCCTGGATATCTCCTCGGTCAGCCTGTGGGTGAACTGCACGCTGAGCGTCGCCTGCGCCTGCTCGGCGCGATTCAGGGCCTCCGGATCGATGGCGGGGCCGATGCCCGGCACGACGGCGGATTCGAGGCGCTTCGACTTCGGCACCTCGACGCGCTCGTAGCCGTCATCCTCGATGGTAGGCTGGTGATCGGTGTCGTCGCTCATGCTGCTGCTCAACCTGCGGCTTCCTTGATGGGCTCGTAGCGCACGACGGTCTTCTCGTTGCCCTTGCGGCGCTCCTCGCCCTTGTAGTTGGTGGTTTCCGAGCGGCGCCGGTCGGGGCCGAAATAGGTCTTGGTGCGGACGAACTCGCGCGGATTGGCGATGACGCTGTAGAGGCGCAGATAGAGCGCCTTGGCGGAGATCGGCTTGCACAGGAATTCGTGCACGCCGACGTCGCGGGCCTCGATGACGCGGCGCTTCTCGGAATGGCCGGTGAGCATGATGATCGGCACGAAGGGATTGGTGCCGGCATCCTGGCGGCGGATCATCTGGGCGAGCTCGTAGCCGTCGAAGATCGGCATCACCCAGTCGGTGATGACGACGTCGGGGCTGTATTGCTGGAACGCCTCGAGCCCGGACGCGCCGTCCTCGGCCTCGTAGACCTCGCGGATGCCGAAGCCGGTCAGCAGGGCGCGCACGATGCGGCGCATGTGCATGTTGTCATCGACAACGAGCACCGATATCCGGTCGAAGAGTATCTTCGCCATGATCCCCCGCTCGGCACACCCAACTCGGCGCGCGCTCGAACGCGCGCACGGACACAGCCGCCGATGATAGGCTTCGAGTGCTAAAAAACCCTTACGGGGCAAGGGGTTTGGCGGAGCTGGCGAGGTTGTTCCAATGACGTTACGTCACCAGCCGAACTGTTCCGCCAGGATGCGCTCGTCGAGATTGTGGCCGGGGTCGAACAGCATCAGCGCGCGCGAGCGCGCGTCCTCGCCGACGCTGACCGCGCGCACGTTGCGTATCTCGGTGTGGTCGGCGACCGCGCTGACCGGCCGCTTGTCCGCCTCCAGCACCCTGATCGTGACCTGCGCCTTGTTGGCGAGGAGGGCGCCGCGCCAGCGCCGCGGGCGGAACGGGCTGATCGGCGTCAGCGCCAGCAGCGGCGAGTTGATCGGCAGGATGGGGCCGTGGGCGGAGAGGTTGTAGGCGGTGCTGCCGGCGGGCGTCGCGACGAGGATGCCGTCGCAGATCAGCTCGGCGAGGCGCACCTTGCCGTCGACCAGCACCTCGAGCTTGGCGGCCTGGTAGGTCTGCCGCAGCATCGACACCTCGTTGATCGCCAGCGCCTCGTGCACCTTGCCCTCGGAGTCGGTGGCGCGCATGGCGAGCGGATGGATCGCCGTCAGCTCGGCGGCGGCGAGGCGGGCCGGCAGGTCGTCCTCGGAATATTCGTTCATCATGAATCCGACCGAGCCGCGATTCATGCCGTAGATCGGGATATTCCGGTCCATGCAGCGATGCAGCGTCTGCAGCATCAGGCCGTCGCCCCCGAGCGCGACGATGACGTCGGCGTCGTCGCGGTCGTGGTCGCCATAGCGCTCGACCAGCGCGCGGCAGGCAGCCTGCGCCTCCGCGGTGTCGCTGGCGATGAACGCGATGCGGTCGACCTTCCGTGCCATTGCGGCCTTATCCTCGGTGTCGCGGCGGACGGTTGGCCGGCCGGCGGGAGCGGCACTATAACGGCGAAGGCGGACGACGCGATAGGGAGCGGTGAGAGTGAAAAAGACCGATGACGCGGTGGTCCTCGTCTATACGACGCTGGCCGATAGCGACACCGCGGCGATGATCGCGGTCGAGATGGTGAATACGGGCCACGCGGCCTGCGCCAACATCATCCCCGGCATGGTGGCGGTCTATCGCTGGGAGGGGAAGGTGGAGCAGGCCGGGGAGGTCGTGCTGATACTCAAGACCTCGCCTGAGCGGCTGGAAGCGCTTCGTGCAGGCCTCGCCGAGCGCCACCCCTACGACACGCCGGCGATCCTCACCATCCCGACGTCGGCCAACGCGGCCTTCGCGGCGTGGGTTGGGGCCGAGACCGGCTGAGGCCGGTCCCGACTTCTCATGACCGGCTGAGGCCGGTCCCGACTCCGCTGTATCGCCGGCCAGAGCCGGCTTTCGTCAGTCGCCGCTGCCGAACTTGATATTGTCGCCCGCATAGGCGGTCGTGCCGGGCGCGCGGTAGCTGTAGATCTCCGCGGAGGACTCGTTGTAGAGGTTCTCGGCCCGCACGTAGATCTCCGG
>JBFWXZ010000252.1:0-4042 GCA_050186955.1 Flavobacteriaceae bacterium
GTGGCCTTCTCATGCTCAGCGGGCAAGCCCATGCGCAGCTCGCCGAGGTCGAGAACGCCGGCAACTGGGTGCTCGCGATCTTTTCGCCCGCTGTGCTTCTGGTGGGTCTGACCATTTTGCTGATCGGCTGCGGCCTGGCCGTCTGGTTCGGGCGCATGAGCGGCGGACTGTTCGTCAAGATCCTCGTCGGTTCCGTCCTTGTCTTTGGGGCCCGCACGATCGCGCCGCAACTCGTTGCCGCATTCGGCGCATAAGGCAAGGTATGAGTGACGAGGTCGAGACATTGCCGCGGGAGGTCGTCCTGAACGCGATGCGTCGCCCGGCGAGCTTTCTCGGCACGCACGTCGGCGCCTTTGTCTGCAACGTCGTCTTCACGCTCTACGCCTTCACGTTCACCGAGAGCCTGATGGTGCTCGGCGTGGCGCTGCCGATCCACGGCATCTGCTGGCTCATCACGAAGAGCGATCCCTTCGCCTTTCGCCTGATCGGTCTAAAG
This sequence comes from Flavobacteriaceae bacterium, assembly GCA_050186955.1. GTDB lineage: Bacteria > Pseudomonadota > Alphaproteobacteria > Rhizobiales > Tepidamorphaceae > JACKJP01. Next base: position 497 of record JBFWXZ010000252.1, read on the forward strand.
GCGGTGCACACGATCGAGACGCTGCCGAACCGGATGTTCTGGAAGGCCTCGTCGCGGGATCCGAACGGCCGCCCGCGGCGGCGTATCGGCTATCCCCGCCGGAGCGGCCATGCACAAGGTTGATGCATCGACTTTGCGGCGCGAGGCGCCGGCCGCCGGCGCGATCTCGCTATCCGCGCATGTCGATGCGCACACGATCGCGACGGTCAGCGGGGACTTCTTCCAGATGTTCGAGCTGGAGGGCGTCGCGCACGAGACGGCGAGCCTCGCTGAGGTGCGTCAGTGGCATGAGCAGCTGGCCGGCTTTGCGCGCAACATCGCGGGCATTCACTTCGCGCTCTGGTCGCACGTCGTGCGATCCCCGCTGGACAGCTATCCGGGCGGCGAGTTCTCGCCGGGCTATGCGCGCGAGCTGAACGAGCGCTATCGGCGCCATGCGCAGCGGCGTGGGCAGTACGGCACGCGCATCTATCTGACGGTGCTGTATCGACCGAACCCGACGATGCTCGGGCGGGTTGGCTCGCGGATGGACCGGTTGTCGCAGGAAGCACGCCAGGCGGAGGTGGATGCGGCCTGCGAACGGCTGGATGGCATCGAGCGTGACGTGCTGAAGTTCCTCGGCCGCTGGGGGCCGCGCCGCCTGGGTGTCGTCGAACGCAGCGGCGTGCTCTTCAGCGAACCGGTCGAGTTCTGCGGCTACCTGGTCAACGGCTATCACCAGCCGATGCCGCTTCGGTGGGCGAACATCGGCGAAACGCTGATGACCGCGCGCCCGTTGTTCGGTCGCGAGACGTTCGAGCTGCGGGGTCCGGAATCGTCGGTGTTCGGTGCGGCGCTGGAGTTCAAGGAATTTCCGGATACCGTGCAGCCTGGCTGCATGGACGAGTTGCTGCGCATCAACGCACCGATCGTACTTGCCCAGTCGTTCGCCTACCTGGAACGCACAGCCGCGCGCGGCGCGATCCAGCGGCAAGCCAATCGGCTGGAGTCGACCGGCGACGAGGCGATCTCTCAACAGGTCGACCTCGAGGACGCGAAGGACGACCTGATCTCCGGACGCTACGCGATGGGGGATCACCACGTCACGTTGATCGTCAAGGCGCAGACGCTCGAGGCGCTGCCCGCCGTGATCGCCGAAGCGCGCCAGGCGATGTCAGCCGGCGGCGGCGTGGTCTCGCGCGCGACGATCGAACTGGAGCCGGCGTTCTGGAGCCAGTTGCCGGGGGCGTTCGGCAAGCGGCCGCGGCCCGGCATGCTGGGCACGCGCCACTGGGCCGCCCTGAACGCCATGCACTCGTTTCCGACGGGGCAGGCCACCGGCAACCACTGGGGCCCGGCCGTTGCGATGTTCCGGACCGCGAACGGCTCGCCGTACTTCTTCTCGTTTCACCGATCCGACGTCGGCCACTTCTGCCTGCTCGGCTCGACCGGCGCGGGCAAGACGGTGCAGACGCTGTTTCTGGTGGCGATGCTGACGCGACTGGGCACACAGGTGACCTACTTCGACAAGGACAGCGGCGCGGAGATTGCGATCAAGGCGATGGGGGGCAAGTACTTCGCGCTGCGCCCGGGCGTGGCGTCCGGCTTCGCGCCGTTCAGCCTGCCGGCGACGCAGGAGAACATCGCCGCGGTACAGCGCCTGATGCGGGCGATCCTGCGAGACGGCGCGAACTCGCACACCGCGCGGGAGCTGAGCGAGATCGATGAGGCGGTCCGCCAGACGTTCCGGCTTAAACGCATGGCGCACATGATGTCGTTCCTCGAGCCACCCGAGGGCAACAACCTCGCGGAGCGCCTGAAGCGCTGGGTGGTCACCTCCGAGGGGCGCGGGCCACTTGCCTGGGTCTTCGACAACGAGCGGGACACGCTGGATCTGTCGAGTGCGCGGATCAACGGCATCGACATGACCTACTTTCTCGAGGATCCGGAGATCCGCACGCCGGCGATGATGTATCTGTGTCACCGGATCGACCAGCTGAAGGACGGTCGCCGGGTCGCCACGTTCATCGACGAAGGCTGGAAGGCCCTGGACGATCCGATGCTGGAGGGTCTGGTCGCCGACTGGTACAAGACGGATCGCAAGCGCGAGGCGCTTCTGGGTCTGATCACCCAGTCGCCGTCCGATGCCCTCAAGAGCCGGGCGGCCCGCACCATCGTCGAGCAGACGCCGACCAAGATCTTCCTGCCGAACAACCAGGCGAGCCGCGCCGAATACATCGAGGGCTTCGGCATGACGCCGGGCGAATTCGCAGCATTCACTGAACTTACGGAGGGGAGCCGGCGATTTCTCGTCAAACAAGGTAGCAACTCGGTGATCTGCGAGCTGGATCTGACCGATTTCGAGGAGGATCTGTCGGTGCTGTCAGGCAAGTCGAAGACGGTCCGGCTACAGCGCGCGATCTGCAAGGCCCACGGCGACGACCCCGCGGTGTGGCTACCGATTTTCCTCGAGGAGCGAAAGAAGCTATGAAGCACCTGACGTTTTCAGTACCGGCGGCATTGACGGCCCTGACCCTGCTTGGCGCCTGCGGCGGCGGAAGCGGGGGGTCGGATCCGGTGAACCAGAGCCCGCAGACGGTTCCGACCTTGCCGGTGGACCTGACGACCGTCGCCGCCGGCATGCAGTTGTTCCGCGCGGCTATCGCGCATGGCATTGGAAACAGCGAGCCCCCGGGCTACTACTACAAGGTTCCACCGCAGCCGCTTGATTTCGCCTGCAGCGGCGGGGGTGGCGGTGCGTACGCGTCCGCCGAGCCCTATGCGCCGGTTACCTTGACCAACTGCGTCACCACGTCGGCGCCGCTGGTAGCCTACAACGGCGTCGTTCCGTACGCGACGCATCCCAATACCGGCGGGCGGTTCACAGCGGCCGGCACGTTGCTCGGCATCACCTTGTTGACCTCCGCCGCAGACAACCTGCCGTTCGGCGGTAGCGTTGGCGTGCTTCTCGATGTCGACATGGGTGGTCGAAATAGCGAGATCCGCTTTCAGCCGGGCGCGAAGTACGACGTCAAGGACGTCGGGGGAAGCGGCCAACTCACCCGAGTCGGCAACGACGTCTTGTACACCGGCGGCTACTTCTCCCAGTTCACGTACAAGGGGCGGCTTCATGTCTTCGTGCAGAGCAGCGCGCTGACGTGGGTGCCGGGCGTCGGGATCACCTCCGGGACGCTGGACGCGTCGTTTCAGGATGCCAGCGGCAGTCGCAACTACACCATCACCTTCTCGGCAGGCGGCGCGTTTCACATGGCCGGCCTCGGGAACGCAGAGTCGGGATGCTACCAGTGGTCCTCCGCCGAATTCCAGGCGGCGCTGGTTGCCGTCCTTCAACCGTAAGAGGCCGGGATGCGTCTGAGACACCTTGCAATCGCTGCCGCATTGACCGCCGGGCTTGCGACGCCCGCCCGCGCACAGATTCCGGTCACGGACGTGCCGGCCCTGGTCAGAACGATCGCGAATCACGTCGAGACGCTGAATCAGTGGCGCCGGCAGTTAGAGGAGTGGGAAAGACAGTACCAGTCGCTCAACGGCCTATGGGAGGACATT
>JBFWXZ010000253.1:0-3930 GCA_050186955.1 Flavobacteriaceae bacterium
GGCCGCGGCCGGCGTCAACATCACCTACAAGATCCTCTATAACGACGCCGTGGCGATGACCGGCGGCCAGCCGCATGACGGCGGGCTGACCGTGCCGCAGATCGCCCACCAGGTGGCGGCGGAAGGCGCGAAGAAGATCGTCATCGTCAGCGACGAGCCGGAGAAATACGGCGGCGGAGCGGGCTTCCCGGCGGGCGTGACGATCCATCACCGCGACGAGATCGACCGGGTCCAGAAGGATCTCGCGGCGATCGACGGGCTGACGGTGATGATCTACGACCAGACCTGCGCGGCCGAGAAGCGCCGCCGCCGCAAGCGCGGCGCCTTCCCCGACCCGGCCAAGCGCGTGGTCATCAATGAGATGGTCTGCGAGGGCTGCGGCGACTGCGGCGTCAAGTCGAACTGCGTCGCCGTGCAGCCGCTGGAGACGCCCTTCGGGCGCAAGCGGCAGATCGACCAGTCGAGCTGCAACAAGGATTATTCCTGCCTGAACGGCTTCTGCCCGAGCTTCGTCACCGTGCATGGCGGCAGCCTGCGCAAGCCGAAGCCGGCGGTCGCCGCCTCGGCGAAGCAGGCGGCGCTGCCCGAACCGGCGCGGCGGCCGCTCGACCACACCTACGGCATCCTGATCACCGGCGTCGGCGGCACCGGCGTCGTCACCGTCGGCGCGCTGCTCGGCCAGGCCGCCCATATCGAGGGGCTGGGGGCCGGCATCATCGACATGGCGGGCCTTGCCCAGAAGGGCGGCGCGGTGATGGTGCACGTCAAGCTCGGCCGCGATCCCTCCGACATCCGCGCGATCCGCGTGCCGGCCGGCGGCGCCGACCTCGTGCTCGGCTGCGACCTCGTCGTCGCCGGGTCGAAGAAGGCGCTTTCCTCGATGACCAGGGGCCGCACCGGCGTCGTGCTCAACAGCCACGAGACGCCGACCGGCGAGTTCACCCGCAACGCCGACATCAACCTTCCCGCCGAGCGCATCAAGCGGGCGATCCGCCAGGAGGTCGGCGACGACGCGGTCTGTGCGATCGACGCCGCGACGGCGGCGCTCGCCGTCACCGGCAACGCGCTCGCCAGCAACATCCTGCTGCTCGGCATCGCCTGGCAGAAGGGGCTGATCCCGCTCAAGGCATCGTCCATCGAGGAGGCGATCCGCCTCAACGGGGCGGCGGTCGAGGCCAATCTCAAGGCCTTCGAATGGGGCCGGCGCGCCGTCGTCGACCCGGCGGCGCTGGAAGCGCTGATGGCGCCCGCCGCGCCGGCGCCGGCGGTCGAGCCGCTCGACGAGATGATCGCCCGCCGCGTCGACTTCCTGACGGGTTACCAGAACCGCGCCTATGCGGAGCGCTATCTGGCCGCGGTCAACCGCATCCGCGAGGCCGAGGCGGCGAAGACGCCGGGCCGCACCGACCTCACCGAGGCGGCGGCGCGCTATCTCTTCAAGCTGATGGCGATCAAGGACGAGTACGAGGTGGCCCGCCTCTATACCGACGGCGGCTTCGAGAAGAAGATCGCCTCGATGTTCGAGGGCAATGTGCGCCTCGAGTTCCACCTGGCGCCGCCGATCCTCGCCAGCACCGATCCCGAGACCGGCGAGCCGAGGAAGATGAACTTCGGCCCGTGGATGATGAAGGCGTTCCGCCTGCTGGCGGCGATGAAGGGCTTGCGCGGCAGCTGGGCCGATCCGTTCGGGCGCACCGGGGAGCGGCGCATGGAGCGCCGGCTGCTCGCCGACTACGAGGCGCGGCTCGGCGAGATCGTCGACCGGCTGTCGCCGGCGACGCACGACATTGCGGTTGAACTCGCCTCGATCCCAGAGGATATTCGGGGCTATGGCCATATCCGTCGCGAGCATGTTGAGCGGGTCCGCCCGCGCGAGGCGGCCCTGCTCGAGGCGTTGCGCCGCGGCGGCGAGGTGCGGGCGCAGGCCGCGGAATAGGCATCGCGGCAAGGCGCCCCGCGCCCGCGGGGCGCGGCGATGAACGAGATCGGCGTCGACCGCCTGCGCGAGATCGCGGTGTGGGCAGGCGAACTCGACGCCGACGAGCTGGCGCGCGCGGCGCGCGGCATGAGCGAGCGGACGCTCGCCAAGGGCGCCTATCTCTTCCACGCCGGCGACAGGTTCGACGCCTGGTCGGGCGTCGTCACCGGCCTCGTCAAGATGAGCTCGGTCAACCGGGCGGGAAAGACCACCACCTATACCGGCGTCGGCAGCGGCGGCTGGTTCGGCGAGGGCTCGATCATCAAGGACGAGAAGCGGCGCTACGACATCATGGCGCTGCGCGACACCCGCATCGCGCTGATGAACAACGCCACCTTCCACTGGCTGTTCCAGAACAGCGCCGCCTTCAACCGCTACCTCGTCAAGCAGATCAACGAGCGCCTCGGCCTGTTCATCGCCACCGTCGGCAACGACCGGATGCTCGACTCCGTCGGGCGGGTGGCGCGGTCCATCGCCTGGATCTTCAATCCCGTGCTCAGCCCGCACATGTCGAACTCGGTGGAGATCACCCAGGTCGAGATCGGCAATCTCGCCGGGGTGTCGCGGCAGGTCGCCAACCGCAGCCTGCGCATGCTCGAGGAGGAGGGGTTGCTCCGGGTCATCGGCGAGCGCATCGAGATCGTCAATATCGACGGGCTGATGACCTACGGCGAATGAGCGGGAAACCGCCGGGGGGCACCCCTGCGAATCACGGAAATTTGCGAAAATTGCCGAAACGGAGCTGAAAACCGCTCTTGAATTACGAAATTCGGCAGGAATAGATTGCGCGAAGCGCCATGTCTGTCAAGGCGGCAGTGGCGCGACCGGGATTTTTTTCGCATTGTCGAAAAAACGTCCTAGCATGGACCTCCGTTCTCCGGCGTCGCCGGACGAAACGGGGCACAAGCGGCGCGAAGACCGCGAACAGAGGGTGGAGAGCATGAGCGATACGCACGCTGCCGCGGGCGGTCTCGATACGTTTCCCAAACTGCTGCTGCGCAACGCGAAGAAGTTCGCGGGGCGGCCGGCCATGCGCGAGAAGGATCTGGGGATCTGGCGCGAATGGACGTGGGCGGAGATGGCCGACGAGATCCGGGCCCTGGCGCTGGGCCTGCGGGGGCTCGGGGTAAAGCGCGGCGACCGCATCGCGATCGTCGGCGACAACCGGCCGCGGCTCTACTGGACTTTCGCCGCCGCGCAGGCGCTGGGGGCGGTCCCGGTGCCGATGTACCAGGATTCCGTGGCCGAGGAGATGGGCTACGTCGTCGAGCACGCGGAGATCAGCTTCGCCGTCGTCGAGGACCAGGAGCAGGTCGACAAGCTTCTGGAGATCCGCGAGAAGAACAAGGCCATCCGCCACATCGTCTATGACGAGCCGCGCGGCATGAAGAACTACGCCGTCGACGGGCTGCACTCGATGGACGCGGTGATCGAGATCGGCCGCGCCGCCGTCGCCGGCGAGAACGGCGATGCGGTGTGGCTTGAGGAGATCGCCAAGGGCGGCGGCGAGGACACCGCCGTGATGCTCTACACCTCGGGCACCACCGGCAAGCCGAAGGGCGTCGTGCTGACCCAGGGCGCGGTGGTCTTCGCCGCCGAGGTCGGCAACGAGTTCGACAAGCTCGACGAGACCGAGGAGGTCATCGCCTATCTGCCGATGGCGTGGGTCGGCGACCACATCTTCTCCTACGCCCAGGCCTATATGGCCGGCTTCTGCGTCAACTGCCCGGAAAGCCGCGAGACGGTGATCGAGGACCGGCGCGAGGTCGGCACGACCTACGCCTTCGCGCCGCCGCGCATCTACGAGACGCTGCTCACCCTGACCATGGTCAGGATGGAGGACGCCAGCCCGCTGAAGCGGCGGATGTTCCACTACTTCCTGGCGGTCGCGCGCAAATATGGCGAGGACATCCTCGACGGCCGCAAGGTGTCGCTGAAGGGGCGGCTGCTCT
>JBFWXZ010000254.1:0-3920 GCA_050186955.1 Flavobacteriaceae bacterium
CATGGCCGCGCTGCTGCATCTCGATCCGGCCTATGTGGGCCTGCACCACGTGCTGCGCTTCGTCGGCATCGGCCTGCTCTCGCCGATGGTGGTCAGGCGGAAATAGCTACTCCGCCGCCTGCGCGGCCGGCGTCGCGAGGGGGATCGCGAAGGGGATCGAGAGCGCGTCCCACGTCTCCGCCATGGCGTCGGCCAGCGCCGCGATCATCGCCTCGTCGTGCAGCGGCCCCGGCGTGATGCGCAGCCGCTCGGTGCCGCGCGGCACCGTCGGGAAGTTGATCGGCTGGATGTAGATGTCGTGCAGGTCGAGCAGCCGGTCGCTCGCCGCCTTGGCGAGCGCCGGATCGCCGACCAAGACCGGCACGATATGCGTCCGCGAGGCCATGACCGGCAGCCGCCGCGCCTCCAGCGCCTCGCGGGTCAGCCGCGCCTGGCGCTGCTGGCCGGCGCGTTCCGCGCCGCAGGCCTTGAGGTGGCGGATCGCCGCCGTCGCGGCGGCCGCGATGGCCGGCGGCATGGTGGTGGTGAAGATGAAGCCCGGCGCGTAGGAGCGCACCGCGTCGACGACGTCGCGCGCGCCGGCGATGTAGCCGCCCATGCAGCCATAGGCCTTGGCGAGCGTGCCCTCGATCACGTCGATGCGCGCCATCGCCCCGTCGCGCTCGGCGATCCCCGCGCCGCGCGGCCCGTACATGCCGACGGCGTGCACCTCGTCGACATAGGTCATCGCGCCGTAGCGCTCGGCGAGATCGCAGATGGCATGGATCGGCGCCACGTCGCCGTCCATCGAATAGAGGGATTCGAAGACGATCAGCTTCGCTCGCCCCGGCGCCGCGTCCCTGAGGAGCTCCTCCAGATGCGCGACGTCGTTGTGGAGGAAGACCCGCTTCTCGCAGCCCGAATGGCGCACACCGGCGATCATCGAGGCGTGGTTCAGCTCGTCGGAGAGGATCAGGCAGTCGGGCAGCAGCCTGGCGATGGTCGAGATCGCCGCCTCGTTGGAGACGAAGCCCGAGGAGAAGACGAGCGCCCGCTCCTTGCCGTGCAGATCGGCGAGCTCGTTCTCCAGCGTGACCACCGGATGGTGCGTGCCGGAGATGTTGCGGGTGCCGCCGGCGCCGACGCCGCAGGCTCGCGCGGTGGCGGCGAAGGCGTTGAGCACGGCCGGGTGCTGGCCCATGCCGAGATAGTCGTTGGAGCACCAAACGGTGATCTCGCGCGTCTTGCCGCCCTGGCGCAGCAGCGCGCGCGGGAAACGCCCGGCGATCCGCTCGATATCGGCGAATATCCGGTAGCGGTTCTCAAGGTGCAGCGAGGCGATCGCGTCGGCGAATGCGCCCCTGTAGTCGAAGGCCGTCTCACGGGCCGTCTCATGGGCCGTCTCATGGGCCATCTCGTGCGGCTCGCTTTCTCGAAACACGCCGGCGTTGGCGGGCGAACATAGTGCCAATGAAGGCTTCGCGACACCGCCTTGTGCATTGCGATGACGATTCGCCGCAGCGGTCTATTCCCGCCTCAGCCGGCGCACGACCCGTTCCGCCATGTCGACGCATCGCTGGCCGTCGAAGGGAAACAGGTCGGCGAACTCCGCCGAGAATTCCCGCCGCAGCGCATCCTGGATCATCCGGCGGGCGCGGTGCAGGCGGGTCTTCACCGTTTCCGGCCGGATCGCGAGGTGGAGCGCCGTGTCCTCGGTGTTCAGCCCCTCGATGTCGCGCAGGATGAAGACCGTGCGGAAGGTGGCGGGCAGCGTGTCGACGATGCGCTCCAGCGCCGAGCGGATCTGCTGGCGGGCGGCTTCCGCGTCCGGTTCCGCGGGAGAGTTGGGTGCGATGGGAAACATCACGACATTGTTCCTGTCCGGCGTTGCGTCGGCGCGTTCGAGTATGTCGAGGTCGACTGTCGTCCGGCGCTTTCGCCGCCGGCCCAGCGCCTCGTTGATGGCGATTCGCGACAGCCATGTCGAAAACGCCGCCTCGCCGCGAAAGCCCGCGATCCCCGTGAAGGCGCGGACATAGGTTTCCTGGACGATGTCCTCGGCTTCGGCGTCGTCGCGCACGAAGCCCCGCACCAGGCGGAACAGCAGGCGGTTGTGCCGGCGCACCAGGACGCGCACGGCGTCCTCGCTCCCGCGCCGGGCCTGCTCGACGAGCGCATGATCGTCGAGGGCCTCGGAGGCGGGCTTGCCGGCGAATCCGTGCTCCATGGCGTTGCTTCCCCGGATTCCATGATCGCTCATTTCCGCCGCACCGTGCCCTTGGCCATAATCTCCCCGACCGGCGGAAAGGCGGCAAGCGCGATCTCCGGCAGGTCGCCGCCATCCGCCGCGTCGGGCCGGCTCTCCCCGCCGGGGCTGCCGACGACGATGCGCCCGACCATGCCGGCATGCTCGTGCGGTATGCAGTAATAGTCGTAGACGCCGGGAACGCTCAGCTGGACGCTGAAGGATTCGCCTGGAAGCAGCAGGTCGGAATCGAACGGCGCCGCCGCCTTCGGCATGCGCAGCGGGCGGCCGTAGAGGTCGGGGTGATAGGACGTCGCGGTGTGCGAGTTGCCCGGATCGCGATTGGTCCAGCGCACCGTCTGCCCGGGCTCGATGCGGATTCCCGCCGGATCGAACCAGACATGGGCGCCCTGGTCCCGGCCGGCCATGGCGATCTCGACGGTATCGCCCGCATGCCCGGCGAACGGGACGAGCGGCAGGAGGGCGGCCAGGCCGCCCCCCGCCTTCACGAAGCGACGCCGGTCGATCACTTCTGCACCCGCGCTTCGTCCGCGACATGCCAGAGCACGACATGGGCGTGCGGCTTCTCCACGCCGGGATGGCCGGCATTGTAGTAGACGTCGACGTGGTCGACATTGCCGCCCGGCGCGGCGAGGTTGTCGAAGCGTTTATCGGGGTTCAGGTCCTCGATCGGGATCATGTAGATGGTGCTGACCAGCTTGCCTTCCCGGTCATAGGCGAGGAACGGCCCGGCCGGCAGCGTCGACGGGTCGACGAAGAGCTGCCCGAGCCCGGGCAGGAAGTCCGGCAGCTTCACCAGCTTGCTGACCTGCTGGTAGGGCTGCGCGGGCGGCGACTTGGCGACCGCGTCGTCGGGGCCATGGGCGAGGGCGGCGCCGGTGAGGGCCAGGGCGGAGCCGGCGAGGGCCGCGGCGAGGCCGGCGGCGGGCAGGAACTTCTTCATTTCGCATTCCTCTCAAGCGGTCGACCCGGACGGGGCGACGCACGATTGGATGCGGGAGGGCGAGAGAGGTTCCCGGAAATTCGTCACCGGGCGCGCGTGGGCCCCGCGAAAAAGGCCTCGCGGCGGCGGCGCGGAGCGCAAGCGGACCGGGGAACGGGGGCATTGAGGGATTTATGGTGCTGCCGGACAGGATTGAACTGTCGACCTCTCCCTTACCAAGGGAGTGCTCTACCACTGAGCTACGGCAGCATCGAGAAGCGCCGCACCGTTTAGGCCAGCCGTCTCGCGCTTGCAACCCGTCGGTGCCGCTTTTTGGGCGGTCGCCGGGTGGCGACTAAGTGCCACAAGGGGCGTGGCGCGCGCAAGCGCCGCCTTGCGGCTTCACCGGCCCCCGCGCAGCCCCTATGATGGGCTCCGTGACACGGCTTGCGTCAGGGCGCGCGGGAAGAACGCGGGATGGATCGCAGGAAGGCGGAAGAGGGCGCTCGGGATGCCGTGGACGCGGAGCCGCGGCGCGATGCGCGCGCCGAACGGCTCGCCGCCGCCCTCCGGGCGAACCTGGCGCGCCGCAAGCAGCAGTCGCGCGCCCGCCGCGAGGAGGCTCCGGAGGAAGGCGGGAGCGGCGGCGACTGACGCCGGGCCGCCGTGGCCGCGCCTTGCCAGCGCCGCGATTGGCCGCTAGACCCTCGCGCGGCCTGAAGCATCTGGAACGGAAGGGGCGCCGCCCATGGA
>JBFWXZ010000255.1:0-3852 GCA_050186955.1 Flavobacteriaceae bacterium
ATCGCGAAGCAGCGCGAGGCGAAGGTGATGAGGCCGAAGACATCGGTCTCCCAGGTCACCAGCGCCGCGATCAGGGCGATCAGCGGATAGGTCTGGCCGACCGCGATGCGGCGGCCGGAAATGTCGTGGATGAGGCCGGCGGCGCCGTTGGAATCGGCGATCGCGGCGCTCGACTGGCTGGCCAGCGCGCCGACGATGACGATCGGCGGCAGCAGCGCCGAGACCGGCCCCAGCATGTCGACGATGGCGGCGACCCCGTCGCTGCCGGCGTCGACGGCGAAGAGCGGCAGCATGCAGGCGATGAAGACGAGGTAGATCGCGCCGGCGGCGAGCTGCGCCGCCTTCATGGTGCGGATGCGCAATTCGGCGGAATAGGTCTGGCCGAGGAAGCGCGATGTCTCGAAGCCCTGCACGATGATCAGCAGGCCCATCAGCATCTGCAGGCCCTTCAGGTCGGTGCGCGGCGCGAGGTCGGCGAGCGCCAGGCCGCCCGCCAGCCGGCCGGCGTCGAAGACGAGGAGCGCGCCGATCATCCCGGCGATGACGGCGAGCTTGAGGGTGACGGCGTAGATCTCGACGCGCTCGACGCCGCGGAAGCCGCGCAGCCAGCCGAGCGCGCCGATGGCGGCGAGAATGACGGTGACGATCGCCTTGACGAGGAACAGGCTGTCGACGCCGGCGCCCTTGAGCAGGAAGCTCGCGAAGAGCACCAGATAGTAGGCGACGGAGACGAAATAGGCGAAGGCGAGGACGGCGTGCGACAGCCATTCGAGCGCCGCGATGTCCTTCGGCGCCCGGCCGTCGCCGGCCAGCGGCTCGACATGGGCGATGTTGAAGCGGATCGCCGCGCCGATCAGCCAGGTCAGGACGAGCAACAGCGCCATCGCCGCTATCGCCCAGTTGCCGGCGAGCTCGCGCATCAGCGGCACCGAGACGAGGAAGCCGCTGCCGATGATGGAGGCGAGCGGCGTCGCCATGGCGCGCCAGTAGTCCGACCCGCGCACCCTCGGATGCAGCAGCAGCGCGGCGGCGGCGGCCATGGCGAGGCAGGCGGTGACGGCGATCAGCACGGCGTTCAGCCCGCCCCGCGCCGCCAGCGCCGGAACGCCTTGCGGCCGTCGACGTCCTCGCGCTCGGCAGCGGAGGCGACGCGGTGGCCCTTGAGGCCGCGAAGCGTGTCGGCGCGGGCGTGCCGCGTCGACCAGCGCACGCCGTCGAAGATGCGGGGCACGGCGGGAAAGCGCTTCAGCCCGATCAGCCAGTAGCCACCGTCGGGCGCGGGACCGATGACGGCGTCGTTGCCGCCGAGCAGGCGGAAGGCGTCGGCGATGTCGCCCGCCTCGATGCCGGGAATGTCGCTACCGACGATGATCGCCGGCCCGCGCGGCAGCAGGTCGAAGACGCGTTGCATGCGCTCGCCGAGATCGCCTTGCCCCTGAGGCATCCGCCACACCCCGCGCGGCCAGTCGCGCCGGTGGATCGCGGCGTCGGGAGAGAGCGCCAGCACCAGGCGCCAGCGCGGATCGGCGAGGCGCCGCAGCGTCGCCGCCAGATTGGCGCGGTAGAAGCGCATGGCCTCGGCGGACCCGACCTTGCGGGCGAGCCGCGTCTTGACCGCGCCCATGACGGGCTCGCGGGCCATGATGACCAGATGCGGGGTCAAGCGGCTACTCGTAGACGCGGGCGATCTTCGCCGGCGGCACGCCGAGGCGATAGAGCGTCAGGCAACGGGCGTTGCGCAGGACGCGGGCCGCGTAGCCGTCGCGGTAGCGCGCGGCGCTGGTCACGGCGCGGCTCGACAGGTGATGCAGGTTGGGCCGGCCGATGCGGCGGACGATATCGACATCCTCCATGATCGGCATGTCGCCATAACCGCCGATGCGGTCGTAGAGGCGGCGGCTGATGAGCAGCGCCTGGTCGCCATATGGCAGGGCGAGAAGCCGCGAGCGCAGCGCCACCGCGCGTTCCAGCAGGGCGGGACGCCAGCCGTCGTCGTCGAGGGCGAAGCGGAAGGCGGCTGCGGCGCCCGGACCGTGACGGTTGGCGAAGCGCACGGCCTCGTCGTCCCAGCCCTCCTCGAGCACCGTGTCGGCATGCAGGAAGAGCAGCCAGTCGGCGCGCGCCGCTTCCGCGCCGGCGGCGAGCTGCCGCCCCCTGCCCCTGTCGCCGCGCAGGATGTCGCAGCCGGCGTTCTCGGCGACCGCCAGCGTGGTGTCGGACGAGCCGCCGTCGGAGACGACGACCTGGCGCACCGCGCCGGCGATGGCCGGCTCGTAGAGCGCCGTCAGGCAGGCCGGCAGCGTCTTCGCCGCGTCGAGGGTCGGGATAACCACGCTCAGCATGGGCGTTGCTTATAGCCGCGAATGCCGGCGCGCACCAACTCCACCGCATCATTCCGTCCCGCCCGAGGAATATGTTCTTGTTTTGTTCCGTTGGCGGTGATAAGAATATTCTCCCATCGAGGGACAGGAGCCAGCCCAGCGTGTCGCGCATCGAATCCATCGTCTCGCATCACCGGCCGACCGCGCTGAGGCAGAACGGGCGCGGCAGCGTGTCGAACCGCTCGGGCAGGTTCGAGCAGGTCTCGCGCATCCTGTTCGACGACGGCTGGGAGAACCTCGCGGAGGAGGAGCGCCGCCGCACCACCGTGGTCGACGAGCCGGCGCGGCGCATCATCACCCGCAATTCCTCGCCCGACATCGGCTTCGACCGCTCGATCAACCCCTATCGCGGCTGCGAGCACGGCTGCTGCTACTGCTACGCGCGGCCGACGCACGCCTTTCTCGGCCTCTCCGCCGGTCTCGACTTCGAGACCCGCCTGTTCGCCAAGCCGGACGCCGCCAGGCTGCTGGAGAAAGAGCTCGCCGCGCCTTCCTACAAGCCGCGCATCATCGCCATGGGGACCAATACCGACCCCTACCAGCCGATCGAGCGCGAGCGGCGCATCACCCGCTCGGTGCTGGAGGTGCTGGCGCGCTCAGGCCATCCCGTCGGCATCGTCACCAAGAACGCGCTGGTGACGCGCGACATCGACATCCTCGCCGACATGGCGGCGCGCGGACTGGCGCGAGTGCATGTATCGGTGACGACGCTCGACCGCCGCATCGCCCGCTCGATGGAGCCGCGCGCCTCGACGCCGGCTAAGCGGCTGGAGGCGATCAGGGCGCTGTCGGATGCCGGCATCCCGACCGGCGTCAGCGTCGCCCCGGTGGTGCCGGGGCTGACCGACCCGGAGATGGAGACGATCCTCGAGGCGGCCCGCGACGCCGGCGCGAAAAGCGCCGGCTACATCGTCCTGAGGCTGCCGCTGGAGGTGCGCGACATCTTCGTCGAATGGCTCACCGAGCACGTCCCCGATCGCGCCGACAAGGTGATGTCGCTGGTCTCGCAGATGCGCGACGGCAACCACTATGTCAGCGAGTTCGGCAGCCGCATGCGCGGTACCGGGCCGGTGGCGGCGCTGATCGCCGGCCGCTTCGCGCTGGCGGTGAAGCGGCTGGAGCTCAACCGCGAGCGCGCGGCGCTGCGCACCGATCTGTTCAGGCCGCCGAAACCGGAGAGGAAGCAGTTGTCGCTGTTCGAGTAGGAATCCCGGCCCCCGCCCTCTCCGCTCCCCCCGGAGAGACGGGACCGGTGGCGCAAGCCGGCCGGCGGCTCCCCGCCGCTATCCGCAGGCCGTCGGCCGGCGGCGCCTTCCACTAAACCCTCTCGGACGGCGGGCCTTGCCCCGGCCACACGGCCCGCGCGATAAGCGGGGCATGGCGGACAGGGGACTGGCGATTCGCTGGAGAGGCGGACCCGAGGCGGCGCTCGCCGCCGCCGGCTCGGTCAACATCGCCGGCGTCGACGAGG
>JBFWXZ010000256.1:0-3818 GCA_050186955.1 Flavobacteriaceae bacterium
CAGGTCGCTGTCGGTGAGGTAGGCCCAGACCCGGTCGACCGGCCCCGGCAGGCGGCGGGTGATCCTCAGCGTGTTGGTGTCGACCAGCTCGCCGAAGCCGTCGATTTTCGTGCGGTCGTTCATTTGTCGCCTCCCTTTTTCGTTGTTGCGGGTCGCTCGTCGTCGCGTTCGGCGCGCAGCAGCCCCTCGAGGACGTCGAGGCGCCGCGTCCAGAACTTCTCGTAGAAGCCGAGCCATTCATGGGCGCTCGCCAGCGCCGCCGGCTCGAGCCGGCAGACATGGGTGCGCCAGCGGATCTCGCGGCGGATCAGCCCCGCCTTCTCCAGCGCCTTGACGTGCTTGGAGGCGGCGGCCAGCGACATGTCGAAGGGCTCCGCCAGCTCGCTCACCGTGCGCTCGCCGCCGGCCAGCGCATGCAGCATGTGCCGGCGCGTGGCGTCGCCGAGGGCGTGGAAGACGGCGTTGAGCTCCTGGCTCTGTATCTGTGATTCAACCATGAGGTTGAATGTAGAGAGGCCCAGAGATTGAGTCAACCGATAAGTTGAATGAATGAGCGCGAAAAGCGCCGGCCCGCTCTTCACTGCCGATACCGCTATGAAAATACGGACGTTTTCGAGCGGCGCCCGGCGCTCAGCCCTTTTTCTTCTTCCTGGCGGCGGCCTGCCGGTTGAGCCCGACGGCGGAGCGGACGAGCGCCTTGAACGCTTCCGCGTCGACCGTCTCGCCCTCGCGGATGTCGATGGCGCGGCGGACGTTGCCGTCGAGGCTGGAATTGAAGATCCCGTCCGGATCGGCCACCGACGCGCCCTTGGCAAAGGTCAGCTTGACCTTGTCCCTGTAGGTCTCGCCGGTGCAGACGATGCCGTCATGCTCCCACACCGGCACGCCGGCGGGGTTGGTGGGCTTGCGCCACTTCACCTGCTCGACGATGTCGGGGTCGGCGTCGCGAATGAGGTCGCGCATGCGCGCCAGCGTCGCGCCGCGCCAGTCGCCGAGGCCCCCAATCTTCTGCGAGATCAGGTCGGAAGGCGACTGATCGCCGGTTTCGCTCGTTACGGTCTTCTTCAACGCGATACTCCCGGTTCAGCGCGGCGCGGCGCCGCAAAGTCGGTCCAGCACCCGGTCGCACATGGCGTCGCAGGCGGCGAGCTCGGACAGCGCGATGAACTCGTCCGGCTTGTGCCCCTGCTCCATCGAGCCCGGCCCGCACACCACGGTCGGGATGCCCATCCCGGAGAAGTACCCCCCCTCGGTGCCGTAGCCCACGCGGGTCAGCCCGGCGCGCGGCGCGATCTTCCGCATCAGCGTCATCGCGTCGTCGTCGGGCGATATGCCGAGCCCCGGATAGGCGAAGAGCGTCCCGATCTCGATCCCGGCTTCGGGAAACCGCGCCAGCAACGGCTCGACCGTCTCGCGCGCCGCGGCGTCGATTTCCGCGCGGATCGCCGCCGCGTCCTCGGAGGCCGGATAGCGGAACTCGAAATCGACCACCGCCTTCTCGGGCACGATGTTCAGCGCCTTGCCGCCCGAGACCTTTCCGACATGCACGGTCGTATAGGGGATGTCGTAGCCCTCCTCGCGCACCCCGGTTTGGCCGAGGCGGGTTTGCAGCTCGCGCATTCTGCCGATGAAGTCGGCGGCAATGTGGATGGCGTTCAGATAGTTCGGCGCCATGGCGGAATGGCCGTTGGTGCCGGTGCAGACAGCCCGCAGCGCCACCTTGCCCTTGTGGCTCAGCGCGATCTGCATCGATGTCGGCTCGCCGACGATGCACAGCGCCGGCCTGCCGACCGCCGCGTCGAGATGCGGCAGCATCTGCGGTATGCCGATGCAGCCGATCTCCTCGTCCCACGAGAAGGCGAGCTTGAGCGGCTGCGCCAGGTCGCGCGCCGCCGCGCGGCCAGCCGCCGACAGCATGCAGGCGAGGAACCCCTTCATGTCGGTGGTGCCGCGCCCGAATACCCGCTCGCCCGCCCGCGTCAGCGCGAACGGCTCCCTCGTCCAGGGCTGGCCCTCGACCGGCACCACGTCGGTGTGGCCGGAAAGCATGATGCCGGGCGCGTCGCGCGGGCCGAGGCTGGCGAAGAGCCCCGCCTTGAGGCCGGTCTCGTCGGCGAACCTGAAGAGATCGAAGCCGCGGGCGGCGAGGAATTCCCCGACATAATCGATGAGGGCGAGATTGCTGTCGGCGCTGACGGTCGGAAAGGCGACGAGGCGTTCGAGAATGTCCAGCGTATCGGTCATCGCTCAGAGATCGCCGGGCACGCCGTAGGAAGGCGCCTGGCGCGGGTCAAGGGCGCGCTGGACATAGGCGTCGAGCTGCGGCTTGTAGACCTCCCAGGCCGCGGCGACGTTCTCTATCGGGCAGTCGTTCGTCCAGTCGCAGCGCAGGTCGGCGACCGGCCAGCTCACGCGGTCGACGATCTTGATGCCGGCCGAATGCACCGGCCCTGCCTCGCCGCCCGCCGCCAGCCCGCCGCGCAGCGCCGCGATCAGGCGGTCGCCGATATGTCCCGACGAGCCGAGGAAGGCATCGACGATGGCTTGCGGCACCCCGTCATTGGCGAGCAGGTTCCCGCCCGAGGCGGCGCCCGGGCCGCGCGCATCGGTCCAGATGCCGAGGGAGTTGGGGCCGGAGTGGATCGCCGTGCGGCCCTCGCGGTCGACGCAGAGCACCTGCCGGTATTCGATGTGCCGGCCCTCGGCGACGACGCGCGCCATCGCCTCCGCCGCCGGCAGCCCCTCCTCCATGAGGTCGAGCGCCAGCGGCCCGAGCGTCGGGTCGGTGACGTTCTGCGAGGCGACCGCGCCGACGCCGGCGCGCGCATAGGAGCAGCGCGCCGCGACCGCAGGCGAGGACGAGGAGATGGCAACGCCGAACATGCCGGTCTTCTCGCAG
Organism: Flavobacteriaceae bacterium; assembly: GCA_050186955.1. Lineage (GTDB taxonomy): Bacteria > Pseudomonadota > Alphaproteobacteria > Rhizobiales > Tepidamorphaceae > JACKJP01. The sequence continues at coordinate 2,900 of JBFWXZ010000256.1, forward strand.
CGGGCGACGAGGGAAAAGGTCACGGGGTCAATCCGGGATGACGGCGGTGCCGTCGATCTCGACCAGCCATTCTGGCCGCGCCAGCGCCTGCACGACGAGGCCGGTCGATACCGGATGCACGCCTTTGATGTATTGCCCCATGGTGCGGTAGACGGCCTCGCGGTGGCGGATGTCGGTGATGTAGACCACCACCTTGACGAGATGCTCCATGCGGCCGCCGGCCTCCTCGATGAGTTGGCGAATGTTCTGCATGACCTTGTGGGTCTGCTCGACCGGATCGCCGCTTTCGATGTTCCTCGCGGTGTCGAGGTCCTGCGGGCACTGACCGCGCAGCCAGACGATGCGGCCGCCGCTTGTGACCACGGCCTGGCAGAGGTCGTTGTCGAGATTCTGCTCGGGATAGGTGTCGGCGGTGTTGAACTTGCGGATGCGGGTATGGGTCATTGCGACGCTCCATGGCGCTGCGCGGCGAGGTGATAGTCCAGATAGGCGCGCTGCTTGACGATCTGGTCGGCGATGTAGCGCGCATCGTGCCACACGCCCCAGATGAAGGACGAGCCGCGGCGCGACTGCCAGGGCAGCCCGAGGAAATAGATGCCCGGCTCGGCGGTGACGCCGCGCTGGTGCAGCGGCCTGCCCTTCGCGTCGAAGACGTCGACCTGCAGCCAGTCGTAGTCGACGGCATAGCCGGTCGCCCAGATGATCGCGGTGACGCCGGCCTCGGCGAGGTTCAGCTCGCTGAGTGGGCGGGTCAGGCATTCCGGGTCGGGCTCGAAGATGCGGGCCTCGGGCTCGGGCGGCAGGTCGAGGCCGTGGCGCTCGATGAAGGCGTCGGCCTCGTCCAGCACCGAGAGATAGTTGGCATCGCCCTTCGCGATGCTGTCGGCGAGGTCGGGCGCGAATTTCAGCGCGCCGTCCG
>JBFWXZ010000257.1:0-3776 GCA_050186955.1 Flavobacteriaceae bacterium
CCGCGTCCTGATCGTTTCATATAGGGTATTCGGGCCATAAATGCCCAATAGGCGCATGTCTGTCCACATTCGGAACTAATCGCCGATATGCGCGGAAATATGGCGCTCAGCGGCCGCGGCGGTCCCTTTCGGCCGCGATCTCGCCCCTGAGCCGGGCGAGCGAGCGCCTGAGCCCCTCGTCGCCGATCTCCGACAGGCCTTCCTCGTCGGCCGGGGCGGGTTGCCGCCGCGGCGTCTGGCGCGGTTTCTCCGGCGCCGCGTCGCTCGCCTCGACGCTGACGCGGCGGATCGCCGAATCGCCGAGATAGGCGTTGACCCGCTCGCGGATCGTGTCGGCGGCGTATTCGATGTCGAGCGCGTGCTCGCGCCGCGCCGCCAGCACCAGCGTGCGGCCGCCCTCGCCGCGCGCGCCGCGCCGCCCGGCCGCCGGGCCGCCGGAGATGCGCAGCGGCCGGCACAGCGCCGCGATGTCGTCGCCGGCGATCTCGCGCCACGAGGCGATGAGGTCGGCGGCGGCGAAGCCGTGCCGCCGCGCGGCGCTGGCGACGATGCCCGGCACCAGCGCGCCGACGCGCTTCAGCGGGCCGACGCGGCCGCCGGCTTCCGGCGGCTTCGCCGAAGGTATCTCGGGCAGTATCCCGGTCTTGCTGTCTTGCTGGCCGCTCATGCCCGCACTATGCCTCAGCCCATGCCCTCCTGTCTCGCCTCCGAAGATCGCGCCGCGCCCGATACCGGCGCGCTGATCGCCTGGTACGACCGGCATCGCCGCCGCCTGCCCTGGCGGGCGCCGCCGGGCGAGCGCGCCGACCCCTATGCGGTCTGGCTGTCGGAGATCATGCTGCAGCAGACGACGGTGGCGACGGTCGGGCCGCGTTTCTCGGCCTTCATGGCGCGCTGGCCGGACGTGCGCGCGCTCGCCGCCGCGCCGCTCGAGGCGGTGCTCGCCGAGTGGGCCGGGCTTGGCTACTACGCCCGGGCCCGCAACCTGCATGCCTGCGCCCGCGTCGTGGCGGAAGCTCATGGCGGCCGCTTTCCCGGAACTGTGGAGGGATTGCAGGCGCTTCCCGGCATCGGCGCCTATACGGCGGCGGCCATCGCGGCGATCGCCTTCGACGCGCCGGTGGTGCCGCTCGACGGCAATGTCGAGCGCGTGACCGCGCGATTCTTCGCGGTCGCCGACCCGCTGCCCGCCGCCAAGCCGGGGCTGACGGCGCTCGCCCAGTCCTTCCTGCATCCGCGTTCCGGCGACATGGCGCAGGCGCTGATGGATCTCGGCGCCACCGTGTGCACGCCGCGAAGGCCCGCCTGTGCGCTATGCCCGTTGAACGGGGACTGCGCGGCGCATGCGGCCGGCAATCCCGAGGACTATCCCGTCAAGGCGGCGAGGAAGCCGCGCCCCGAGCGCCGGGGCAGCGTCAATGCGCGCTCGATTCGCAAGGGCGGGTGCTGCTGCGCCGGCGGCCGGAGAAGGGCATGCTCGGTGGCATGAGCGAGCTGCCGGGCAGCGACTGGGCGGCCGGCGCCGCCGCGGGACCGCCGCCGCTGGCGGGCGAATGGCGCGCGCTGCCGGGCACGGTGCGCCACGTCTTCACCCATTTCGCGCTGGAGCTGACGGTCCACCGCGCCGAGCTCGACGCAGCCGCGCCCGCCGGCCACTGGTGGCAGCCGCTCGGCGACATCGCCGCCGCCGGCCTGCCGACCGTGATGCTCAAGGCGCTTTCGCACGGCCTCGGAAGGCCGTTGAAGCGCTAGGTTTCGAGATTCAGGCCGAAATTCCCGCCATCTCGGCGCGAAGCTGCTGGCGCAGCGCGTCGATGGGCGCCCGCGCGCCGTCGCGCTCGATGTGCCAGAAGGTCCAGCCGTTGCAGGCCTCGAGCCCCTGGATATGGGCGCCGATCTTGTGGATCGAGCCGGTGACGCCGCCGCTTTCCAGCGAGCCGTCGAGGCGCACCATGGCGGCCCGCCGCCCTCGGGAATCGGTCAGCACCTCGCCGGGCCGCACCAGCCCGCGCTCGAGGATCGCGCCGAAGGGGATGCGCGGCTCGGCGCGCTTGCCGGTGCTCACGGCGAGCGCCTTCGGGTCGACCGGCTCGACCGCGTCGATGCGCGCCCGGGCGGCGGCCGCGTAGTCGGTGTCGCGCTCCAGCCCGATGAAGCGGCGGCCGAGCCGGCGCGCCGCCGCGCCGGTGGTGCCGGAGCCGAAGAATGGGTCGAGGATCACGTCGCCGGGCCCGGTCGACATCATCAGCACGCGATGCAGGAGCTGCTCGGGCTTCTGTGTCGGGTGCACCTTGCGCCCGTCGGCGTCCTTGAGGCGCTCGGCGCCGGTGCAGATCGGGATCAGCCAGTCGGAGCGCATCTGGACGTCGTCGTTGAACGTCTTCATGGCGTCGTAGTTGAAGGTGTAGCGCGCTTCCGCCGAGCGCGAGGCCCAGATCAGCGTCTCGTGGGCATTGGTCAGCCGCTTGCCGCGGAAGTTCGGCATCGGGTTGGTCTTGCGCCAGATGACGTCGTTGAGCACCCAGAAGCCGAGGTCCTGGAGGATCGCCCCGACGCGGAAGATGTTGTGGTAGGAGCCGATGACCCACAGCGCGCCGTCGGGCTTGAGGACGCGCCGCGCCGCCATCAGCCAGGCGCGGGTGAAGGCGTCGTAGGCCTCGAAGTCGCTGAACTTGTCCCAGTCGTCGTCGACCGCGTCGACGCGGGAATTGTCCGGCCGGTAGAGCTGCTGCTCGAGCTGCAGGAAATAGGGCGGGTCGGCGAAGACGGCATCGACGCTGCCCGCCGGGATGCGCTCCATCGAGGCGACGCAGTCGCCGACGATGATCCTGTCCAGATGCTCTTCGAGGGGATGGGCTGCCGGCCTGGCGGCGGCGGATCGGTTACGCATGACTGACACGGCACTCTACGCTGGATACTGATACGCGATTACCCCGCGAGACTGCCGCGTTAACTTTAACAATCCGTATCCGGCGCTTCCCCCGCGCAGGGCGCGAAGCTCATGCGGTGGTGCGGGCAGGGGCCGTGGCGGCGTATCGCCTCGCGGTGCATCGCCGTCGCGTAGCCCTTGTGGACGGCGAAGCCGTAGACCGGGAAGCGCCTGTCGAGCGCCTGCATGATGCGGTCGCGCGTCACCTTGGCGACGATGGAGGCGGCGCCGATCGACAGCGACAGCCCGTCGCCGCCGACGACCGCGCTCATCGGCCAGGCGCCCGGCGGCGTGTCGCGGCCGTCGACCAGCACGTGGCAGGGCGCGCGCTCCAAGCCGGCGATGGCCCGTGCCATGGCGAAGAGCGTCGCGCCGCGGATGTTCAGCCGGTCGATGGTCGCCGGCGGCGCCATTGCGACCGAGACGTCGGCGGCCGCGTGGATCGCCTCGAACAGCTCCTCGCGCCGGCTCGCGGTGAGTTTCTTGGAATCGTCGATGCCGCGCGGCACCCGGCCGCGGAACACCACCGCCGCGGTGACCACGGGGCCGGCCAGCGGCCCGCGGCCCGCCTCGTCGACGCCGGCGATGTTGACCGAGCCGGCGGCGGCGAGCGCCGCCTCGGGTCCGCCTCTCCAGCGAATCGCCAGTCCCCTGTCCGCCATGCCCCGCTTATCGCGCGGGCCTTGTGGCCGGGGCAAGGCCCGCCGTCCGAGAGGGTTTAGTGGAAGGCGCCGCCGGCCGACGGCCTGCGGATAGCGGCGGGGAGCCGCCGGCCGGCTTGCGCCACCGGACCCGTCTCTCCGGGGGGAGCGGAGAGGGCGGGGGCCGGGATTCCTACTCGAACAGC
>JBFWXZ010000258.1:0-3755 GCA_050186955.1 Flavobacteriaceae bacterium
TCGCGCGCGCATCGCCGAGGTGCCCGAGCGCCTCGGCGAGCGTGACCGGGCGGTTGCGCCTGCGCTCGGTGATCGTCAGCAGCCGGGTTTCCGCGCCGGTGCGCGGATGGGTGTAGATCGTCCGGCGATCCGTGACGACGAAGCTCTCCGCGCGCAGCGTCTCGAGCCCGGCGTCATAGGCGCCGGACGCGATGGCGCCCTCGATTTTCGCGGCGAGGAGCTGCTCGAAGGCGGTGAACAGAACGCCCTGAAGCTCTATGGTGAGGGCGAGCATGCGATTGAGGAAGGTGGTGATGCCGGGGAGCTCGTCCTTGATGCCGCTCGCGTCCACGAGCTTCAGGCCGGTGGCCGCCTCGAAGGTCTGCAAAGAGCAGCCTTCGACCTTGCCGCGCACGAGAAGGAGATAGAGCTGACGCAGCGCATCACGCGCGTAGTGGCTTTCGAGATTGTCCTCCGGCCGGAAGAGGCCCGCGCCTCCGGTCTGCCGCTGGCCGCGCGTGATCGCGCCCAGCGTGTCGAGGCGCCGGGCTATGGTCGAGAGGAAGCGTTTCTCGGCCTTCACATTGGTCGAGATCGGCCGGAACAGCGGCGCCTGGCGCTGGTTGGTGCGGTGCGTGCGGCCGAGCCCCTGGATGGCGGTGTCTGCCTTCCAGCCGGCCTCGAGCAGATAGTGGACGCGCAGCCGCGTGTTCCGCGTCGAGAGCTCGGCGTGATAGCTGCGGCCGGTGCCACCGGCGTCGCTGAACACCAGCGCGCGCTTCTGGTCGTCCATGAAAGCCTGGGTCTCGGCGAGATTGGCCGAGCCGGCGCGCGTCTCGACGACGAGCCGATCGGGCGAGGTCGCGCCGCCCGGCTTGCGGACGATGCGGCGGGAGCGGCCCGTGACCTCGGCGACGACGTCCGTCCCGAAGTGCTGGACGAGCTGATCGAGCGCGCCGGGAACCGGCGGCAGGCTGGCGAGCCTCGCGATCAGCTCGTCGCGCCGGGCGACGGCCTCGCGGCTCTCGACCGGCTGGCCGTCCCGATAGACCGGCCGCGACGACAGATTGCCCTCCGAATCCGTGAAGGGCTCGTAGAGCTGCACCGGGAAGGAATGAGCGAGATAGTCGAGGACATATTCCCGCGGGGTGATGTCGACGCGGACATCGTTCCACTCCTCCGTCGGGAGCTCGGCCAGACGGCGTTCCATCAACGCCTCGCCGGTCGAGACGATCTGGACCACGGCGGCATGCCCCTCCGCCAGGTCGCGGCCGATCGAGCGGATCAGCGTCGGCGTCTTCATCGAGGTCAGCAGATGGCCGAAGAAGCGCTGCTTGGCGCTCTCGAAGGCCGACCGGGCGGCGGACTTGGCCTGCCGGTTCAGCGTGCCCGAGCTGCCGGTGATGTTGGCGGCCTCCATCGCGGCGTCGAGATGGTTGTGGATGATGGCGAAGGCGCCGGCATAGGCGTCGTAGATGCGGGTCTGCTCGGGCGTCAGTTCGTGCTCGACGAGCTCGTACTCGACGCCCGCGAAGGATAGCGAACGGGCGGTGTAGAAGCCGAGCGCACGAAGGTCGCGGGCCAACACCTCCATGGCCGCGACGCCGCCGGCCTCGATCGCCTCGACGAACTCGGCCCGCGTGGCGAAGGGAAAGTTCTCGCCGCCCCAGAGGCCGAGACGTTGGGCGTAGGCGAGGTTGTGGACCGTGGTGGCGCCGGTCGCCGAGACGTAGACGATCCGGGCGGCAGGCAACGCATGCTGGAGGCGCAGCCCGGCGCGGCCCTGCTGCGAGGCGGCGACGTCGCCACGTTCACCCTTGGCCCCGACGGCGTTCTGCATCGCGTGCGCCTCGTCGAAAATGATCGCTCCGTCGAAATCGGAGCCCAACCATTCGACGATCTGCCGGACGCGCGAAACCTTCTCGCCGCGGTCGTCGGAGCGTAGCGTGGCATAGGTCGTAAATAGGACGCCTTCCGTCAGCGTGATCGGCTTGCCCTGTGGGAAGCGCGACAGCGGCGTCACCAGCAGGCGCTCCATGCCGAGCGCCGACCAGTCGCGCTGGGCGTCCTCGATCAGCTTGTCCGATTTCGAGATCCACACAGCCTTGCGACGGCCTTGCAGCCAGTTGTCGAGGATGATGGCGGCGGACTCGCGGCCCTTGCCGACCCCGGTGCCGTCGCCGATCATGAAGCCCTGCCGGAAGCGGACGGCGCTCGCGGCGTCCTCCGGCGCCGCGGTCACGACATCGAAGGTGTCGTCAAGCGTCCAGGCGCCGACGAGATGATCGGAATGGGCCTCGCCCGCATAGATCACGGTCTCGAGTTGCGCATCGGACAGCAGGTCGAGGACGTTGCCCGGCAGGCGCGGCCGGTAGCTCGGCCTCGGCGGGGCAACGCTCGCCATGGCGGCCGACTGGACGAGCTGGGTCGGATGCGCCGTAGAGCCGGGAATACGGATCGCCTGAAGTCCGTATTCCTCATAGATGGCGTCGGTGATGTGGCCGCCTTCGGCAGGCCGCCAATCTACCGTCTCATAGGTGAGTTCGACGCCGTCCGGCTCGGAGAGCGTGGCCGGCGGAGCGGCCATGGCGGAGCGGCCGACATAGCCGCGCACGGTGCGGGGCATCGTGGCGGCGGATGAAATGACCGGAGCGGCCGGCAGCGCGACCGGCATCCGCGCCGGAACCTGCGCGCCGACCCATGCCATGAGCGTGGCGGCATCGGGGGCGACGCCGGGCGCGGTCGGAAACGCGGCGGGATCGTCGGCCGGCAGCTTGTCGATGACGGTGAGCCGCGTCGGGAAGGTCGTGCCGTGCTTGGCGTAGACCGAGCCGTCGATCGCCGCGGAGAAGACCACGCGGCCGCGCTCCTGCAGCCGGGCGAAGGCAGCGGTCCAGGCCGGATTGTCGGAGGCGAAATTGGCGCCGGTGATCGTCACCAGGCGCCCGCCGGGCGCGAGCCGCGCCAGCGCCGAGGCGACATGGCGCCATGCGGCGTCAGCCACGCGCCCCTCGACATGGGCCATGGCCGAGAATGGCGGGTTCATCAGCACGACCGACGGCACCGCCTCCACGTCGAGGTGATCGTGGATCTGCGCGGCATCGAAGCGGGCGACGGAATTGACCGGAAAGAGGGATGAGAGAAGGCCAGCGCGCATCTCGGCCAGCTCGTTGAGGATGAGCGACCCTCCGGCGATCTCGGCCAGGATGGCGAGGAGCCCGGTGCCGGCCGAAGGCTCCAGCACGCGATCGGCCGGGGTAATGGCGGCCGCCGTCATCGCCACCAGGCCGAGCGGGATCGGGGTCGAAAACTGCTGATAGGCCTGCGCCTCTTCGGACCGGCGGGTATGCGTCGGCAGCAACGCGGCGATCCTGGACATGGCGGAAAGCCGCGCATCCGGAGAAGCGGCTTTGCGGAACAGCGCCTTTCCGTATTTGCGCAGCATGAGGACGGTGGCCGCCTCGCAGGCGTCGTAGGCCGTCTTCCAGTCCCAGGCGCCTGACGCATCGGAGGCGTCGAAGGCCGCCTCCATCGCGGAGCGCAGCATCGCGGCGTCGATGCGCTCGCCACGTTCGAGATGGGGAAGCAGGAGCCCGGCCGCGGCGACGACGTCGGCCGAGGCATCGGGCGGAAAGGCGTGCGGAAGCGGCGCGGTGACGGGAGCCGGAGTGGATGCAGAAATGATGGACATGGAAGGACCCTCGGGAGAGCTGGACAGGAGCGAGCCGCGCAGCGCTCTCTCGACCGCACTGGCTCAAACCCGTCCCGGCCGTCCG
>JBFWXZ010000259.1:0-3703 GCA_050186955.1 Flavobacteriaceae bacterium
CGGTCAGCACGACGTTCTCCCAGAGCGGGAAGTCGGAGACCGCGCCGTGGCCGTTGCGTTCCTCGGGGACGGCGCAGAGGCCGAGCTTGCGCCGCTCGCCGGCGTCGAGCCGGCCGGCCGGCGTCTCGCCGATGCGCACCGCCGTGCCGCCGACATCGGTCGTCTCGCCGTCGAGGGCGGCGAGAAGCTCGTTCTGGCCGTTGCCGGCGACTCCGGCGATACCGAGGATCTCGCCGGCGGCGACGGAGAAGGAAATCTCCTTCAGCGAGGTGGCAAAGGCGCTCGGCGCCGGCACGTTGAGGCCGGAGACGCTGAAGCTGGTCTTGCCGGAAGCCGCGCCCTCGCGGCCGGTGACGTCGCGCAGCTCGCCGCCGATCATCTTCTCGGCCATCTCGCGGGTGGAGACCTTGGCGGGCACGCATTCGCCGACATTGCGGCCGCCGCGCAGGATGGTGGCGCGCGAGCAAAGCTCCTTAATCTCCTGCAGCTTGTGGGAGATGTAGAGGATCGAGCAGCCCTCGGCGGCGAGCCGGCGCAGCGTCTCGAACAGCCGCTCGACCTCCTGCGGGGTCAGCACCGAGGTCGGCTCGTCCATGATCAGCAGCTTCGGGCTGCCGAGCAGGCTGCGGACGATCTCGATGCGCTGGCGCTCGCCGACCGACAGCGTATGGACGTGGCGGTGGGGATCGAGCGGCAGGTGGTAGGTTTCGAGGATGTCGCGGATGCGCCGCTCGAGCCGGCGGCGCGGCACCGCCTCGTCGAGGCCGAGCGCGATGTTCTCCATCACCGTCATCGCCTCGAAGAGGGAGAAGTGCTGGAAGACCATGCCGATGCCGAGCTGGCGCGCCGCGCGCGGGCTGGCGACGGCGGCCGGCGTGCCGTTCCAGAACATCTCGCCGGCATCGGCCTTGAGCACGCCGTAGATGATCTTGACCAGGGTCGACTTGCCGGCGCCGTTCTCGCCGAGCAGCGCGTGGATCTCGCCGGGGCCGACCTTCAGCGAAACGTCGTCATTGGCCAGAACGCCCGGGAAGCGCTTGGTCACACCCTTCAGCTCAAGCCGCGGTACCGGCGCTTTCATCCCGGCGATCGTCCCCCTCGCTGCCGCGCCCCCGCCGGGACGTTTCCCCCATTTTTCGCCAGATTCCGGCTTGCGCCGATGAAGGTCAATAGCTCGGCCGCGGTCATCGCCGCGATGACCTCCGGCCGCTTGTCGTCGACGGCGGCTCCGCCGATGGGGCACACGAGGCGGGAAAGCGTCTCCTCGGCCCCGCCCTCGCCGCGGAAATAGCTTGCGAAACGGGCTTTCTTGGTCGCCGAGCCGATGAGGCCGACATAGGCAGCGTCGGGCCGCGACAGCGCGGCCTCGGTGATCGCGAAATCGAGGGCGTGGTCATGGGTGGTGACGACGAAGGCGGCGCCGGCGGGCGCCAAGGCGACGAGACGCTCGGGCTCGCGGGCCAGCACGACGTCGGTCGATTCGCCGAGATCGGCCATCGCGGCCTCGACCATGCCCGGCCTGGTGTCGGCGAGGGTGACGCGCACGGGCAGCAGCGCCAGCGCCCGGCAGAGGGCGAGCCCGACATTGCCGGCGCCGAAGACATAGACGGGATCGCGGGCGGCGCCGGCGCAGCGTTCGCTCTCGGCGAGGCGCTGGGCGAGGTCGCTATCGGCGCGGGAGAGGCGGATGCGCACCCGCCCGCCGCAGCACTGGCTCGTCTGCGGTCCGAGCGCGACGTCGATCTCGCCATCGGCCTCGCCGCCGGCGAGAAGCGTTCGCGCCGCCTCCACGGCGAGCCATTCGACGCGGCCGCCGCCGATGGTGCCGGCGATGGAGTCGCCATCGGCCAGCATCGTCGCGCCGGCGTCGCGCGGCGTCGAGCCCGCCGCCTCGACGATCTCGATCAACGCCACGGGAATGCCGCGGGCGAGCCGCGCCGAAAGCCAGTCGGACAGGCTTTTCATCGCTCCTTCCGGTCTCGGGCGGCGGCCCGCATGCGCTCGACCGCGTCGAGCACGCGCTCGGGCGTCGCCGGCGCGTCAAGCCGCGGACAGACCGTATGGCCGGCGACGCTCGCCACCGCGTCGGAGAACGCGTGCAGCACCGAGATGGCGAGCATCAGCGGCGGCTCGCCGACGGCCTTCGACCGGTGGATCGTCTCGGGCTGCGCCTCGGCCCATTCGGCGATGGCGACGTTGAAGATTGGCGGCACGTCGGAGGCGAGCGGGATCTTGTAGGTGGAGGGCGCGTGGGTGCGCAGGCGCCCCTCGCCGTCCCACCACAGCTCCTCGGTGGTCAGCCAGCCCATGCCCTGGATGAAGCCGCCCTCGATCTGCCCGAGGTCGATCGCCGGATTGAGCGAGCGGCCGGCGTCGTGGAGGATGTCCACGCGGTCGACCCGGTATTCGCCGGTCAGCGTGTCGACGGTGACCTCGCTCGCCGCCGCGCCATAGGCGAAATAATAGAAGGGCATGCCGCGGCCGGCCTCGCGGTCCCAGTGGATCTCCGGCGTCTTGTAGAAGCCGGCGGCGGAGAGCTGGACGCGGGCCATATAGGCCTCGCGGATGAAGTCGGCGAAGGCGATCTCCTCGTTGCCGAGGCGGACCCGGCCGGGCAGGAAGGCGATCTGGTCGGGTTTCAGCGACCGGCTCTCGCAGGCGAAGTCGACCAGTCGCCGCTTGATCTGCCGCGCCGCGTCGAGCGCCGCCATGCCGTTGAGGTCGGAGCCCGACGAGGCGGCGGTCGCCGAGGTGTTGGGCACCTTGCCGGTGGTCGTCGCGGTGACCCGTATCTGCTCCAGCGGCACCTGGAACGCCTCGGCGACGACCTGCGAGACCTTGCGGAACAGGCCCTGCCCCATCTCGGTGCCGCCGTGGTTCAGGTGGATCGAACCGTCGGTGTAGATGTGCAGCAGCGCGCCGGCCTGGTTGAACTGGGTGGCGGTGAAGGAGATGCCGAACTTGAGCGGCGTCAGCGCGAGGCCGCGCCTGAGGACCGGGCTCGCCGCGTTCCAATCCTTCAGCGCGGCGCGGCGGGCGTGGTAGTCGCAGCTTTCGGCAAGCTCGGCGATGAGGCGCGGCGCGATATTGTCGCGCACCTGCTGGTGGTAGGGCGTGATGTCGCGGCCCTCGCCGTAGAGATTGGCGAGACGCACGTCGAGCGGATCGCGGCCGGTGGCGAAAGCGATCTCGTCCATCAGCCGCTCGGCGCCGAGCATGCCCTGCGGGCCGCCGAAGCCGCGGAACGCGGTGTTGGAGACGGTGTTGGTGAACAGCGGCTCGGAGCGCGCCGTCACCGCCGGGTAGAAATAGGCGTTGTCGCAGTGGAACAGGGCGCGGTCGGTGACCGGGCCCGAGAGATCGGCCGAATGGCCGCAGCGCGCCGAATAGACGAGTTCAACACCGGTTACCCGCCCCTCGCCGTCGAAGCCGGCGCGATAGTCGACCAGCATGTCGTGGCGCTTGCCGGTCGCCAGCATGTCCTCGTCGCGGTCGGGGCGCAGCTTGCAGGGCCGGCCCGTGCGGCGGGCGGCGAGCGCGGCGATCACCGCGCAGATGTTGGCCTGGGTCTCCTTGCCGCCGAAGCCGCCGCCCATGCGGCGCACCTCGACCGTCACGTGGCTGGCGGTGACGGCAAGCGCGTGGGCGACCATGTGCTGGGTCTCGCTCGGGTGCGGGGGCGAGGACCAGACATGCATCTCGC
>JBFWXZ010000260.1:0-3657 GCA_050186955.1 Flavobacteriaceae bacterium
TCACGATCACGGGGCCCTCTACAGGGTGCTTGCCGGCGAGGGGGTCGCGACCATCGTCGCAGGCTGAGAAACCCCGAGGCCCGGCGGCAGCGGCCGGGCCCGTTCACAAAGACAGGAATGCCGGGAGGAAAGCGATGAGCAGCTCGGGCGACACGGTCAATCTTGCCGACCTCGAACGGCGCATGCAGGGGGCGATAAACGTCCTCAAGCAGGAATTCGGCGGGCTGCGCACCGGCCGCGCCTCGGCCAGCCTTCTCGATCCGATCACGGTCGAGGCCTATGGCTCCCAGATGCCGATCAACCAGGTCGGCACCGTCAGCGTGCCGGAGCCGCGGATGATTTCCGTGCAGGTCTGGGATCGCGGGATGGTCAATGCCGTCGACAAGGCGATCCGCGAATCGAATCTCGGCCTCAACCCGGCGGTCGACGGCCAGCTGCTGCGCATTCCGATCCCCGAGCTCAACGCCGAGCGCCGCCAGGAATTGGTCAAAGTCGCCCATAAATATGCCGAACAGGCCCGTGTCGCGATCCGCCATGTGCGCCGCGACGGGCTGGAGCAGATCAAGCGCCTTGAAAAGGATAAGCATCTGGGTGAAGACGAGGGGCGCCATCTCGCCGACGAGGTCCAGAAACTGACGGACCGGCTGGTCGGCGAAGTGGACCAGACGCTGGCGCAGAAGGAAGCGGAGATCGTCCAGGTCTAGGACGCCGGTTCCCGGTCGCGGCAAGGGACAGTGATGCTTCGGCACGTCGCCATCATCATGGACGGAAACGGCCGCTGGGCCGCCCAGCGCGGCCTGCCGCGCGGCGAGGGGCACCGTGCTGGCGTCGAGGCGGTCCGCCGCGTCGTTCGCGCCGCCGGCGAGCTCGGCATCGAATATCTCACGCTCTACAGCTTCAGCTCCGAGAACTGGTCTCGCCCCAAGGCCGAGATCGCCGATCTGTTCGGCCTGCTGCGGCGCTTCATCCGCACCGATCTAGCGCGCCTGCACGAGGCCGGCGTGCGCATCAAGGTGATCGGCGCGCGCGACGGCGTCGACGCCGACATCTGCTCGATCATCGACGAGGCCGAGCGGCTGACCGCCGGCAACGCCAAGCTCAATCTCAACATCGCCTTCAACTACGGATCGCGCGGCGAGATCGTGCGCGCGGCGCGGGCGCTGGCGGCGCGGGTCGCAGCCGGCGAGATCGGGCCGGACGACATCGACGAGGCGGCGTTCTCCGCCGGGCTCGACACGGCGGGCGTCCCCGATCCCGACGTCATCCTGCGCACCAGCGGCGAGCAGCGGCTCTCCAACTTCCTGCTCTGGCAGGGAGCCTATTCCGAGCTGGTCTTCGTGCCGGTGCTGTGGCCGGACTTCGCCCGCGAGCATCTGGAAGACGCGATCAGCGAGTTCGCCGGACGCGACCGCCGGTTCGGCGGCGTCGTCGCGCGAACCGGTTCCTGACATGGCCGACGCCGCCGCGAAGCCGGGAAGCGACCTCACGGTGCGGGTGGTTTCGGCGCTGGCGCTGGCGCCGGTCGTCATCGCCGCCGTCTGGTTCGGCGGGCCGGCCTACGCGCTGCTGGCGCTCGCGGCGGCGGCGATCGTCGTCTGGGAGTGGATGCGCATCGTCGGCATGCGGCCGCGCCAGCTCATGCAGGCCGCCGTCTGGGCGGGTCTGGTCATCGCCGCCTGGTACGCGCTCGCCGGCGACCTCACCGCCGCCGGCATCTGCGCCTTCATGGCGGCGGGCGTCGCGGCGGGGTTCGGCTGGCCGCGCTGGGCCTGGGCCGCGGGCGGCGCGCTCTATGCCGCGCTGCCGATGATCGCCTTCATCGCGCTGCGCGAGGGGGAGGCGGGCCTCATCGCCACCGCCTGGCTGGTCGCCATCGTCTGGGCGACGGACATCTTCGCCTATTTCTCGGGGCGCGCCATCGGCGGGCCGAAGATCTGGCCGGCGGTATCGCCCAAGAAGACCTGGGCGGGGCTGATCGGCGGCACGCTCGCGGCGGCGGTCGCCGGCGCCTTGGTGGCGCGGGCGGGCGGGCTCGCCATGCTGCCGCTGGCCGTCCTCGGCGCCGTCCTCGCGGTCGCCTCGCAGGCCGGCGACTTCGCCGAAAGCGCCGTCAAGCGGCGCTTCGGCGTGAAGGATGCGAGCAACATCATTCCCGGCCATGGCGGCGTCATGGACCGGATCGACGGGCTCGGCGCGGCGGCGGTGATCGCGCTCTGCATCGGCCTGCTGCGCAGCGGCGGGCAGGCCCCGGCAGCCGGGCTGATGATCTGGTGAGCGTGCCGACGCCCCTGCGCGCCAGCGCGCCGGCCGCCGGCGCCGTCCGCTCGGTCAGCATCCTCGGCGTGACCGGCTCCATCGGCGTCAGCACGCTGGACGTGATCGCCGCCCATCCGGCGCGCTTCCGTGTCGAGGCGGTTGCGGCGGGCCGCGACGTGCAGGGCCTGGCGCGCGCCGCCATCGCGTCGAAGGCCCGCTTCGCGGCGATCGCCGAGCCCTCGCTCCACGATGCGCTGAAGGCGGCGCTGTCGGGCAGCGGCATCGAATGCGGCGGCGGGGCGACGGCGGTCGTCGAGGCGGCGGAGCGCGAGGCCGATCTCGTCGTCGGCGGCATCGTCGGGTCGGCCGGGCTGCGGCCGACGCTGGCGGCGGCGCGGCGCGGCGCCACGGTGGCGCTCGCCAACAAGGAGTGCCTGGTCGCCGCGGGAACGCTGTTCATGCGCGAGGCGGCGGCGCACGGGGCGCGCATCCTTCCCGTCGATTCCGAGCACAGCGCGGTCTTCCAGTCGCTCGACGGCAGCGATCCGGACCGCATCCGTCAGGTCATCCTGACGGCGTCGGGCGGGCCTTTCCGCACCTGGCACGCGGCGCGGCTCGCCGGCGCGACGCCGGAGGACGCGCTGAACCATCCGACCTGGTCGATGGGCGCGAAGGTGACCATCGATTCCGCGACGCTGATGAACAAGGGGCTGGAGCTCATCGAGGCGCATCATCTGTTCGCGCTTCCCGCCGCCAAGCTCGGCGTGCTGATCCAGCCGCAATCCATCGTCCACGCGCTGGTCGCCTATGTCGACGGCTCGGTCATCGCGCAGATGGGATCGCCGGACATGCGCGGGCCCATCTCCTATGCGCTCGGCTATCCCGAGCGGATCGAGACCGCCGTCAAGCCGCTCGATCTCGCCTCGCTCGGCACGCTGCATTTCGAGGAGCCGGACCGCCAGCGCTTCCCGGCGCTCGATCTGGCGCTCGGCGCGCTGGAGGCGGGCGACGCCGCCACCGCGGCGCTGAACGGCGCCAACGAGGTGGCGGTTGCCGCATTCCTGTCAAGAAAGATAGGCTTTCTCGACATTGCAGGGGTGGTGTCCGACACGCTCGACCGGTATCTGTCGCGCGCGGCTGCGCCGATCGCGTCCATCGAGGATGCGATGGCGGTCGATTCCGCGGCGAGGTCGATGGCGTTCGAGCGTATCGCCCGCCTGGGGGACTCTTAGGTGCCTTTCGCACATCATTGGGAGCGATGAATGGATTTTCTCGGTTCGCTGACCGGCATGGCGGGCTCGTTCGCGGGGTATCTCATCCCGTTCCTGTTCGTCCTCACCATCGTCGTTGTCTTCCACGAACTGGGCCATTTCCTCGTCGCCCGGTGGTGCATGGGCGATA
>JBFWXZ010000261.1:0-3655 GCA_050186955.1 Flavobacteriaceae bacterium
GGCGCCGCGCTCAGCGCCACGCGCGGCGACCCGAGGACGTCCGAGCTCAAAGGCGCCTCGCGCGGAATGTCCGAGTCGATGACCGCGAAGGAGCTCGAGGAACTTGCGGAAACCGACCGCAAGGGCCTGCCCGAGAAGAAGAAAAGCTGAAGACCTCGCTTGCCGCCCCGGCGGGTTGCGCGATAAACACCGCGCGCAACCCGCGCACCGGCGCGGCATGCAGCGAGGTTCCCAATTGTCCAGACAGTCGCCGACCGTCGGCATCGTCAGCCTCGGCTGCCCGAAGGCGCTGGTCGATTCCGAGCGCATCCTGACCAAGCTGAAGTCGCAGGGCTACGCGATCTCGCCGACCTATGACGGCGCCGACGTCGTCATCGTCAACACCTGTGGCTTCCTCGATTCGGCCAAGGCGGAATCCCTCGACACCATCGGCGAGGCGCTGAACGAGAACGGCCGCGTCATCGTCACCGGCTGCATGGGCAAGGACGCCGAGGCGATCCGCGCCGCGCACCCGAGCGTGCTCGCCGTCACCGGCCCGCAGCAATACGAAGCCGTGGTCTCCGCCGTCCACGAGGCGGTGCCGCCCGTCCACGATCCCTATGTCGATCTCGTGCCGCCGGAAGGCCTGCGGCTCACCCCGCGCCACTACGCCTATCTGAAGATTTCCGAGGGCTGCAACAACCGCTGCACCTTCTGCATCATCCCCTCGCTGCGCGGCGACCTGAAGAGCCGGCCCGTGCACCACGTGCTCACCGAGGCGGAGCGGCTCGCCGATGCCGGGGTCAAGGAGATCCTCGTCATTTCGCAGGACACCTCGGCCTACGGCGTCGACATCAAATACGCCGAAAGCCCGTGGAAGGGCCGGCAGGTCGCGGCGCGCTTCCTCGACATGACGCGCGAGCTGGGCGGGCTCGGTCCCTGGATACGCCTCCACTACGTCTACCCCTACCCGCATGTCGACCACGTCATCCCGCTGATGGCGGAAGGCCTCGTGCTGCCCTATCTCGACATTCCCTTCCAGCATTCGAGCCCCGGCGTGCTGAAGGCGATGCGGCGGCCCGCCAATCAGGCGAAGGTGCTGGAGCGCATCGCCGCCTGGCGCGACACCTGCCCCGACCTCGCCATCCGCTCGACCTTCATCGTCGGCTTTCCCGGCGAGACGGAGGACGATTTCGAGCATTTGCTGGAGTGGCTGGAGGAAGCGCAGATCGACCGCGCCGGCTGCTTCAAATACGAGCCGGTCGACGGCGCGAAGGCCAACGAGCTGGACGGCGCGGTGCCCGACGAAGTCAAGCAGGAGCGCTACGACCGCTTCATGCGTCGCCAGGCGCGGATTTCCGCCAAGCGTCTCAAACGCCGGGTCGGCCGCCAGATCAAGGTGCTGATCGACGCCGTGACGCCCGACAGCGCCGTCGGTCGCAGCCAGTGGGACGCGCCGGAGATCGACGGCGTCGTCCACATGCCGGGCCTGCCGGCGGCGAAGGTCGGCGACATCGTCACCGTGCGCGTCGTGGATTCCACCGAGCACGACCTCATCGCCACCGCCGGCTTCTCGCCTATCGGCCGGCGCTAGGGGATTTGGGGCTTCCTCGGCGCAGTTGAAGCGTCGTTTCCCCAGTCCCGCAGTCTACGTCGCCACGACAGCGGAATGGATCACCGGGTCGAGCCCGGTGATGACGGGAGCGGTCGGAACGAATGCACCAGCCCTAACCGTCATTGCCGGACTTGATCCGGCAATCCATTCCACCAACGGAAAGACGGGCTCGGCGACTCTCTTTCTCAGCCGATCGGGCCAAGCAACTCCACCGATTCGATAATCGCCGCCGAAGCCAACCCTAGAGCGGGATGTTGTCGTGCTTGCGCCAGGGGCGCGGCACGTCCTTGTTGGCGAGCATGGCGAGCGCGCGGGCGATGCGCCGCCGCGTCGAGTGCGGCATGATCACCTCGTCGATATAGCCGCGCTCGGCGGCAACGAAGGGATTGGCGAAGCGCTCCTCGTATTCCTTGATCCGCGCCGCGATCTTGTCGGGATCGGACAGTTCGCCGCGGTAGAGGATCTCGGCGGCGCCCTTCGGCCCCATCACCGCGATCTCGGCGCTCGGCCAGGCGTAGTTCACGTCGGCGCCGATATGCTTCGACGCCATGACGTCATAGGCGCCGCCATACGCCTTGCGGGTGATGACGGTGACCAGCGGCACCGTCGCCTGGCTGTAGGCGAACAGCAGCTTCGCGCCGTGTTTGATGAGGCCGCCATATTCCTGAGCAGTGCCCGGCAGGAAGCCCGGCACGTCGACGAAGGTGACGATGGGCACGTTGAAGCAGTCGCAGAAGCGCACGAAGCGCGCCGCCTTGCGGCTGGCGTCGGAATCGAGCACCCCGGCCAGCACCATCGGCTGGTTGGCGACGAAGCCGACCGTCCGGCCGCCGACCCGGCCGAAGCCGGTGACGACGTTCTTGGCGAAACCGGGCGCGATCTCGAAGAAATCGCCCTCGTCCACCGTCTTCAGCAGCAGTTCCTTGATGTCGTAGGGCTTGTTCGGGTTGTCGGGGATCAGCGTGTCGAGCGAGTTGTCGACCCGCTCGGTGTCGTCGAAGGACGGCAGGTGCGGCGCGCCGGCCTCGTTGTTGGAGGGCAGGAAATCCATCAGCCGGCGGATCTGCAGCAGCGCCTCGACGTCGTTGTCGAAGGCGCCGTCGGCGATCGAGGATTTCGTCGCGTGGACCGAGGCGCCGCCGAGCTGCTCGGCGGTCACCGTCTCGTTGGTCACCGTCTTCACGACGTCGGGGCCGGTGACGAACATGTAGCTGGTGTCGCGCACCATGAAGATGAAGTCGGTCATCGCCGGCGAATAGACGTCGCCGCCCGCGCACGGCCCCATGATCACGGAGATCTGCGGGATGACGCCCGAGGCCGCCACGTTGCGGCGGAACACCTCGCCATAGCCGCCGAGCGCCGCCACGCCCTCCTGGATGCGCGCGCCGCCGGCGTCGAACAGGCCGATGATCGGCGCCCGGTTCTTCAGCGCCATGTCCTGGATCTTGGTGATCTTCTGCGCGTGCGTCTCCGACAGCGAGCCGCCGAAAACGGTGAAGTCCTTGGCGAAGACGAAGACCGTGCGGCCGTTGATGGTGCCCCAGCCGGTGACGACGCCGTCGCCGGGCACCTTCGACTTCTCCATGCCGAAATCCGTGCAGCGATGCTCCACGAACATGTCGAATTCCTCGAACGAGCCCTCGTCGAGCAGCAGCGAAAGTCTTTCGCGCGCGGTCAGCTTGCCGCGCTGGTGCTGCGCATCGATGCGCTTCTCGCCGCCGCCGAGACGGGCCACGTCGCGGCGCGCCGCAAGCTGATCGAGGATGTCGTGCATTGAATGCCCCCGGAAAAACGCAGAAACGGCCATTTGTTTAGCAGCGCCGGGGCAAAGCGCAAACCGCGCTTTCGTCTCAGCCGGCCTCGCGTTCGAGGGCGCAGACGGCAAGCGGCCCCGAGCCGCCGCGCGGCGTGAAGGCGCACAGGCGGCGCGCCGTGACACCGCCGGGCAGGTCGGTGCGCGCCAGCAGCGAATCCGAGATCACCACGGAAGCCCCCAGTTCCTTCGCCTTCTGCTCGATGCGCGAGGCCATGTTGAGCACGTCGCCGAGATAGGTGATCTGC
>JBFWXZ010000262.1:0-3652 GCA_050186955.1 Flavobacteriaceae bacterium
GCGCCTCGGCCTGCGCATCCTGGACCCGCTTTCCGGTCCGGAACATTTCCTGCCACAGATCCTGCAGCTCCTTGCCGAAGGCCGGCGCGTCCGCCTTTTCGGGATCGGCGCTCTTCTGCCCGGCAATGGCGCCGAGCTGCTTCATGAAGTCCTCGTACATCTGCGTGAACGGGTTGCCGCCGCCGCTGCCCGAGGCCATGCCGGTGCCGCCGGTCATCTGCTTCAGCATCGCCTCGAAGGGATTCCCGGTCTGCGCCTGACGGGCCATGCCGCCCATCAGGATCGAGGCGACCAGCGGCAGCATCTTGCGCACGATGTCGCTGCCGATGCCGGCGAAGGCCGCCGTCTGGTCGGCGATCGCCCGGCTCATCTCCTTCGAGCCGAAGATCTGCCCGAGCACGTCGTTGCCGTCGCCGCGCGCCGCCGCCCCGAAGGCTTCCGCCGGGTTCTGGAAATATTTCGCGTAGGGACCCGTCCCCATCGATTCGAACATCGTCGCCATGGCGTTCATGTTCTGGGCGTTGCGCCTGAACCCCTCGGCCATCGCCGGCAGCATCATCTGGAGCGCCGCCTGGGTCTGCTGCTGGGTCAGGTTGAACGCCTTGGCGAGGTTCTCGCTCGCCGCGCCGTTCTGCGCCTGACGCATGATCTCGTCGAAATCGAACATGGAAGCGCCTCCTTGGGCCGGGTTCTGTCCGCCTGTCGACATGAGGCGATGGAAACGGGGCGCGGGTCAAGCGCGCCGGGCCGCCGCCTCAGCGTTTCGCCGCGCCGCGTCCCGTCTTCCGCTTCGCCTGCTTCATCTCGCGCTCCTCGGCCGGGCCGGGCGCCACCGCGCTGGCGGCCTGGGTCGCGATCAGCTCCATGCCGCCCTTGAGGCCCTCCGCCTCCTGCAGCGCCAGCCGGTCGGCGTCGCGTCGCCGCGCCGCGGCGACCACGTCGGCGGCCTCCTTGGGATCGGTTCCCATGCCGATCAGGATCGCCTCGGAATAGGCGAAGGCGGATTCGGCGACCTCGCGGATCAGGTAGTCGACCCTGAGCCGCCGAAGCTCCAGCGCGTGGTCGCGGTCGATCGCCCTGACATAGAGCTTGGCGGTGGGGAAATGCTTCTGCGCCAGCGCGGTGATGCGGTCGACCGTCGCCCGCCCGTCGGGGCAGATCGCGATCAGGTCGACTTTCTCCGCGCCCGCCGAGCGCAGCACCGACAGCCGCGTCATGTCGCCGTAATAGACCTTGAAGCCATATTCGCGCGCCGCCTGGATGCGGTTCGGGTTGTTGTCGACGATGGTGATCGCGCAGCCATGCGCCAGCAGCGGCTGGGCGGCGAGCTGGCCGAAGCGGCCGAAGCCGATGATCAGGATCGCGCCGCCGGCGCCGTCGAAATCCTCCTCCGCGTCCTCCGGCGCCGCCGGCTGCAGCCGCGCCGCCAGCCGCTCGCCGATCATCCGTGTCAGCGGCGTCGCCGCCATGGTCAGCGCGACGACGGAGGTCAGCACCGCGCCGTTGTCGTAGCCGATCAGCCCGAATCCCCGCAGCGCCGTGACCATGACGAAGGCGAACTCGCCGACCTGCGCCAGCGTGCCGGCCGCCAGCGCCGCATCCGCCGCCGCCGTGCCCGACGCCCGCAGCACCAGGAAGATGACGGCGCCCTTGACGACGAGCACCGCGACCACCGCGGCGGCGACCAGCGGCCAGCGCTCGACGATGACGCCGATGTCGATCGACATGCCGATCGCCATGAAGAACAGCGCCAGCAGCAGCCCGCGGAACGGCTCGATGTCGGCCTCAAGCTGGTGGCGGTAGGAGGAATCGGCGAGCAGCACGCCGGCGACGAAGGCGCCCATCGCCATGGAGAGGCCGACCACCTGCATGGCGAGCGCCGCGCCGACCACGACCAGCAGCGCAACCGCCGTCAGCAGCTCGCGCGCGCCCGTCGTGGCGATGATGCGGAACAGCGGGTTGAGCACCCAGCGGCCCACGAACACCAGGCCGGCCAGCGCCGCAGCCATGACCGCGAGGTTCTTCGGATCGAGGATCTCGTCGTTGCCGTAGGGGGCGAGGACGGCGGCGAGCGCCAGCAGCGGCACGATGGCGACGTCCTGCAGCAGCAGGATGGCGAAGGCCTTGCGGCCGTAGCGGGTGTCGAGCTCGTGCTTGTCCTCGATCAGCCGCAGCCCGAATGCCGTCGACGACAGCGCCAGCGCCAGGCCGGCGGTCAGCGAGGCGGGCAGCGAGAAGCCGAGCGCGACGAGCAGCGGCGTGAACACGGCGCCGGTGATCAGCACCTGCGCCGAGCCGGTGACGAAGATGTCGTGGCGCATCGCCCACAGCCGCGCCGGCCTGAGCTCCAGCCCGATGACGAAGAGCAGCAGCACCACGCCGAACTCGGCGAAGTGGAGGATCGAATCGGGATCTGTGAAGAGCCGCGCTGCCCACGGGCCGACGGCGACGCCCGCCGCCAGATAGGCGAGCACCGGCCCGAGGCCGATGCGCTTGAACAGCGGCACAGCGATGACCGCGGCGGCGAGCAGCGCCACCGTCTCGACGAGCAGGGCAGGGGCCTCAATTGCCATGCAGAGCCCTTCCTTGGGCGCGCCCGCCCGTCCTCAACCGGCCTGTCGCTCGGTGCCGCCCACCGTGACCTGGTCGATCCGCAGCGTCGGCTGGCCGACACCCACCGGCACGCTCTGGCCGTTCTTGCCGCAGGTGCCGACGCCGGGGTCGAGCTTCAGGTCGTTGCCGATCATCCTGACGCGGGTCAGCGCGTCGGGGCCGTTGCCGATCAGCATCGCGCCCTTCACCGGATAGGCGATGCGCCCGTTCTCGACCCAGTAGGCCTCGGTGCACTGGAAGACGAACTTGCCGGTGGTGATGTCGACCTGGCCGCCGCCGAAGCCGACCGCGTAGAGCCCGTTCTTCACCGAGGCGACGATCTCGTCGGGGTCGGCGTCGCCGGCGCGCATGAAGGTGTTGGTCATGCGCGGCATCGGCGCATGCGCGTAGCTCTGGCGCCGCCCGTTGCCGGTGGCCCTGACGCCCATCAGCCGGGCGTTCAGCCGGTCTTGCATGAAGCCGACGAGGATGCCGTCCTCGATCAGCACCGTCTCGCCCGACGGCGTGCCCTCGTCGTCGATCGTCACCGAGCCGCGCACGCCGGGAATGCTGCCGTCGTCGACGACGGTGACGCCGGGGGAGGCGACCCTCTCGCCGACCATGCCGGCGAAGGCGCTCTGCTTCTTGCGGATGAAGTCGCCTTCCAGCCCGTGGCCGACCGCCTCGTGCAGCATGACGCCGGGCCAGCCGGAGCCGAGCACCACGTCGAAGGTGCCGGCCGGCGAGGGGCGGGCGTCGAGATTGACCAGCGCCTGGCGCACCGCGTCGTCGGCGAGCCGGCGCCAGTTGTCGCCGGCCAGCAGCGCGTCGAAGCCGGCGCGCCCGCCCTGGCCGGCCGAGCCGCTTTCCCGGCGTCCCTTGTCGGCGACGACGACGCTGACATTGAGCCGCATCAGCGGCCGCACGTCCTCGTACCAGCTTCCGTCGCCGCGCAGGATGCCGACGGTGCTGCGCGCCGCCGCCAGCGACACCGTCACCTGGGAGACGCGCGGATCGGCCCTGCGCGCATGCGCGTCGATCGCCTCGACCAGCGCCACCC
>JBFWXZ010000263.1:0-3647 GCA_050186955.1 Flavobacteriaceae bacterium
CGCGCCACCGCCATGCCGAGGCCGGCGGAGATCGAGGTCGAGGAATGGGCGGCGCCGAAGGGGTCGTATTCGCTCTCGGCGCGGCGGGTGAAGCCGGAGAGCCCGCCGCCCTGGCGCAGCGTGCGGATGCGGTCGCGGCGGCCGGTCAGGATCTTGTGCGGATAGGCCTGGTGGCCGACATCCCAGATCAGCCGGTCGCGCGGGGTGTCGAAGACGCCGTGCAGCGCCACCGTCAGCTCGACGACGCCGAGCCCGGCGCCGAGGTGGCCGCCGGTCTCCGACACCGCGTCGATGGTCTCGGCGCGCAGCTCGTCGGCGACCTGGCGAAGCTGGCCGTCGTCGAGGCCGCGCAGATCGGCGGGCTCCGAGATGGTGTCGAGCAGCGGTGTGGAAGGTCGGGTCAAGGGCGGCTTTCCGCTTTGATATGTTCAAAACTTAGGGGAACGGCCGGCAAAGGACAACGCGGATGCGGCGATATGGCGCTGCGCCGGCAACCGGGCAAAGGCCGGGATGCCTACTCCGGATCGAGCGGCTCGGTGCCCGAGGGCGAGTCGTCGCGGGCGAGCGTGATCTTCTCGACCTTCGCCTCGGCGGCCTTGAGCAGCGTCTCGCAGCGCGCGCGCAGGGCGTCGCCGCGCTCGTAGATGCGGATCGACTCGTCGAGCGGCACGTTGCCGCCCTCGAGCCGGCCGACGATGGCCTCGAGCTCGCCCATCGCCTGCTCGAAGCTCATTCCCGCGATATCGTCCTTGTCGTCGGCCACGTCCTGCCAGCCCTTTCTCACCCGCCGAATTCCGGCAGCGGCATGAATTCATCCTCGTCGCCGGGAACGGTGTCGAAGCGGCCGGCCTTCCATTCGGCCTTGGCCTGCTCGATGCGCTCCTTCCGGCTGGAGACGAAGTTCCACCATATATAGCGCGGCCCGTCCATCGATTCGCCGCCGAGGATCATCAGCCGCGCGTCGGCGGGCGCATGGAGCGTCACCGCCTCGCCGGGCTTGAGGATCAGCAGCGCGCCGGGCTCGAAGGCCTCGCCGTCGACCTCGATGCCGCCCGAAAGCACGTAGACAGCGCGCTCCTCGTGCTCGGGATCGACAGGCAGACGGGCGCCCGCACTCATGGAGACGTCGGCATAGACCATCGAGCCGCTGCCGATGACGGGAGAGCTCGCGCCCGCGAAGGTGCCGGCGATCAGCCGCACGCGATTGCCTTCCGCCTCGATGACGGGCAACTCGCCCGAGCCGGTGTGCCGGAAGGCGGGATCGCGCTCCTCCTCGTCCCTCGGCAGCGCCACCCAGGCCTGCATGCCGAACAGTTTCGCGCCGCTCGCCCGCCGCTCCGGCGCGGTGCGCTCGGAATGCACGATGCCCCTGCCGGCGGTCATCCAGTTTACCTCGCCGGGGCGGATCGCCAGCTCGGTGCCGAGGCTGTCGCGATGCATGATCTCGCCGTCGAATAGATAGGTGACAGTAGAAAGCCCGATATGCGGGTGCGGGCGCACGTCGATGCCGTTGCCGACGAGGAATTCGGCCGGTCCCATCTGGTCGAGGAAGATGAAGGGGCCGACGAGCCGGCGCTTCGCCGAGGGCAGGACGCGGCGGACCTCGAAGCCGCCGAGGTCGCGGGCGCGACCGAGGATGACCATCTCGACGGAATCGCAGCTTCGAGCGTCGCCGAGCTTCGGGTCGGTGCCGGGTTGCCAGCTCATTGTTCAAACGCTCCCGTCGGCCGGTCAGGCCCGCATGAGCTCCCTCACATGGGCCGCCGCCGAGGATGCCAGTCCCTCGAGATCGTAGCCGCCCTCGAGGATCGACACCACGCGTCCCTCGCACGCCTCGTCGGCGACCTCCATCAGCCGCCGCGTCGCCCAGGCAAAATCCTCCTCGACGAAATTCAGCTCGGCGAGCGGGTCGCGGCGGTGGGCGTCGAAGCCGGCGGAGACGATCAGCAATTCCGGCGAGAAGGCCGACAGCGCGGGCAGGATGCGCTCCTCCATGGCCAGCCGGAAATGATCGCCGCCGGCGCCGGGACGCAGCGGCGCGTTGAAGATGTTGCCGACGCCGGTCTCGGTCACCGCGCCGGTGCCGGGATAGAGCGGCATCTGGTGGGTGGAGCCGTAGAACATGTCCCTGTCGCTCCAGAAGATGTCCTGGGTGCCGTTGCCGTGATGGACGTCGAAATCGACCACGGCGACGCGCTTCAGCCCGTGCTGCTCGCGGGCGTGATAGGCGGCGATGGCGGCGTTGTTGAACAGGCAGAAGCCCATCGCCGTCGTCCGCTCGGCGTGGTGGCCGGGCGGGCGGGTGGCGCAGAAGACGTTGTCGGCCTCCTTGCCGAGCACCGCGTCGACGCCGCGGACCGCCGCGCCGACGCCGAGCATCACCGCGCGCCAGCTGCCCGGCGACATCGAGGTGTCGGCGTCGACGCGCACCAGCCCCTCCTTCGGGGCGGCGGCGCGGATGCGGTCGACATAGGAGGCGGGATGGGCGAGCTCGGCCATGTCGGGGGAGGCTTCCTGCGCCTCCTCGCGCTTCAGCGCGTCGAAGTCGGGTCCCGACGTCCGCTCCCAGACCGCGCGCAGGCGATCGGGGCGCTCGGGATGGCCGACGGGGGTGGCGTGGCCGAGGCAATCCTCGTGGGTGATGTAGAGGGTGGTCATCTGTTCAGCCGGAAACCTTCTTCAGCGATACGGGTGCGGGAATGTCGTCGGGAACGAAGAAGTCCTGCACCAGATCGACGCTCGGGTCGACCCTGTAGCGGTCGAAATCAGTTGTGCCGTTCTCGCTCAGGAAATTGTCATCGATAAGGAAGTTGCCGGTGAACTCGCGCGACGGGCGGGTGAAGATCAGCCAGGCGGCGTCGGCGATGATCTCCGGGGTGCGGCTCGCCCGCATCAGCGCGTCGCCGCCGAGCAGGTTCTGCACCGCTGCGGTGGCGATGGTGGTGCGCGGCCACAGCGCGTTGACGGCGATGCCGCGGTCGCGGAACTCACCGGCCATGCCGAGCACGCAGAGGCTCATGCCGAACTTGGCGATGGTGTAGGCGGTGTGCGGGGCGAACCACTTCTCCTTCATGTCGAGCGGCGGCGACAGCATCAGCACATGCGGGTTCGCGGCCTTCTCCAGATAGGGCAGGCAGGTCTTGGTGACGAGGAAGGTGCCACGCGTGTTGATCTGCTGCATCAGGTCGAAGCGCTTCATCTCGGTCTTGGCGACCGGGGTCAGCGAGATGGCGCTGGCGTTGTTGACGCAGATGTCGATGCCGCCGAATTTCTCCGCCGTGGCGGCGACGGCCGCCTGCACCGCATCCTCGTCGCGGATGTCGCAGACCAGCGGCAGCGCCCTGCCGCCGGTGGCCTCGATCTCCTCGGCGGCGGTGTAGATCGTGCCCTCGAGCCTGGGATGCGGCTCCGCCGTCTTGGCGGCGACCGCCACGTTGGCGCCGTCGCGGGCGGCCCTGAGCGCGATGGCGAGGCCGATGCCGCGGCTGGCGCCGCTGATGAAGAGCGTCTTTCCCTTGAGCGATGCGGTCATGATGGCGCGGGTCCTCAGGCGAAGGCGGTTGCGGGCGGCAGGCTGTCGGCGCCGCCGGTGACGATGGCCGCGAGGCGGCCGGCCTGCGGCAGGATGTTGTAGAGATAGAAGCGGG
>JBFWXZ010000264.1:0-3622 GCA_050186955.1 Flavobacteriaceae bacterium
TGCTCTTCCGATCTCCGCCAGCAACCGGTATCGGGTAATGACATCATCGAAAATATGCGTTGATGTCACCGGCATGATCGGCCTCGATGCCGAGGCGCCCACGGGGATTCCGCGCGTCCAGGACTTCCTGATGCGCGCCGCGGCCGCCGAGCGCGGCGTCGGGCTGGTCCATTTCGACCGCGGCTTCGGCAAGTTCGTCTATCTCGCCGACGGCGAGCGCGACCGCTACATGAACGGCCCGCGCATCTTCGCCCTCGCCGGTCCGGAGACCGGCGACGAAAGCGGGCGCAGCGGCAGTTTCTCCGTCTCCTCGCTGTTCAACGCGCTGAAGATCGTCTGGGATTTCCCCGATTCCGGCCGCGAGCTCGACCGCAACGTCGCCGCGAGCCTGACCGACCAGCAGAAGAAGGGGCTCGACTACACGCTCTGGAAGACCACCTTCCGGGTCCTGCGGTGGGGGATCGCGGCGCTGCGGTTCCGCTGGTTCCGCAAGCTGCGTCGCGGCCGGCGGGCGATCGACCCGGCGCGCACCCACGTGCTGCTGTCCCACATGACGGTCAGCGGCAGCAGGGGCATCACCGCGCTGACCTCGACGCGCTCGCGCTCGATGATCCTGCACGACCTCATTCCGGTCACCCATCCGGAGCTGACCATCAATCCCCGCCACGGGCCGCAGGCGGCGCGCGAGCTCACCGAGGTGCTGCGCGAGCAGCCGCTCATCCACTGCACGTCGCGGGCGAGCGAGCAGGCGCTGAAGGAGTTCGTGCGCGCCAACAAGATCCCGATGCCGTCGATCGCCCGCTTCACCCTGCCTTCCTTCCTGCACGAGAAGGCGGCGGCGGCCGGCCGCACCGGGCGCATCGATCCGGCCGAGCCCTTCGTCTTCTACTGCTCGACCATCGAGGCGCGGAAGAACCATCTGCTGCTGCTGCGCATCTGGGCGCGCTCGATAGCCGAGGGGCGGCCGCTGCCGCGCCTCGTGCTGGCGGGCAAATGGGGCTGGGGCGTCGAGGCCGTGCACCATTTCTGGGAGGCCCATCCGGAACTTCGCCCGTACGTCACCTTCACCGGCCAGATCGGCGACGACACGCTCATCGACTTCTATCGCAGCGCGCGTTTCGGCGTCATGCCCTCGATCATCGAGGGCTGGGGCTACGGCGCTTCCGAGTGCCTCGATTTCGCCACCCCGGTGATCGTCTCCACGGCGCCGGCGCTCATCGAGGCGACGCACGGGCTGATGCCGGCCATCGATCCCGGCGATTTCGACGGCTGGTACGAGACGGTCTCGAGGCTGGCGCGCGACGACGAGATGCTGAAGAAGCTGCGCGCGAAGATCGCCGAGGGCTACAGCCCGACCGCGTCGGCGGAGAGCTGGGAGAAGATCCGCGGCTCCATCGAGCGCTACGTGCAGTCGTCGGCCAGCGGCCGCTCCGGCATCAGGAAACGAGCGGGTCGGGGTGCGAGACAATCCGCCTGATGGCGGGCCAGTCGCGCCGCACCGCGCGTTCGAGCTGGTCGAGCCTCTCATGGGCTTCGGCGATCGCCATATCCTCCGGCAACCGGCAGTGAAAGGCCACGAACAGGCCTGAGGCGAGGCGGCGCACGCGCACGCGGTGGATGTCGCTGATGCCGAACGTCCCGGCGTGGCGGGCGATGTCGCGCTCGATCGCCGCGCGGTCGTCCTCGGGGGCGTCGCTGCCGGCCACCGGATCGGGCCGCGCCGGCTCGATGTGGATCTCGATCTCGGTGGAATCGCCGAGCTCGTCGGCCAGCGCCCGCTCCAGCCGCAGCGCCTCGTCATGGGCCTTCTCCAGGCTCATCGTCCCGTCCACCTCGAGGTCCAGCGCGACGGCGTAGAGGCCGTCGAGATGCTGGATGGTCACTTGATGCACCGGCAGGCGGGCACGCGCCGCGGCGTGGTGGTTGCGCTCGAGCATGGTCTCGTCGTCGACCGCCACCGGGCGCATCTCGAGGCGCGTCTCGGCGTCGGGAAGGCTGATGCGGATGGCGTCGCGGGCGGCGTCGCCGAGCCTGCCGAGCCGTTCGGCGCTGAAGGTGCGCGGGACGTCGATCTCCGCCTCGACGAATTCGGTCGGACCGACCTTGCGCACCCTGAGCGCGTTCACCGCCATGACCCCGGGCACGTCGTCGAGCGAGTGGCCGACGACCGCCACCGCGCCGACGGGGGCGGCGTCGACGAGCTGGTCGACGGTCGATTTGGCGACCCTCAGCGCGATGGCGGCGATGATCGCGGCGACCGCCAGCGCCGCCACCGGGTCGGCGAGCGGGTAGCCCATGCCGGCGAAGACGAGGCCGCCGATGACGGCGACCGAGGAGGCGACGTCGGCTGTGAAATGCAGGGCGTTGCTGGCGAGCGCCGGCGACGAGGTCTCGCGCGCGACCCTGCCCAGCGCCGCCGCGCGCCAGCCGTTGACCGCCATCTCGACCGCCAGCACCGCGTAGACCGGCCACGGCGCGATCGGCGGGTCGACGGGGGAGAACAGGCGGGAGAAGGATTCCACCGCGACGCCGCCGGCGAGCAGCAGCAGCAGGGTGATCTCGGCGAGGGCGGCGAGGTTCTCGAACTTGCCGTGGCCGTAGGTATGGGTCTCGTCGGCCGGCCGGGCGGCGATGCGCACGGCGAACAGGGTGGCGGCGGTGGCGAGGAAATCGGTGCTCGAATGCAGCGCGTCGGTCAGCAGCGCGAGCGAGCCGATCCACAGCCCCGCGGCGAGCTTGGCGAGCGCCAGCAGCAGGGAAGCGGCGAGCGAAACGAGGACGACGCGCTGCTTGCGGTCATGCATGGCGGGCGGCTCCTGCGATGCGAGGCATGGGCGAAAGCCTTTGCCCGCATCGGCCCGTCATGGCAAGGGCCCAGTCTCCCGGCAGTCGATCGGCCCTAGTGGCGTGAGACCTGCGACTGCAGCGCGCGGATGCGCTCGGCCAGCGAGCCCGGCGTGCGCTCCTTGCCGTTCTTGCCGTTCTTGACGGCCTTGGGCGCGCTCTCGACGACGGCGGCGTCGATCATGGCGTTGATCTCGCCGCTCTCGTCGAGGGTGGCGGCGAGGCGGCCGACCTCAGCGGCGAGGTCGTTGAGCCGCTCGCGCAGGAGAGCGCTTTCCATGCGCTCCTGCTGCCAGTCGTCGTCGGTCTCGCGCTTCTCGCGCGAGGCTTCCTCCTGGCGGGTCTTCAGCTCGCTCTCGGTCTCCCCGAGGCGGCTCTTCAGCGTCTCGACCTCGGCGTCGCGCCTGGTCACCCGCTCGGTGAGCTGGCGCTGCTCGCCCTCGGCCTTCTTGCCGGCGTCGCGCAATTCGCGCACCAGCGCCTCGGCGGAAGCCAGCGCCGCCGTCTTGTCTCTGGCGTCGGCCTGGGCGGCGGCGACCTCGCGCTTGAGGTCGACGATCTCGTCGCGTCGCTTGATCATCTGCGGCTCGTGCTTGTCGATCTGCTCGCCGAGCTTGCGCATCTCGCGCTGCAGCCGCTCGACGTCGGCATCGCGGGAGCGGGTGGCGGCCTCGGCCTCCTTGGCGCGGGTCTCGGCGGCGGCGAGTTCGCCGTCGCGCTTGGCCAACAGGCGCTCGAGGTCGGCGATCTTGTCCTGGTTGTTCTGGATGCGCGTCTT
>JBFWXZ010000265.1:0-3586 GCA_050186955.1 Flavobacteriaceae bacterium
CGCGGCGAGGACTCGGCGCAGCTGATCGACCACATGAAGAAGGACCTGATGGCCCGTGAGGCCGCTCGCCTTCTCGAAGGGTCGAACTGGCTGCCCGAGCCGCTGCGCCTCGCTGGTGACGAGGCGTCGGTCGACGCCGACCAGGGTGTCACGGAGGGTGTGACGGACGAGACGGCTCTCGACGGTGATGCCGCCGAACTGCCGGCCTTCCTCGCCGACGCCGCCGACACACCGTCCGATGAGCAGCCGGTGATCTCCACCGACGAGGACACGGACCGCCTGGAGGCGGCCGAGTAATCTCCCCTCCCACTTCGCACCGGGCCCGGCATCACCGCCGGGCCCTTTCATTTTCGACATGGATGGAGATCCGTATGTCCGCTCATCTCGTTTACGATACCGCTCCGTTAGGGAGCGTTATCCGATACTTTGACTCAACGCCCAAACCGCCTTCTCGCTTCAGAAAGAAGCTCTCTGCGTGGGAAGGCCGCAACGGCACCGGCCGCTTGGTGAAGAAGGAGCCGCCGCGGTCGCGTGCGACCTACAACTCGCCAGCGTACTTCACTTTGCATGAGGGCGATTTCGGCGAAGGCGGAACTGTCGTCGTTTCTGTTCGGCGGACGTACTCTGTCGAGAGCGACCTGCATTTCCAGATCGTCGAACGTCCTTCGATCGGCACGATCCGCGTCCTGAAGGATCTCGGCGACAGCCCGGAATTGTTGCATCTCGCCAGGGACCGCGAGGCGGCCGGGCGCTGGCTCGCCAACAACCCATACAGCCGAGCTTATCTCGAAGAGGTCACCGCCGACGAGGTCACCGCCGACGTGATCGAGGGCCGCTCCGCCGCCTGACTTTCAAACCCCACAGACCAACCATCGACAGGCTCGGGAACGCGCAAGCGATCGCCGGGCCTGTTCCTTCATGGAGATCGACATGTTCGACTGGACCAGAAGCTGCTCCTATGACGAGCAGCAGAAAAGACGTTTCCACACGACGGCGCGCTCACGGCTGAAGAAGCTCGCTGCAGAACTTGCCCTGCCACCGGGCAGCTATGACCTTCGTTCAAATAAGGCGGGCATCGCCGTTTCCGGCGAAGTGACTTTGCACCACACCGCCGTTTATATCCAGGTCGGTCAGTTCGGAATGTCGTCCGGCCACGGCATTCTGATCCGCACCTGCAAGGGGCGCAAAGACTATACCGGCGGGGCCAACCACTTCGTCGCGCTGAGCATGCTCGACGACATTCCGGCGCTTGCCGCGGCAGTCCGCGCCATCACCGGTGTCGGGCGCGCCGCTGCAGATTCCGCCGATCGCCGCGCCGCCTGATCAGCCACCGATCACCTCATCAGCCTACCGTCTTCCGCCGCGCCACCGCACGGCGGAAGGCTCGGCCCTTCCGGAGACATGCTATGTCTATCCATCCTCCGTTCCGAAAGGTGTTCGAGGGCGTCGCAACGCGTGAGCAGATGTTTGCGCTCTTCAATCGCCACAGCGATACGCCCGGTGTCGATCCCCTGTCCGGCATGCCATACGCGTCGGAATGGTTCGAGATCTCGGCCAGCGAATACCATTTCATGCTTGGACTTCTGCCGCCGCTCTTCCAGCGAACCGGCATGTTCGGCATGTCGGAATACAAGGCCGGCAATGTCACCAGCGTCTTCTTCTCGATCAGGATCCGCGGGCGCGAGCGCTGGTTCCACGGTTTCTGCGACCTCTCCGACAAGCGCAGTCCCGACGGCATGCGGGCAGCGATCATCGCCCATGAGACGGGTGCGCTCGACAGCATGACGCGCGAGGAAAAGCTCGAGGCGATCTGGTCCGCGACGCATGCCGACTTCAAGGGCATCGCCGGCGAGACCAACCCCAATGCGTGGCCGCCAGAGCATCATGGCAAGCGGACCATCCTTACCTACGTCGCCGGGCAGGGTACCACCCTCAAGCTTCTGGACGATCTTACCGACGAAGAGATCGACAGCCGCATGCCCGACGTCCACGCGCGGCCAAGGAAAGGACGGGGCAATGCGGAACAATCGTAAACCGTCGCCACCGACGGCCGCGACGACCTGGGAAGCGCACTCAACCTACACCGCTGACCTTGGCGTTTCGGATAGGCGCCAGTACCGGCGCACACCGCCGGGCTCCCCGACGGTCGCCGATCTGGTGCGACCCGGGGATACGGTCTCGACCTCCTATGGCACCGGCGGTGTCGTGGTTGAGCTGAAGGAATATTTCTATGCCGCGCCGACCGGCGAGACCCTGTCCCATTTTACCATCGTCTACGTGCCGCCGGAGCGCGCCGCAAAATACCGCGATACCGATCGACACTGGATCAACGAATGCGTGGCGGTAGGTGACCGCATCCTGATGTTGTTCGAGGCGAATGAGGACGAGGTCTTCGTTGTAAGCCGGGCCCCATCGGCCGAAAGACGTCCCTGCCGTACCATCCTGATCATCTAACGTACGGCTTACCAGCCCATCTCCCCGCACGCATCGCGAAGTCAAAGCGATCGTCGTCCATTCGACGAGCGCGATCGCACGCCATCTCATCCTGAAAGGAATATACTATGGCCAGAAAAGCATTCTTTGCCGCCTTCATCATCGATGAAGACAGCTATACGCCCGAGCCCGGGCCTGTGGACCATCACTTCGTTGCCGCGGATCTCGCCCAGTCGGGTTTCGGTGAGCAGCCCGGCGTTTCGCACATCGTCGTCTGGAACTCCGCCGCCGACCTGATCGCCGATCATTGTCGGCGAGGTCCCATAACGGTCGACTACCTCTCTGGCGATCAACCCGCACCCAACCCGCGATTCCTGCACACGCCAGAAGCCGGCCCCTCGAACCACAGGAACCATGGCGACGACATCGGCGCTGACTGCGGTGCCGATCTCAGCGCGGCGTCAAATGACGTCGCGAAACCGCCTGCGGGTGACGCACCATCGTTCCGTGACCAGCTCTTTCCCACGATGCGCGACACGCTGGCCTTCGAATACTACGAGGTGAGGCCCTGCATCGAGCGTGACCGCCAGGTGACTTCCTACCGCGACGAGGACGAGTTCGCCGCTGAACTTGCCAGGTCACCGCAGGCAGGGCAAGAGTTCCGTGAATTCTGGTCGCTCTATGGGGTGGACCGGAACACCACCTCCGCGATCGGCGACTTCGTCTCGAAGAACGCCGCTCATGAGGTGATGAACGCGATCCTTGCGATCCCGGCCGCGGCCCGCAACGCTCTTCAGGCTGCACGACCGGCAGGGGGCGGGAAACGCGATAGCATCGACCGGGCAATACGCTCTGCGACCGACTGGCTCGAGGACATGATCAATCAGTCCTCGAACGATCAGCGGATCTGACCTCTGCGGCAAACTTGACGTTTCTCTGCACCATCGCCCGAAGCCCGGTCCCGCCGGGCTTTTCCATTTTTCGGGCCATTTCACGAAGTCCTCCAACAAGGGAGAAACCCTATGTCACGCCTCAACGATCCGGAGAATTTCCGCGGTCGCGTCAAATACGCGGCCCAGGTCATCGCCTGCGGGCGACGCCCAACCCGTGCTTTCGACAACTGCTTCGAAAACTACGACGGTGACGAAGTCGC
>JBFWXZ010000266.1:0-3569 GCA_050186955.1 Flavobacteriaceae bacterium
GATATAGAGGATGTCGCGGAAACCCTTGGTCAGGATCAGCGCCACCGGCGGCCCCTTGCGCTCGATCAGCGCGTTGGTGACGACGGTCGTCGCGTGCACCAGCACGTCGTTGACGTCTCGGGGCGCGATCCCCGCCCGGCCGAGCACCAGATCGACGCCCCTGAAGAAGCCCTCCAGCAGGTTCTGGTGTGTCGTCAGTGTCTTGTCGACGAAGCTTCGCCCGTCGTCGGCCAGCAGCACCGCGTCGGTGAAGGTGCCGCCGATGTCGATGGCGAGGGAATAGCGCGTCATTCGGGATACTCCGTGCATCCGAGATTGGTGGAGATGGTGCGGCCGGTGCGCCGGACGGCGTCGACCAGCGCCCTGTCGGGCGGCGAGGTCAGGGCGTTCAGCGGGCCGGCGATGGTGACGGTGGCGATCATCTGGTTGCTGGCGTCGAAGATCGGCGCCGCCAGGGCGTTGATGCCGACAAGCGTCTGTTCCGGGGCGTCCGCCCAGCCCGCCTTGCGCACGTCGGCGACGATCCCGCGTAGCCGCGCGGGGTCGGTCTGGGTCGCCGGCGTCCACGCCGTCAGCGGCTTGGAAAGCGCCGCGTCGAGCCTCTCCGCCGGCCCGTAGGCGAGGGCGAGCCGGCCCTGCGCCGAGGAATGGAAGTCGAGCACCGAGCCCGGCCGGGTGACGATCTGCACCGGCGTGTCGGCGCGCACGATGTCCATGATGCGCATGCCCTCCGCCTCGACCACCGACAGCGTCGTGGTCTGCCGCGTCGCGTTGCGCAGCTGCACCATCAGCGGCCGCGCCTCGGTCAGCAGCATCGTCTGGTCGGCGATCGCCTGGCCGAGATGGAAGAGCTTGAGCGACAGCCGGTAGCGACCCGTCGCCTCGTCCTGCAGGACGTAGCCCATGGCCAGCAGGGTGCGCAGGAAGCGGAAGACCCGCGGCTTCGGCATCCCGACCTTGCGCGCCAGCTCCGACAGCGCCACGGGCTCACCGATCGCCGCCATCGCCTCGATGAGGATGAAGGCGACCTGGGTGGACTGGTTGGCGGTCTTGTCGAGCTCGGTCATGGTCACGGCGCCCTCAATTCGCCAGCAGCGCGGGCAGCGCCAGCGAGAGCTGCGGGACGAGCGCCACCAGCGCCAGCACGAGCAGGCAGATGCCGATCAGCGGCAGCGCCTGCCGCGTCACCGATTCCAGCGGCACGCGGCCGATGGAGGAGACGATGAACAGCACCAGCCCGACCGGCGGCGTCACCATCCCGATCATCAGGTTGAGCACCACCATGATGCCGAACTGCACCGGGTCCATGCCGATATGCGGGGTGATGCCGGCGAGGATCGGCATCGCCAGGATCAGCGCCGCCAGCGGCTCGAGGAACATGCCGAGGATCAGCAGCACGATGTTGAGCAGCACGACCAGCCCGAGCGGGTTGTCGGTGACGGCCAGCAGATGCCCGGCGATCGCCTGCGGGATGTTCTCGATGCCGAGCACGAAGGCGGTCATGCTCGCCATCGCCACCACCAGCATGACGCCGGCCGACATCGTCGCGGTCTCGTAGAAGCACTGGATCGTCCGCCTCAGCGGCAGGCTGCGATAGAGCAGCACGCCGATGGCCAGCGCGTAGATCGAGGCGACGGCGGCGGCCTCCGTCGGCGTGAAGACGCCGCTGCGGATGCCGCCGACGATGATCACCGGCAGCATCAGCGCCGGAACCGCGCCGATCACCGCGCCGGCGCGCTCGTTCCTCGGCAGCGCCGGCGTCACCGGATGGTCGTCGCGGCGCGCCTTCCACAGCGCGTAGACGACGAGCAGGCCGCAGAGCACGAAGGCGGGGACGATGCCGGCGAGGAACAGGTCGCCGATAGAGGTGCCGGTCAGCACGCCGTAGAGGATGAGCGCCAGAGAGGGCGGCACGAGCGGCCCGAGCAGCGAGCCGGCGGCGATCAGCGCCGCCGCGTAGGCCGGCTTGTAGCCGTCGCGCTTCATCGCCGGGATGAGCACGCTGCCGAGCGCCGAGGCCTCGGCGGTGGCCGCGCCGCTGACGCCGGAGAACATCATGCTGGAGACGATGGAGATGACCGCCAGCCCGCCGCGCGTCTGCCCGACGATCATCTGCGCGAAGCGGACGATGCGCGTCGTCAGGTCGGCGGCGTTCATCAGATTGCCGGCGAGGATGAAGAAGGGGATCGTCAGCAGGACGAAATTGTCGACGCCGGCGATCATGCGCTGCGGGAAGGCGAGCAGCAGGTGCAAATTGCCGGTGAGGACGAGATAGGAGAGCGAGGCGAGGCCGAGGCTGAGCGCCACCGGCACCCCGAGGATCAGCGCGACGACGAAGCCGGTGAGATAGAGGATCATCGCTCCGTCTCCCCCCGCGCTGTCAGCCCGCGCGCGATGATCGCGGTCTCGACGGCCATCCGCAGCGCCAGCAGCGCCATGCCGACCGGCAGGCCGAGATAGACCCAGTAGAAGGAAGGCGCGAGGTCGCCGGTGCCGAACAGGTCGTCGAGCAGGAAGCCGAAGGCGGGAACCGGCTGGCCGCCGATGCGCCCGGCATAGATCAGGCCGTACCAGACGATCACCGCGAGCAGGGCGATGCCGAGCAGGTTGCAGAGGATGGCGACGGCCAGCGCCGCGCGTCTCGGCAGCATGTCGCGGAACAGCGTCACCGCGGCGATCTCGCCGCGCTCATAGGCGGCGTAGCAGGCGAGGAATGACACCCAGATCAGCAGATAGCGGCAGAGCTCCTCCGCCCAGATCAGGGAATCGTTGAAGACGTAGCGGAAGACGATCTGCAGCCCCATCACCGCCAGCAGCACGGCGATCAGGGCGACGGTCAGCGCCTCGATCACGCGCCTGGCGGCGCCTATGGCTGTGGTGACTGCCTGCATGGTCCTCTTCCGCCCCCGGTTTTCGGGAAGAGTCTCCCCGGCCGCTCCGCGAAAGGGCTTTCCCGCGAAGCGCTGTCGTCGTTCAGGCGTTGCCTGCTGCCGTCAGTCGGCGAAGTCGCCTTCCTGGTATTCGGTCAGGTGGCGGTAGTCGTCCCGGATCGGGGCGAAGACGTCGAGATTGACGGCCGTCTCCTCGCCGATCGGCTCGCCGCAATGGACGATGTCCGGCGGTATGCGGACGACCTCGCCGGCGCCGACCTCGACCACCTCGTCGCCGATGGTGAACCTGACCCGTCCGGCGAGGATGTAGGCGAGCTGCTCGAAGGGATGGGAGTGAGGCTTCACCTCCATCCCCGGCTCGAGCCAGTTCATCACCATGATCGCGCCGTCCCCGCGGAAGGCGGTCCGGGTGACACCCGGACGCGCCGTTTCGCGCGGCAGGTCCGTCCAGCGATAGACCCTGGTCGCCATCGACGGTTACTTCCGCACTTCGTCGACGAAGGCCTTGATCAGCGGATCCTTGCCGATCCAGGTCTCGACCACCGGCTGGGTGCGCTTGCGCATCTCGTCGAGGTCGGAGAGCTTGATGATCTCGACGCCCTGGCCCTTCAGGAATTCCGTGGTGTCGGCTTCCTGCTTGGCGGCGTAGGCGTAGTGCTCGGCGATCACCTCGTGGCC
>JBFWXZ010000267.1:0-3563 GCA_050186955.1 Flavobacteriaceae bacterium
GGTCAGCATCTTCATCGTGGTCGTCTTGCCGCAGCCGTTGGAGCCGAGGAATCCGAAAATCTCCCCCCGCTGGATGCGAAAGCTCACATGGTCGACGGCGATGAAGTCGCCAAAGCGCATCGTCAGATCTTCGGCCACGATAGCCGGCGGTCCGCCATCCGGTTCGATGCTCGGGAATGACGGTGTGACGCGCGGCCCGCGACGGTCCGGGCGCTGCAGCTCGGTATAGGCCTGTTCCAGGCTGTCGGCTCCGGTCCGTGCAAGCAGGTCGGACCTTGTGCCGTCGGCAATGATCGCGCCGTCATCCATCGCCACGATGCGATCGAAATCCCCGGCTTCCTCCATGTAGGCGGTCGCCACGATCACCGTCATGGCGGGCCGCTCGGCCTGGATGCGCGCAATCAACGTCCAGAACTGACGCCGCGACAACGGATCCACTCCTGTCGTCGGTTCATCGAGGACGAGCAGGTCAGGATCGTGCACCAGCGCGCAGCAAAGCCCGAGTTTCTGCTTCATCCCGCCCGACAATTTGCCGGCCGGCCGGCCGGCGAAGGGCGTCAAACCGGTGACCTGCAAGAGCCGCTCGATACGCTGGCGCCGGTATCCCTCCGCCTGGCTGTAAAGCCGCGCGAAGAAGTCGATGTTCTCGAAGACGGACAAAGTCGGATAGAGATTGCGCCCGAGGCCTTGCGGCATATACGCGATTCTCGGCGCGGCTTTGGTGCGGTGCGAAGCCGAGGCCATGTCGCCTTCCAACACATGCACCGAGCCACGCTGGATGCGTCGCACGCCGGCAATCAGGCCGAGCAGCGTCGACTTTCCGACCCCGTCTGGACCGACGACGGCAAGCCTTGAGCCAGATGGCACCGATAGATCGAGATGACGCAGCGCCACCGACTTTCCGTATGCATGATAGACGCCCGTCAAGCTGACGGCCGGCACAGACTCAGCTTCCATCGGGCAGCCTCGGTGCAAGCTCGGGCGGCCAGGCAGCCCCGCCGATGATCTGCACATAGGCGTTGCCGGTCATGCCCGCCTTCACATATCCCCGCTGCGCCGTGACCAGGGCCGGATCGATGTGTAACCTGACGCGATACATCAGCTTCTCACGCTCGCTCGCGGTCTCGACGAATCTCGGCGTGAATTGGGCGTCCGCGGCGACGAACGACACGGTCGCCGGCAGGACGTATCCACCCGCGCCGTCCAGCACGAGACGCGCCTGCGAACCGACGGCGACGCGGCCGGCCGACGCTGTTGGCAGGTAAATGGTCATGTGCGCGTCCGAGAGGTCGAAGACCGTCAGGACGCGGCCACCGGCCGCGACGACCTCTCCCGCCTGGGCAAGGCGATATTCGACACGCCCCGACACCGGCGCCCTCAACGTCATGTCGGCGATTGCGGCTTCGATCTGACTGACCTGCGCTTCCGCCACCTCCACCGAGGCCTTTGCGTCCTCGACCGCCGCCTTCGACGCCTGCAGCGATGCCGCCGCTATGTCGCGTTGTGCGGTCCGGCGGTCGAGCTCCGCCTGCGTCGACGTGTTCGTCCGCATGAGTTCGGCGACGCGCCGGAGCTCGATTTGCGCGAGGTTCAATTCGGCCTCCCGCAGGGCGACGCTCGCCTCTGCACTCGCCACGCTCTGGTGGCTCCGGTGGACTGCCGCTCTCGCCGCCGTCAGCTGCGCCTGTATCTCCGTCGTATCGAGCCGCGCGAGAACATCACCTCGCGTGACATCAGCGCCTTCGTTGACCAGCACTTCGGAAAGTCGGCCGGCATACTTGCTCGTGATGTCGACACGCTCGACGTCAATCCGACCGTTCGCCCGCGCCAACCCTGCAGGAACACGATCCTGCTCGCCAAGCCAGTACACGTAGCCCCCCGCCGCGGCGGTGAGCGCTATGATGCCGGCGAAAACATAGCCTATGCGCACGGTTCTTCCTTCGCCGACAACGCCGTCCCCGGACGCAGCCGGCCTTTTGATTTTCTGGGGTTCGAGCGCAGGCCATTGGACGACCTGGCCGGCCTCTCGTGTCACCCAAAGCGGCTTACTGAGCCAGAAGCTTCCAAGCTCGCCGCGAACCATGCCGATGTTTGGCAGCCCACACTTTAACTCAGATCAAGGTTGCGCCGGTGACGACTGCCCGCCACGACCATCCGGACGAACGCGCAAGGATTGCGCCGAACCTGCGAACGAGGGTTGCCGAGCGGCGCAAGAACTTAATCTCGATCAAAGAATCGGAGCGCTGGTCCGGGTTACGAGCAGCCGTCTTCGCCTCGGCCTGAAGAAAAAGTCCGCGGGCGTGAAGCGGTCGACCCGCATGGGGCGAAGAAGCAGGAAAGTCTATCCGATGCCATCTCCGGGACATCGCCCCGAGCCACTCATTCTCGCCCTGCCAGGCAACGAGGCCTTCGCTCGCAACCTCGCGAATGCTGGCGCGTGGGAGCTCGGCACTGTCGAGACACGGAATTTTCCCGACGGCGAAAGCTATGTCCGCATTCCCTCCGATGTCGCCGAAAGATCGGTCGCTCTGGTCTGCACGCTGGCGCGCCCCGACGAGGGGTTCCTGCGTCTGGTCTACGCTGCCGATGCGGCGCGCGCGCTCGGGGCGTCCGACATCACGCTGATCGCGCCGTACCTTGCCTATATGCGGCAGGATCGCCGCTTCCTGGCGGGCGAGGCTGTGACCTCGCGGAGCTTCGCGCGGCTGATTTCGTCGACCTTTGATCGGCTCATCACCGTCGATCCGCATCTGCACCGTTATGCGTCGCTTTCCGCGCTCTATACGATCCCGACGAACACCCTCCATGCGGCGCCGCTTCTGGCTGACTGGATCGCGGTCGAGGTCTCGCGACCGTTGGTGATCGGCCCGGATGCGGAGAGCGAGCAATGGGTCTCCGCGATCGCGGCACGGATTGGCGCTCCCTACGCCGTACTGAGCAAGATCCGCCACGGCGACCGCGACGTGGAGGTCGCGCTGCCGGACCTCTCAGCATGGAGTGGCCTTCAGCCCGTGCTGGTCGACGATATCGCCTCGTCCGGCCACACGCTGATCGAGGCGGCCCGCCAACTGCCCCAACAGGGTTTCGCTCCGCCTGATGTCGCGGTCGTCCACGGCATCTTCGCCGGCGACTCCTTCGAACGTCTCAAGCCGCTCTGTCGCATGATCGTCTCGAGCGACGCGGTCAGCCACGCGAGCAATGTCATCGCGCTCGCTCCATTGATTGCTCCTTCACTGGCGGCAACGGCCGAATCCGTCAGCGATCTGATCCGCCACCGCCGCCCGCCGGAGCCGCTGGACGACGTCGAGCGCGCCGGCATCGCTCCTTCCCGGCCAGCGACCCGCCGTCCTGGACCGGCGGACGGGAGTGAACGATGGCGACCTTCCTTGAACCAACCGGAATAACAGGCTGCACACGATGGATGCGATGACGACAAAAGCCTTCGAGAAATGGCGTTCCGGTTACGGCCTGATCAAACACCAGGACGAGACCGTCGAACGCGTACAGGCCGTTGCCGATTCCGGTCGAATGGAACCCGCCAACCTCTATCGCCTGCTCGCCGC
>JBFWXZ010000268.1:0-3552 GCA_050186955.1 Flavobacteriaceae bacterium
GACCCGGATTCGGCCGATTCAACCGCGGATCAGCCGGCCACCGCCGGCTTGAACGGCACCACGCGCGGCGCCACCGGGGCCGCGGCGGCGGGCCGGCCGTCGGTTCCGGTACGCAGCGACGCGAAGGGCCGGGCGATCGCCGGCTCGGCGGCCGCTCCCTTGAGCCTGTAGAGACCGCGCCGCTCAGGCACCGTCTCGTAGGCGTCGGAGATGCCGACCACCGTCTCGGCGGCGCCGAGCACCAGGAACCCGTCCGGCGTCAGGCAGCGCGACAGCCGCTGCAGGATGTCCTTTTTGGTCGCGTGGTCGAAATAGATCAGCACGTTGCGGCAGAAGATGACGTCGAACTTGCCGAGTGCCGCATAGTCGTCGAGCAGGTTGAAGACGCGGTACTGCACCATGGCGCGCAGCATCGAGGCGATCTGCCAGATCTCGCCCTTCTGCTCGAAATATTTCAGCAGCGTCTGGATCGGCAGGCCGCGCTGCACCTCGAACTGCGAGTAGATGCCGGCCTTCGCCTTCTCGATCACGTCCGAGCTGAGGTCGGTGCCGACGATCTCGATGCGCCAGTTGGCTAAGCTCGACGCCAGTTCCTTGATGGTGATCGCCAGCGAGTAGGGCTCCTGTCCCGTCGAGGCGGCGGCGCACCACACCCGGAAGGCGCGCCGCGCGGCGCGGGTCTCCAGCATGTGCGGCACCATCACGTCGCGGAAATGCT
This sequence comes from Flavobacteriaceae bacterium, assembly GCA_050186955.1. Classification (GTDB taxonomy): domain Bacteria; phylum Pseudomonadota; class Alphaproteobacteria; order Rhizobiales; family Tepidamorphaceae; genus JACKJP01. The sequence continues at coordinate 719 of JBFWXZ010000268.1, forward strand.
CGAACGGCGTCTTGTCGCGGAAGAAGAAGGATTCGTTGGTGGTCATCGCCTCGACCACCCTGGTCGCCAGCGCCGCGTCGCGTCCGCCGCGCAGGATCGGCACCAGGTCGGCGATCTCCGACAGCCCCGCCTTGCGCACCACCGGCGTCAGCCGGCTCTCCAGCAGATACTGCTTCTCCTCGCCGATCACGATCCCCGAGCGCTGCTTGAGGAAGGTGCTGAAGAACTCGAAGTCGCCCGGTTTCACGCGCCACCCCCGATCATCTGCCGCAGGCGGCCGGCGATCTCCGGCAGCGGCAGCACCGCGCAGGCGGCCCCCGCATGGGCGACCGCCGCCGGCATGCCCCACACCGCGCTCGTCGCCTCGTCCTGGGCGATCACGCTGCCGCCGCCGTCGGCGACGCGGACGCTGCCATTGGCGCCGTCGCTGCCCATGCCGGTGAGCACCAGCGCCAGCGCCGAGGGGCCGTAGATCGCCGCCACGGTATCGAACAGCGGGTCGACCGCCGGGCGGCAGAAATTGACCGGCGGCGCGTCGGTCAGCTTCACGCCCACCTCGGCGCCGCTGCCCGCCAGGATCATGTGGCGGCCGCCCGGCGCGACATAGATGCGCCCCGGCGACAACCGCTCGCCGTCGACGCCCTCGGCGGCCGGCAGCCCCGCCGCCTTGGCGAGGTGCTGGGCGAAGATCGCGGTGAAGGTCGCCGGCATGTGCTGGGTGACGACGACCGGCACGCGGGTCAGGATCGAGCCCATCTGCGACAGGATCGACACCAGCGCCGGCGGCCCGCCGGTCGAGGCGCCGATGGCCAGGATGCGCGGCGCGACGCGCGAGGGCTTGCGCAGGCTGATGCCGCCGCTGGTGGCCGGCACCGGGTGATGGACGGGCCCGCTGCGCAGCACCACCGGGGCGGCCGGCGCGGTGCCGGGCACGCGGGCGCGGCGCACGCGTCCGAGCGTCGCGATCTTCTCCAGCAGCTCGCGGCGGAAATCCACCGAGGTGGTGACGCCGGAATTGGATTCGGGCTTGGGAATGTAGTCGGCGGCGCCGAGCGACAGCGCCTTCAGGCTGACCTCGGCGTTCCGCCGCGTCAGCGTCGAGGCCATGATGACGACGAGGCCGGGCTGCTTCTTCAGCATCAGCGGCAGCGCCGTCAGCCCGTCCATCTCGGGCATCTCGATGTCGAGCACGACCACGTCCGGCCGCAGCGTCTCGACCATCTCGACCGCCTTCGAACCGTTGCGCGCGGCGCCGGCGACGACGAGCCCCGGCGTCTCGCCGACCCATCGGCTGACGAGGCCGCGGATGACGACGGAATCGTCGACGACGAGGACGCGGATGTCGGAATTGGCGGCCTGCCCGCCGGCAGGTACAGGAATGGCACTCATCTACTGATACGCAACTCTCAACTGACGCTACTGGTCTTCTCCCCTTCCGGTCTCCCGCCGGGCCGTGGCGCGGCCCGGGGAGATCAGATGAGGCCGGCTTCGGCGAACTTCGCCTGCATGATGTCGCGGTCGAACGGCTTCATGATGTATTCGTTGGCGCCGGCGCGCAGCGCCCGGGCGATCTGCGCAACGTCGTTCTCGGTGGTGCAGAAGACGACCTTCGGCACGTCGCCGCCGGGCACCGCGCGCAGCTCGCGCAGGAACTGCATGCCGTCCATCACCGGCATGTTCCAGTCCAGCAGCACCGCGTCGGGCATCGCCTCGGCGCATTTGTGCAGGCCGTCGGCGCCGTCCTCGGCCTCGCGGACCTCGAAGCCCATATCCTCCAGGATCCGCCGCGCAACCTTCCTGATCACGCTTGAATCGTCGATTACGAGACACTGTTTCATCTGCCGTTTCCCTCGATACCTTCCTGCCTTCGCAAATCCCGCCGTGCCGCCTCAGGCGGCCATCGGCGCGTCGTCTCCCAGTTCCAGGACGCGGTTGACGTCGAGCACCACGAGCAGGTGCCCGTCGAGCCGGTGGATGCCGGTCGCAAGCGCCGACCACGCCTTGTCGAGATTGGCCGGCACAGGCTCGAGCCCGGCGACCGGCAGCCGCAGCACCTCGCCGACGCCGTCGATGATGATGCCGTAGGATTCGCCGCGCGATTCCACGCCCACCGCCATCGGCGTCTGACCGCCATCGCGCGGGCCGATGCCCAGCCGGCGGCGCATGTCGATGGCGGTGACGATGCGGCCGCGCAGGTTGAGCACGCCGGCGATCTCGTTGCGCGCCAGCGGCACCGGCGTCATGTTGTGCGGCGTGAAGACGTCGTGCACCCGGTCGATCGGCAGGCCGAAGAGCTGCTTGCCGATGGTGACGGTCACGTATTCGCGGGTGTCCTTGGTCTGGCTGTCCTCGGCGCCGTTCATGCGGCAACTCCCATTTCCTGGCCGAACTCCTTGAGCGTCGCGATGAGGCCGGGCCGGTCGAACTTGGCCACGAAATCGTGGAAGCCCGCCTGGCGGCCGCGCTCGATGGCCGCCGGCGAGGTGTGCGACGACAGCGCGATCACCGGCAGGTCGCGGATCGCCGCGCTCGAGCGGATCGCCTCGCAGAACTCGAAACCGTTCATCTCCGGCATCTCGATGTCGGTGACGACAAAATCGAACCGGCGCTCGCCGGACAGCAGCTTCAGCGCCTGCGCCGCGTCGTCGCAGGTCGTCACGTCGTAGCCGGCCGATTTCAGCACCGGCGTCAGCATGTTGCGGAAGAAGGCGCTGTCGTCGACGAAGAGGACGGAGCGGGTCAGCGCCATCTGTGCCATCTCGCGGCGGTGGAACCAGTCCTCGAAGCCGAGCGGCAGGAAATGCGCGACGTCGATGATGTCGGACGCCGCGCCC
>JBFWXZ010000269.1:0-3535 GCA_050186955.1 Flavobacteriaceae bacterium
GCGTAGGCGAACATGCCGAAGGAGCCGGCGGCGGTGGCGAGGCCGAAGACGAAGCTGCGCTGCCGGGCGCTGACCCGGCGGGCGAAGGCGGCGAGCACGATGGTGAAGGAGCAGGCGGCGACGCCGCGGCCGACGAGGATGCCGCCGCCGATATGCAGCATCTCGGGGGTGTGGGCATTGGCCATGGTGATCAGGCCGGCAGCGTAGATGAAGGCGCCGAGCGCCAGCGTGCGGGCGGTGCCGTAGCGGTCGGCGAGCGCGCCGAAGACCGGCTGGCCGAAGCCCCAGGCGAGGTTCTGGATCGCCATGGCGAAGCCGAAGGTGGTGCGGTCCCAGCCCGTCTCGGCGAGCATCGGCACCTGGAAGAAGCCCATGGCCGAGCGCGGGCCGAAGCCCATGGCGGCGATGAGGCAGCCGCAGGCGATGATCACCGGCAGCGAGCGCCACACAGGCGTCTGTTCGATGGTCTGAGAGGCAGTCTGCATGGTCGTCGGGCTCCCCGGACAGGCCGCCTCCCGGCATCGGGGGCGATTTAGGTGTATCTACACAAACCCTATCCCGATTGCATGGAGAAGCGAAATGCGTTTCGCTCATGGCGTTCATGCAAGGCCCTCGTCACCCGGAGTTCCCCATGTCGGACAGACAGATCGCAGCCGACCTCGCCGAAGCGCGCCGCAGCGGCCGCCTGACCGACCCGGGCGAGGGATGGCCGCCGCGCGACGAGGCGCAGGCGGAAGCCGTGCGCGACGCCGCCTTCGCCGCCTTGGGCGAGCGGGGCGCCGGCTACAAGATCGGCGCGACGAGCCCGGAGGCGCAGCAGATCATCGGCTGCGACGGCCCCTTCTACGGGGCCATGCCGGCGTCGAAAGTCCTCGCGTCCGGCGACGGCTTCGACATGCCCGACGGCACGCTCGGCATCGAATGCGAATTCGCCTTCCGGATCGGCCGCGACCAGCCGGCGGGAACGGACGGCTATGACGGCGCGAGCGTGGCGGCGCTGGTGGAAAGCTGCCACCCGGCGCTCGAGGTCGTCGGGCGGCGCACCCGCGGCACCGGCTTTCCGCCCTATCTCGAGGCAGTCGGCGACATGGCGCTCAACGTCGCCTTCGTGCATGGCGCGACGATCGACGGCTGGGAGAAGCTCGGCCTCGCCGAAACCCCGGTGGTCGGCGCGGTTGACGGCGTCGAGGCGAAGCGCGGCTCGGGATCGCTGGTCCTCGGCAATCCGCTCAACGCGCTGGCCTGGCTCGCCAACCGGCTGGCGCGCGACGGCAAGGCGCTGAAAACCGGCGACTGGGTGTCGACGGGGACCTGCCTCGGGGTCGTCCCGGCGGCGAAAGGCACCGAGATTTCAGGCATTTACGGGGACTTCGCCAAGGTGACGATGCGCCTGAGATGATACGTCACAGGTGCTGTGCTCTCGACATTGTCGACAGCCATACCCAAATATCGTAGGAACGCGATGGACGCGTTGGCGCTGGAATGAACGTGAAGCCGGCAGCGATGCCGGCTTTCTTAACCGAGTTATTATACTCAATTTGAGTATAAGGAGGACCGAGATGGCGCAGCAGATCGTTTCGACCCCGCGCGGCGACAAGGGCGAGGGCACGGCCCGCAAGGCGAAGGCGCCGAAGGTGCTGGCGATGCCCGATCTCGAATGGACGCCGGCGCTGGAGAAGGAGATGCGCCCGCTCTACAAGCGGGTCGAGAAGGTCATCCCCTCCGTCGAGTGGCCGTTCCACGCGCCCTACATCAAGGCGATCAACGAGCTGAAGCGCCAGCGCGACGCGGTGATCCTGGCGCACAACTACATGACGCCGGAGATCTTCCACTGCGTCGCCGACTTCATGGGCGATTCGCTGCAGCTGGCGCAGGAGGCGGCGCGCACCAAGGCCAGGGTCATCGTCCAGTGCGGCGTGCATTTCATGGCCGAGACCTCGAAGCTGCTGAGCCCCGACAAGACGGTGCTGATCCCCGACATGGACGCCGGCTGCTCGCTCGCCTCGTCGATCACCGGCGCGGATCTGCGCGCCATGCGCGAGGCCTATCCCGGCGTGCCGGTGGTCGCCTATGTGAACACCTCCGCCGACGTGAAGGCGGAGACCGACATCTGCTGCACCTCGTCGAACGCGGTGCAGGTGGTGGAATCGCTCGGCACCGACCGGGTGATCTTCGTCCCCGACGAATATCTGGCGAAATACGTCCAGTCGCATACCGACGTGAAGCTGATCGCCTGGAAGGGCCATTGCGAGGTGCATGAGCGCTTCACCGGCGAGGAGCTCAGGCGCTATCGCGAGGCCGACCCCTCGGTGCGCATCATCGCCCATCCCGAATGCCCGCCCGACGTGCTGGCGGAGGCCGACTTCACCGGCTCGACGGCGCGCATGATCGACTGGGTCAAGACCAAGCAGCCGAAGCGCGTGGTCATGGTCACCGAGTGCTCGATGGCCGACAACGTCGCCGCCGAGACGCCGAAGGTGGAGTTCGTGCGGCCCTGCAATCTGTGCCCGCACATGAAGCGCATCACGCTGCCGAAGATACTCGACGCCCTGCTCGAGATGAAGGAGGAGGTCGTCATCGATCCGGCGGTGGCGGAGAAGGCGCGCCGCTCGGTCGAGCGGATGGTCAACCTCAAGTCCTGAAGCGGCGGAAGCGGGAAGCGACGGCAATGGGCGGGGCGCCGCAGCACGACGACATCGTCATCATCGGCGGCGGGCTGGCCGGGCTGTTCTGCGCCCTCAAGCTCGCCCCGCGCCGGGTCACGGTGCTGACCTCGGCGCCGATCGGCGAGGGCGCGTCCTCGGCCTGGGCGCAGGGCGGCATCGCCGCCGCCGTCAGCGAGGGCGACACGCCGGAGGCGCATACCGAGGACACCATCGCCGCCGGCGCCGGCATCGTCGACGGGCCGATGACGCTGGCGATGGCGCGCGAGGCGGCCGAGCGGGTCGACGACTTGCTGCGCTACGGCGTGCCCTTCGACCGCGATCTGGAAGGCCATCTCGCGGTCTCCCGCGAGGCCGCCCACGGGGCGCGGCGCATCGTCCGCGTCGGCGGCGACCTCGCCGGCCGCGCCATCATGACGGCGCTGACCCAGACGGTGCGGCAGACCCCCTCGATCACCCTGATCGAGGGCTATTCGGCGGAAAGCCTGATCGTCTCCGGCGGCCGCGTCACCGGCGTCGTCGCCAGGCCGGCGATCCCCGACGGGCGGCCGCAGCTCCAGCTTTCCTCGCGCGCCCTGGTGCTGGCGAGCGGCGGCACCGGGCATCTCTACGCGGTGACCACCAACCCGCCCGAGGCGAACGGCGAGGGCATCGCCATCGCGGCGCGCGCCGGCGCGATCATCGCCGATCCGGAATTCGTCCAGTTCCACCCGACCGCCATCGACATCGGCCGCGACCCCGCGCCGCTGGCGACCGAGGCGCTGCGCGGCGAGGGCTCGACGCTGGTCGACGAGACGGGCGAGCGCTTCATGCCGGCGATCGACCCGCTGGCCGAGCTGGCGCCGCGCGACATCGTGGCCCGCGCCGTCTTC
>JBFWXZ010000270.1:0-3465 GCA_050186955.1 Flavobacteriaceae bacterium
CGGCTATTTCGTCGAGGGACGGCCGCTGCTCGGCCATAACGGCCTGGAGACGCGGCTCGGCGGCGCCTACTGGCGCTTCGCCAACGAGGGCAATCTCGCCGCCTTCCGGCGCGACCCGGCGGTCTTCGCGCCGCGCTTCGGCGGCTTCTGCGTCGTCGCGATCTCGCGCGGCGCGGCGGCAGCCGGCAATCCCGAGATCTTCGCCGTCTACGAGAACCAGCTCTATCTGTTCTATTCGGAAGGCAACCGGCAGGTCTTCCTGCGCGATCCCGAGGGCGTCATCGGCCAGGCCAACCGGCGCTGGGAGGCGGTCCGGCACACGGTCGCCTGGTAGGCGCTCCCCGTCCGCCGGCACCGATCACCCCTCACTATCCCTCATTGTCCTCACTATCCCCCTTGGGCGATGAAGCCGGGATTGCGGAAGCCCGCTTCCTTCTTGCCGTAGAGGAATGGCCCGCCGTCGAGCCCGGTGACGCGGCCGCCGGCGGCGTTCAGCACCGCGTGGCCGGCGGCGGTGTCCCATTCCATGGTCGGGCCGAAGCGCGGATAGAGGTCGGCCGTGCCCTCCGCCAGCAGGCAGAATTTGAGCGACGAGCCGATGCTCGTCACCTCGGTGACGCCGCGCTCGGCGAGGAAGGCGTCGGTCTGCGGGTCGCGGTGGCTGCGGCTGGCGACGGCGACCGGCGAGGCGGGGCAGGGGCGCACGCCGATGGCCTGCGACGCGGCGACCTTCCCGCCGCCGAGGCGGTAGAGCGCGGCGGCGTTTCCACGGCCGCTCCAGGCCTGCGCGCGGGCCGGCGCGAGCACGACGCCGGCGCTCGGCATGCGGTCCTCGACGAGCGCGATGTTGACGGTGAAGGAATCGTCGCCGCGGATGAATTCCTTGGTGCCGTCGAGCGGATCGACGAGGAAGAAGCGGCGGCCGACCTCGGGCAGCGCGCCGGCGGTCGCGGCCTCCTCGGCGATGACCGGAATGTCCGGCCAGGCGCGATGGAGCCCGTCGAGGATGATCGCCTCGGCGGCGGTGTCGGCCTCGGTCACCGGGCTCCTGTCCTCCTTGAGCATGGCGGCGGCGCCGCGCTCGCGGATCTGCAGGATGGTCTCGCCGGCGCGGATGGCGAGATCCATGAAGGTCTCGATCATCGCCGCATCCGCGGGGCTGTGCTGGGCGGTCGCTTCCATGGGTCGGCCTGGGTCTCGTGCAGGGCCCGGAGGCCTCTCGGGAAAGGGCGCGCGGGTTGGCACCCGGACGGCAGTTCGTGTATCAGAGCGGGCAGATTCGACCAACCGCGCATGATGCGATTCGCGCAGCCGACGGGGGCCATTCCGACATGAACGAAGAAGCCGCTGCGGGGCGCCTTCCCGACAAGCTCGAACTCGCCGCGCTGCTGTGCAGCAAGCTGTGCCACGACATCATCTCGCCGGTCGGCGCGGTCAATAACGGCATCGAGGTGCTGGAGGACGAGAAGAGCGCCGACATGCGCGATTTCGCGCTAGAGTTGATCGCCAAGAGCGCCCGGCAGGCCTCCGCCAAGCTGCAGTTCGCCCGCATCGCCTATGGCGCGGCGAGCTCCGCCGGCGCCGAGATCGACATCTGGGACGCCGCCAACGTGCTGCGCGGCTTCGTCGAGAGCGACGGCAAGATCGCCCTCGATTTCGATGCCCCCAAGGCGCTGATGGCGAAGAACGCGGTTAAGCTGCTGTTCAACCTGTCGATGATCGCCATGAACGCCATCCCGAAGGGCGGCAAACTCACGGTTTCCGTGGATCCGACGAGCCTGACCATGGAGCTCAGGGCGACCGGCACCAACCCCCGCGTCGCCGCCGGCGTCGCCGAAATCGCCTCCGGGAATCTGGACGGGCAGTCGATCGACGCGCACAACATCCAGCCTTACTACACGTCACTCATGGCTGCCGAAACCGGCGTCTCCGTCGGTTTCGAACTCGGCGAGGAAAGCGTCACCATCCGCACTTCCGGTACGGCATCCTGACGCCTCAACCAGCGGGTGCGCCGGCACCCGCCGGTTCAGCCTAAATTAACCCATCCCGACGACACTCGAATGCGGGCTGCCTGCAGGAATTGCTGCGGGTGAGACGTTGCGTGTCTGCGCGGGGACGGGGAATGGATGATCTGCTCAACGAGTTTCTGACCGAGACGGTCGAGAGCCTGGACGTCGTCGACGTCGAGCTCGTCAAATTCGAGCAGGACCCGAACAACGCGAAGATCCTCGACAACATTTTCCGCCTCGTCCACACGATCAAGGGAACCTGCGGGTTCCTCGGCCTGCCGCGGCTGGAATCCATCGCCCACGCGGCGGAGACGCTGATGGGCCGGTTCCGCGACGGCGTGCCGGTGACCGGCGAGGCGGTGACGATCATCCTCGGCTCGATCGACCGCATCAAGGAAATCCTCGCCGTGCTCGGCGACACCGGCAGCGAGCCGGAGGGCAGCGACGACGACCTCATCCGCGAGCTCGACCGCATGGCCGGCGTCGGCGAGTTCGCCGGGCAGGCGCAGGACGCCCCGGCGACCGTGACCGTCGACATCGAGATCGAGGAGGAGGGGGAGACCGCCGGCACACTGGCCTTCCAGGTGCTGGAACGGCCGCTGAAGGCCGGCGAGGTGTCGCTGGACGAACTCGAGCGCGCCTTCCGCGATGCGCCCGGCCCCGAGGAAACGATGGCCGGGGAACCGGCTTCCGCGCCCGCCGCCGTGGCGGAGAAGCCCGCGCCGGCGCGCAAGGCGCCCGAGAAGTCCGCTGCCCGCGACGACGCCGCGCCGAAGGGCGAGGCGGCGGGCAAGAACCAGTCGATCCGCGTCAATGTCGACACGCTCGAACACCTGATCACCATGGTCAGCGAGCTGGTGCTGACCCGCAACCAGCTGCTGGAGATCGCGCGCCGGCACGAGGACAGCGATTTCAAGGTGCCGCTGCAGCGCCTCTCCAACGTCACCGCCGAGCTGCAGGAAGGCGTCATGCAGACCCGCATGCAGCCGATCGGCAACGCCTGGCAGAAGCTGCCGCGCATCGTGCGCGACCTCGCGCAGGAGCTCGACAAGGACATCGAGCTGGAGATGCACGGCGAGGATACCGAGCTCGACCGCCAGGTGCTGGAGCTGATCAAGGATCCGCTCACCCACATGGTGCGCAACTCCGCCGACCACGGGCTGGAGACCACCGAGCAGCGGCTCGCCGCCGGCAAGCCGGCCAAGGGCGTCATCCGGCTGCGCGCCTATCACGAGGGCGGGCACATCATCATCGAGATCGCCGACGACGGGCGCGGGCTCAACGTCGACAAGATCCGCGACAAGGTGCTCGAGCGCGGGCTGGCCACCGACGCCGAACTCGAGAAGATGACCGAGAGCCAGAGCCAGCGCGTCTTCTTCAACGCCGGCTTCTCGTCCGCCGCGGCGGTGACCGCGGTGGCGGGGCGCGGCGTCGGCAGGGACGTGGTGCGCACCAT
>JBFWXZ010000271.1:0-3451 GCA_050186955.1 Flavobacteriaceae bacterium
GTGAAGCAATGCACGTCTGGAATAAGAGCGCTAAGCATACGCTTTGAGATTAACTGTCGGAACAACTGCGTCCCGACCCTCAGTCCGATCTCACCACAGAATAACCGTTGTGGCCTTCTGCCGGTTTCGTGGACACCGAGATAAGGTGTTTGACGGAACTGGAGAGTTGGAATGCAGAGAAGGAAGTTCAGCCGCGAGTTCAAGTTTGAAGCGGTGAGGCTGGTGAAGGATCGAGGCGTGGCGGTGGCTCAGGCCGCCCGCGACCTCGACGTCCACGAGAACGTGCTGCGCAAATGGGTGCGCGATCTGTCGATGGATCCGCAGCACGCCTTTCCCGGCCATGGCCAGATGAAGCCGGAGCAGTTGGAGATCGACCGGCTGCGCAAGGAAGTGGCGAAGCTGAAGGCGGAGCGCGACATCCTAAAAAAGGCCGCAGCCTTCTTCGCGAGGGAAGCGATATGAGGTTCGCTTTCATCGCGAAGCACCGTTCGATCTGGCCGGTGGCATGGCTGTGCGAGGCGCTGGATGTCTCTCGTTCGGGCTTCCATGCCTGGCTCAACCGCAGCCCCAGCGCCCGCTCGCGTCGGGATGAGATGCTGGTGACAGCGATCGACCGGAGCTTCAAGAGCAGTGACCGAACCTATGGTGCCCGCCGCGTCTGGCATGACGTTCTGGCGGAGAGCCTTTCCTGCGGCCTGCACCGCATTGAGAGGCTCATGCGTCAGAACGGGCTGCGTGCCCGGCCACGCCGTCGTGGACTGCCGAAGGATACAGGCGAGCGAGCCGCAGTGTCGGAGAACATCCTCGACCGCGCCTTCGAGGCATCGGCCCCGAACCAGAAGTGGATCGCCGACTTCACCTACATCTGGACTGCCGAAGGTTGGCTCTACGTGGCGGCCATCGTCGACCTGTTCTCCCGGCGTGTCGTCGGCTGGGCGATGAAGGCGGAAATGACGGCGCAGCTCGTGACAGATGCCCTCATCATGGCGATCTGGCGTCGAGGCAAGCCCGACAGCCTGCTGCACCATTCGGATCAGGGCAGCCAATACACCAGCGAGCAGTTCCAGCGCCTGATGGCGGACCACGGCATCGCCTGTTCGATGAGCCGGTCGGGCAACGTCTGGGATAATGCTGCCATGGAGAGCTTCTTCTCGTCGCTGAAAACCGAGCGGACAGCTCGCAAGGTTTACAGGACGAGGGATGACGCCAGGGCGGACGTGTTCGATTACGTCGAGCGCTTCTATAATCCCCGGCGACGGCACTCGACACTGGGCTACATGAGCCCCGTCGAGTTCGAGGAGAAAGCTATGTTAGCTTAACCTGGTGTTCACGAAACCGGCAGCAGGCCAATCCGAACCGCCGCTGATGAAGGATTAGCGACGGCCACTTCCATCCACCCAACTGCTCTCCAACCAAGCAGGCACCTGCGCCATCCCTTGCATCAGGACAGGGCCGGCCGCGCTTCACCCGCCCCTCTCCGCCGCCTCGAACACCGCCAGCTGGGCGTCGAAGGCGCGTTTGAAGGCGGGGCGCGCTTCGGCGCGGGCGACGTAGGCGGCAAGGTTCGGGTATTCCTCCAGAATGCCGGACCCTTGCAGCCGGCGCAGCACCGTCACCATCAGGAGGTCGCCCGCGCTAAACGCGCCATCGAGCCAGTCGGCATCGCCGAGGCGGGCGGATAGGCCGTCGAGCCGTTTCCGGATACTGCGTTCGAGCACCCGCAGGCGCTGCTCGTACCACGGTTCGTCGCGTTCCAGGATCATGGCCAGCGTGCGCTCGAAAATCGGCGGCTCGACGGTGTCGAGCGCGGCGAACATCCACATGATGGCGCGCGACCGGGCATTCGCATCCTCCGGCAGCAGGCCCCCATGGCGCTCCGCGATGTGGAGAACGATCGCTCCCGACTCGAAGAGGACGAGATCGCCTTCCTCATAGCTGGGAATCTGTCCGAAGGGCTGCACCGCGCGGTGCGCCGGTTCCTTCATGGCCTCGAACGAAACGAGGCGGACGTCATAAGGCTGGCCGACTTCCTCAAGCGCCCAACGGACGCGCATGTCGCGCGCCAGCCCCCGCCCGCGATCCGGCGAGCGTTCAAAGGCGGTGATCGTGGGGGTCATCGAAATCCTCCGGTTCCTGCGTATCGTACCGAGGACGAGCGACCGGCGCGCGGGCCGACAATGCGGCACCGTTTTTCAGTCAGGTCGGAAATTCCTCACCGCCGCCGCTTCGGCTTTTCGAGCAGCGCCACGGCTTCCACATGAGGCGACCACAAGAACTGGTCGATCGGCGTGACGCTTTTCAGCGCGTAGCCGCCGGCGATCAGGATCGCGAGATCGCGCGCCAGCGTGACGGGGTTGCAGGAGACGGCGGCGATTTTCGGGATGTCCGACCGCGCGATCTGCTTCGACTGGTCCTCCGCGCCAGCGCGGGGCGGGTCGAAGACGAGGCCGTCGAAGGCGTTGAGTTCCTTGAAGGTTACGGGCCGGCGGAAGAGATCGCGCTTTTCCGTGGTGACGCGGCGCAGGCCGGTTCCCATGCGAAAACCGCGGTCGAGCGCGGCGAGCGACGCGGCGTCGCCCTCGATCGCATGAACCTCGGCGGATTTCGCGAACCGCAACGCGAAAGTGCCGCTGCCGGCGAAAAGATCCAGAACCTTCTTCGCCTTGCCGATATGGCCAATCACAAGTTCAGCCATGGCATTCTCGGCCGACGGCACCGCCTGCAGAAAACCGCCGGGCGGAGGCGTGACGATGGCTCCGCCGAAATCGACCAGCGGCTTTTTGGGCTCGACGATGATCTCACCGTCGACCGTCAGCCGCGCGATGCCGGACCGCACGATGAAATCGGTGAGCGTGCTGCGGTCGGCCGCCGTCAACGGCCCGCTGTCGCTCGCGGCGATGTCGAGGCCGGTTTCGGTGCGCGTCACCGTCAGGTGGAAGGGCTGGCGCGTGCGCGCGACCCGCGCCGCGACGTCGCGGATGAGCGGCAGCTTCGTCTCGATCTCGGGAACGAGGATCGGGCATTCCTCGATGTCGATAATCTCGTGCGAGAAAGCGCGGTTGTAGCCGAGCACCGCGCCGCGCTCGGTGCGGCGGGCGGAGAAGACGGCGCGGCGTCGCGAGGCCGGCGCGCAGGGCACGATATCGGCGACGGGCGCGTCGATGCCGCGCGATTTCAGCGCGTCGACCACCTTGCCGCGCTTCCAGGCGAGATAGGCATCGCGCTCCATATGCTGGAGCGAGCAGCCGCCACAGATAGTGAAATGCCGGCAGGCCGGCGCGATGCGAAGCGGTGAAGGCTCCAGCACGGAGATCAGTTCGGCCCTCTCCTTCTGGCGGGCCGCCGTCACCTCCTCGCCGGGGAGGGTGAAGGGGATGAAGACCGGCCCGCTCTCGGTATGCGCGACGCCGTCGCCCTGCGCGCCGAGGCCAGGGATGCGGAAGCGTGAACT
>JBFWXZ010000272.1:0-3349 GCA_050186955.1 Flavobacteriaceae bacterium
CGCTGCCGCGCCGCCCGGTCCGGACGACCGGCCTGGCGAGGGGCGCGGCCCGGGCGTCACGACAAGGCGACGCCGGCGCGTCCGGCGATAGCGTCCATGCAGCCTTGTATCACGTCCCACTCTCCCGGCCGCGCGGCGGCGGCGACGTACCCGTCCGGACGTACCAGCCGGATCAGCCCGTCACCGAGCGCGGGCCGCAGCGCCGGCTCGACCAGTCCGGCATGGCCGCGCAGGAAGGCCCGCGCCTCGGGGGTGTCTGCGGCGAGAAGCGCGAGGCGCGGGGCATCGCCGGCGCCGAAGGCTGGGCCGGCGACGATGCGCTCGCCGGGGGCGGGGCCGTCATGGGCGGCGCCGCGGCTGAGCGGGCTGTCGGGATAGCGGATGGTCAGCTCCGCCATGCGCGCGGCGGCCTTCTCGCGCGTGACGCGGAAGCCGAGCAGGACATGGATCGCGAAGTTGCGGATGTGCTGTTCGATCCGGCCCTTCATGAGGCCGGCGCGGGTCAGCCGGCCGGAATCGGAGAGGATCTGCTTCGCCACGCCCGAGCGCTCGGGACCGTAGCTGTCGAGGAGCGCCGGAGCGGCGGCGCCGTCCACGACGAGCGCCAGCTTCCAGGCGAGGTTGAAGGCATCCTGCATGCCGGTGTTCATGCCCTGGCCGCCGGCGGGGCTGTGGATATGGGCGGCGTCGCCGGCGACGAAGACGCGCCCGGTGCGGTAGTTCTGAACCATGCGCTCGTTGATCGCGAAGCCCGACAGCCAGACGGGGTCGGAGATCGTGACGCCCGGGGCCCGGCGCGCGACGATCGCCTGGATTTCCGCGAAGGAGGGATCGTGGCGCGGCTCGGCGCCGACGTCGGCGATCAGCCGGTGGCGTCCGCCCGGCAGCGGGAAGCAGAGCAGCACGCCGTCGTCGCTCCAGATGACCGTGAGCTCCTCGGGCGTCAGGCCGGCGGCCTCGATGTCCGCGAGCACGAAGTTCTCCGGCAGCGTGTCGCCGTGGAAGTCGAGCTTCAGCGTCTGGCGAACGGTCGAGCGGGCACCGTCGCAACCGATGAGCCAGTCGAAGCGGGCAGTCTCCGTGGCGCCGTCGGCGCGGCGCAGGGTGCAGGCGACGGCCTCGCCCTCGTCGGCGAAGGACTGAAGCTCGCAGGCGCGCTCGACGGTCACGCCGAGGGCGGCGAGGCGCTCCTCGAGCAGGCGCTCGGTCTCGGACTGCGGGATCGACAGCACGAAGCGATAGGCTGAGGGGACCTCGCTGAAGTCCATCCGGGCGAGATGTTCGGCGCCGGCGAGGATTTCGCCATGCGTGATCTTCAGGCCGGCGGCGAGGAATTTCCCGGCCAGCCCGGCCCTTTCGAGGAGCTCGATCGTGCGCGGCCAGACGACGATGGCCCGGGACTGGCCCGTGCGGGCGGCGTCGCGGTCGACGATGCGAACCGGCACGCCGTAGCGGGCAAGTTCGACGGCTATGGTCAGTCCGACCGGGCCGGCGCCGACGATGAGGGCAGTGGTCATTCGGTTCACCTTTCGATATCGCCCGCAAGGCGGGATGAGCAGGAGCAGGCGGCGCGCCGCGGCCGGACGGGATGGGCGGATATTAGAACGTATGTTTGCAAACTAGTGTTTTTTGCAAGTAGTCATTCGCAAAAGGAGGCGTCTTGCCGGAAACCGCCAAAGACGCAGATGCTCGGCCTCGGAATCCTGCGCTACGTGCTGGAAGGTGCCTTCGGTCGCGGCGCTTCCCGCCGAGATCGTGGTCGCGAATGTCGGCCGGGTGGTGCAGTCCTACGCAGTCCTACATCGGCGCCGCCTTCGCGCCCGGCGAGGGCGGCGTCCAAGGCTGAAATCTCACGCATTGCAGAGCGACTTCAGGCTCGCCTGGAGCTGTTCGGCGAGCGGCGATGCCTCATGGGCGCCGGGTGAACGGGATCAGGATGCGATCCCCATTTCCTTCATGTCCTGGAAGCGGTCGCCGATGCGCGGATGCATGCGTCCGCCATCGGCGGCGCCAACGGCGATGACGATCTCGTCGCGATCCGGCGCGTCGGGCACTGCGAAATTGAGAGTCACGAAATGCGAGCGCGTGCCGGTGACGGTCTTGTGCGTCATCGGCAGCGAGACGAGCACGCCGGCGGGTCCGCGTGTATTGGTGAAGCTCAGATAGGTCGTGCCTTGCGCGGCAGTACGTAAGATGTTTCCGAAGCGCAGCGTGTGGATGAGCGCCGAGCCATGCTCGATTTCGCCGCCAAGCCCGACGACCGCCGACTTGCCATAGGCCTCGATACGCTCGGCCGGGCAGAGCGCGATCAGGCGCGGCACCAGCTCCTCGCCGAGCAAAGGGGCCAGCGCCAGTATTTCCGGCCTCAGATCCTCGACGAAATCCTGCCCCGCCCAAGGGTTGCGCAGAACTGCGGCGACGGCGGCGGCGGTGATCGGGCGGGGGCCGGCCTTGCCGCCTTCGACAAACACTTCCTCGACATACCGCACGATCTTGCGGATCTCCAATTTCATCAGACACTCCCCTGGCGGCACTGGACGGCGACGATCCGTCAGACTAGGAGGATGCCCGGTCCCTCACTTCCTATGAAACGGAGGATAAAACGTCGCGCAAATCCTGCACAATGAACCATCGGGAGACCTCCCGATGAGCGCCGTCCTGGAGAATGTCGTGAGTACCGACCGGCCTTTGTCGCGAAGCCTCAGGGATATTGCGAGCCTGATCAATTCCAGCGTCGATCTGGAAACGACTTTGCGCCATCTCGTCTATTCCGCCTGCCACAATACCGTGTGGTCGATGGCGGGCGTCATGAGCGCCGATCAGGAAAACGGTCATGCCGTTGTCGTGGCGCGCTACGATCCCAATCAGCTGGCGAGCGCCCTCAATGACCGCTGGACCCTGGCGACGAGCCCGGTCCGCCTGGCGCTCACCCGCAACGAGGCGGTCATCATCCGCGACGCACAGACGGCGAGCGAATATCCGGGCTACCAGAAGGAGGCCTTCGAGCGCGGCTACCGCACCGTCGTCGTGCTGCCCCTGGGGTGCAAGGACAGCAAAGGCCAGGTCATGGTGCTCTCGGTGCAATCGCGCCAGGTGGTCGATCTCACCGAGGCCGATCTCGCTTTCCTCGAGACTATCGTGCATCTGGGCGCCATCGCCGTCGACAAGGCCAACCGCGTCGATGCCGAGCGCGCCTCGGCGCAAAGGCTGCAGAATGTGCTCGCCGCCCATTCCTCGCTGATGCGCAAGGTGCTTTCCGACGGTTCGGTCGCCTCGGCGACGCAGATGATCGAGACCTTGCTGCCCAATTCAATCGTCGTCGTCGATCTCACCGCCAATCTCGTGGTGG
>JBFWXZ010000273.1:0-3325 GCA_050186955.1 Flavobacteriaceae bacterium
ATGCCGCCCGGCGCCGGCGAGACGACGATGTCGAACAGCCGGCCGACCCGGTCGGCGATCCGCTCGCCGAGCACGCGGCAGAGCCTGCCGCCGCGTCTGGCGTCCATCATCACCCGCGAGCAGTGCGGATAGCGCGGGGAATGCAGCCCCGAGGGCAGGATGAAATGACCCTCGAGAAGCGCGTTCGCCGCCCTGAACTCGTCGAGAATCTCCTCGTCCGTCACTGGGCCGCCTCCGCATCCGAATTCAAGCGCTGCACCGTATTGACGACTTTCGTCGCCTTGAGCAACGAGATGATCGTCAGCAGGTGCTTCAGGTCCCAGACTTCCAGGTCGATCTGCATGTCGGTGAAGTCGCCGGCGCGCCGCGTCATCCGCAGCGAATCGATATTGCCGTCGTTCTCGCCGATGATCTGGGCGATCTGCGCCAGCGACCCGGGCTCGTTGATGACCCGCACCAGGATCGAGGCGGGGAAGCGCTCGCGCCGCGAATCCTCGTCGATCTCCCAGCGCACGTCGAGCCAGCGCTCGAGCTGATCGTCGAACTTCTTCAGCTCCGGCGAATGGATCGGGTAGACGGTGATCCCCTCGCCAGGCGTGATGATGCCGACGATGCGGTCGCCCGGCAGCGCGCCGCCGGAGGCGAAGCTGACCGGCAGGTCGCCCTTGGTGCCGCGGATCGGGATCGCCGCGTCCTCGCTCTTGGAACGGCCGGGGAAGCGGAACTTGAGGCCGATCGCCTTGCGCAGTCCGAACCAGCCCGCGTCGTCGTCGGAGCTGCCGCGCTTCTTGGTCTGCCGCTCCTCGAGATAGTCGGGGAACATCGCCTTCATCGCATCGGCGGAGCGGATCTCGCCGCGTCCGATGGCCGACAGCGCGTCCTCCAGATTGTGCTGGCCGATGCGGCCGATCATGGCGGCGAAGCGGCTGTCGGAATATTCGCGCCCCGCCCGCTCGCAGGCCCGCGTCATGATCTGCCGGCCGAGCCCCGCATACTGCTTGCGGATCGCCTCCTTGGCGGCGCGGCGGATCGAGGCCTTGGCCTTGCCGGTGATGGCGACGCTCTCCCACGCCGACGACGGCACCTGCCCCTCGGCGCGGATGATCTCGACCTCGTCGCCGTTCTTCAATTCGCTGATGATCGGCTCGGGGCGGCCGTTGATCTTGCAGCCGATCGCCGTGTTGCCGACATCGGTGTGCACGGCGTAGGCGAAATCGATGGCGGTGGCCCCGCGCGGCAGCGCGATCAGCCGGCCCTTCGGCGTGAAGCAGAAGACCTGGTCCTGGAACAACTCGAGCTTGGTGTGCTCGAGGAACTCCTCCGGCGTGTCGCCCTCGTAGAGCAGCTCGACCAGCTTGCGCAGCCACTGATAGGCGCTGCTTTCCAGCGTGTAGCGGCCCGGCGACTTGCCGTTGGCGCCGCCGCCGCCGTCCTTGTAGAGCGCGTGCGCGGCGATGCCGTATTCGGCCACCTCGTGCATCTCGCGGGTGCGGATCTGCAGTTCCACACGGCGGTGGTTGGGGCCGATGATGGTCGTGTGGATGGAGCGGTAGTCGTTCTGCTTGGGCGTCGAGATGTAGTCCTTGAACCGCCCCGGCACCGTCGGCCAGGAGGTGTGGATGATCTCCAGCGCCTTGTAGCAGTCGGCGATGGTCGGGACGACCACCCGGAAGCCGATGATGTCGGAGAGCTGCTCGAAGGAGACCCGCTTGCGGTCCATCTTGCGCCAGATCGAATAGGGCTTCTTGAGCCTGCCCTGGACCTCGCTGTCGATGCCGCGCTCGGC
Organism: Flavobacteriaceae bacterium; assembly: GCA_050186955.1. Lineage (GTDB taxonomy): Bacteria > Pseudomonadota > Alphaproteobacteria > Rhizobiales > Tepidamorphaceae > JACKJP01. The sequence continues at coordinate 1,787 of JBFWXZ010000273.1, forward strand.
CAGCTTCTCGCCCAGCACCCGCTCGATCTCGCCGATGGCGTCGGCGCTGCGCTCGCGCAGCGCCTCGAGCCGGCCGGTGACCATGGCGTAGGCCTCCGGCTGCAGGGTGCGGAAGGACAGATCCTCCAGCTCGTCGCGCATCCACTGGATGCCCATGCGCCCGGCCAGCGGCGCATAGATGTCCATCGTCTCCTCGGCGATGCGCCCGCGCTTGGATTCCGGCACGTACTGGATGGTGCGCATGTTGTGCAGGCGGTCGGCGAGCTTGACCAGCAGCACGCGCACGTCCTGCGAGATCGCCAGCATGAGCTTGCGCAGATTCTCCGCCTGCTCGCCCTTGCGGGTGACGAGGTCGAGCTTCTTGATCTTGGTGAGGCCCTCCACCAGCGCCCCGATCTCGGGGCCGAACAGGCGGTCGATCTCCGCCCGCGTGGTGTCGGTGTCCTCGATGGTGTCGTGCAGCAGCGCCGCCGCGATGGTCGCGTCGTCGAGCTTGAGGTCGGTGAGGATCGCCGCGACCTCGAGGGGATGGGAGAAATAGGGATCGCCGGAAGCGCGCACCTGCTCGCCATGCGCCTTCATGGCGTAGACATAGGCGCGGTTAAGCAGGGTCTCGTCGGCGCCCGGATCGTAGGCCGTGACCCGCTCGACAAGCTCGTATTGGCGCATCATGGCGCGAATGTCCGGCAAACGGCCCCGCGGCACAAGATGGCCGCGAGGGAGAAGAACGGCGGATCGCCCTGCGGCGGCACCGCCGCCGCGGCGAGGATCAGTCGCGATCCTCCGGCGGCGTCAGCCCCTCGAGACCGGCGAGCAGCTCTTCCTCGCTCATGCGGTCGAACTGGACGCTGTCGTCGGCGGTCTCGCCGGTCTGGGCGACGGCGATCATCGGCGCCGTCTCGGCCTCCGGCTCGTCGACCTCGACATATTTCTGCATCGTGTGGATCAGCTCTTCCTTGAGATCGCCGGCCGAAACGGCCGATTCGGCGATCTCGCGCAGCGCGACGACGGGATTCTTGTCGTTGTCGCGGTCCACGGTGATTTCGGCGCCGCTGGAGATCGTCCGGGCGCGATGGCCCGCCAGCAGCACGAGTTCAAAACGGTTTTCGACCTTGTCGATGCAATCTTCGACGGTGACGCGCGCCATCGGCAGGACTCCGCAAAATCTGGGGCTTCGTGGAAATTGGGCGCCGGTATACTGAATTCAACCCTCCGGCACAAGGTGCGGCGCGATGCAGCCCCCGCGGCCTTGCGGCGCGCCCCGCCGCCGTGCCAATTCTCGCCGCCGCCATCTGTTCGTCCCGATTCCCCGGCAAGGTGGCGGCACGTCTTCGAGAACACTTCATCCCTTTTCCCGATTTCACGGTGATTTTCATGCGTTTCAAGCAGACCGAACGGACCGCCATCTTCATCGACGGCGCCAATCTCCACGCCTCCATCCGCGCCCTCGGCTTCGATCTCGATTACCGCAAGCTGCTGGAATATTTCGAGGAGAATTCGCGCCTCATCCGCGCCTTCTACTACACCGCCCTCGAGATC
>JBFWXZ010000274.1:0-3306 GCA_050186955.1 Flavobacteriaceae bacterium
GACCATCATCTGGAAGGCCTGGCCGAGCAGGTAGTCGCCGACGAGCACGCTCGCCTGGTTGCCCCACACCATGCGCGCCGACGCCTTGCCGCGGCGCATGTCGCTCTCGTCGACCACGTCGTCGTGCAGCAGCGTCGCCGTGTGCATGAACTCGACGCTGGCGGCGAGCTTGACGTGGCCGTCGCCGCGATAGCCGCACATCTCGGCGGCGGCGATGGTCAGCATCGGGCGCAGCCGCTTGCCGCCGGAATCGATGAGGTGCTTGGCGACCTCCGGGATCATCTCGACGTCGGAGCCGGCGCGCTCGAGGATCAGCGCATTGACCTTGGCCATGCCGGGGCCGACGATGGCGATGAGCGGGTCCAGTCCGCGCTCTTCGCCGGACGGATTTTCAAACGAGATGACGACGGCCAAGACGCACGCTCACTCCGGTGGGCAATTCCTCCGGCGAACAATAAGTTGGGCCGCCGGGAGCGGCAAGGGGCGGCAAGGGTGGCGATGCCCCCTGAAGGCGGGGCAAATCAGCGCGGCGGGGCGATGATCGAGATACTGAGGACCAACAACCCGGTGGATTTGTCCTTCGCCCAGTCGCTGCTCGGCGAGGCCGGCATCCACCATTTCGTCGCCGACACCAACATGGCGATCGTCGAGGGCTCGCTCGGCGTCCTGCCGCGCCGCCTCCTCGTCGATTCCGAGCGCGCCGATGAGGCGCGCGGCATCCTGCGCGGCGTCGGGATCGATGTCGTCTGAGGGCGCGGAGATCGAGACCACCCGCGACGATTTCCTCGGCGGCGGGCTGACGCTGCTGCAACCGGCCAAAGGCCATCGCTCGGGCATCGACGCGGTGCTGCTCGCCGCCGCCTGTCCGGCGGTGCCGGGCGACGCGGTCGGCGATCTCGGCGCCGGCGCCGGCGTCGCCGGCCTCTGCGTGCTGCGGCGGGTCGCGCGTAGCACCGCCGTGCTGATCGAGATCGATAGCCGCCTCTGCGATCTCGCCGCCGCCAATCTCGCGGCCAATTCGATGGCGGGACGCGGCCGCGTCGCCTGCCTCGACATCGGCGCGCGCGGCGCGGCGAGGGCGGCGGGCTTCGAGCGTCCCGGCCTCGATCATCTGATCGCCAACCCGCCCTTCGAGACCCATGGCAGGGCGCGGCTTTCCCCCTACGCCGCGCGCGCCCGCGCCCATGCCGCCGCGCCCGGCATGCTGGATGCCTGGGTCCGCTTCGCCGCCGCGACGGCGGGCACGGGGGCGAGCCTCACCATGATCCACCGCGCCGACCGGCTGGGCGAGGTACTTTCGGCCTTCGGCAGGCGCTTCGGCGGCGTGCGCGTGAAGCCGGTGCATCCGCGCCCCGGCGAGGCGGCCTCGCGCATCCTCGTGCAGGGCTTTCGCGGCTCGCGCGCGCCGCTGTCGATCCTGCCGCCGCTGGTGCTGCACGGCGCGTCGGGGCACGGCTTCGCCGGCGAGGCGGAAGCCGTGTTGCGCGGCGGCGGGCCGCTGGCCATGGCGTGACGGGTGACTTGCCGGGCGCGCCGGCGCTACCCATTTTGGAGACCGACAGGATAAAACGCCCAGATGAAACGACGGGAGAACGCCGCCTCGCCATGAAGGAGATGCTCAAGAACCTGCTGCCCGCCCGCTTCCGTCCCGATGTGACCATCGTCCCGGTGGTGCGGCTGATCGGCGTCATCGGCCAGGTCGGCCCGATGCGCGCCGGGTTGACGCTCGCCTCCGTCGCTCCGTCGCTGGAGAAGGCGTTCGGGTTCAAGCAGGCGCCCGCCGTCGCCATCGTCATTTCCTCGCCCGGCGGCTCGCCGGTGCAGTCGCGGCTGATCTACAAGCGCATCCGCGATCTGGCGGCGGAGAAGAACAAGCATGTCCATGTCTTCGTCGAGGACGTGGCGGCGTCCGGCGGCTACATGCTGGCGGTCGCCGGCGACGAGATCGTCGCCGACCCGAGTTCCATCGTCGGCTCCATCGGCGTCATTTCCGCCGGTTTCGGCTTCGACCGGCTGATCGACAAGATCGGCGTCGACCGCCGCGTCCACACCGCCGGCGACCGCAAGCTGATGCTCGATCCCTTCCAGCCGGAGAAGGCCGAGGACGTGAAGCGCCTGAAGGCGATCCAGAAGGACGTGCACGCCGTCTTCGCCCACCTCGTGAAGGAGCGCCGCGGCGCCGCGCTCGCCGGCAGCGACAAGCAGCTCTTCTCCGGCGAGTTCTGGGCCGGCGGCAAGGCGCTGGAGCTCGGCCTCGTCGACCGGCTCGGCGATCTGCGCTCGGTATTGCGCGAGCGCTATGGCGAGAAGGTGCGTCCGGTGGTGATCCAGCCGCGCGGCGCCGGCATCATGGGCCTGCTGCGCCGCGTGCCGCGCGCCGGCGCCGATCCCCTGGCGTCGCTGCCCGAAAACCTGATCGCGGCGATCGAGGAGCGCGGCCTTTGGTCGCGCTACGGGCTCTAGCCGATGCCGCAATTGTTTCTCATCGGCCTCGGCGCGCTGGTGGTCGCCGGCGCGCTGAAGCTGCTGCGCGCCGAGCAGAACCGCGTCGCCGACAGGCTCGACCGCGCGGAACGCGGCGACCGGGATCGCGGCATCGACCTCGAGCAGGACGGCGAGACCGGCGAATACCGCCCGCGCCGGTAAGGTTGCCGCACCCAACCGTCTTGACCTTTCGCCGCGCCGTTGTATCGGTTGCGCCATGAGTGACGCGACCGCCCCCGGGCTTGCCCCGCATATGGACCCGAAGCGCTCCTTCCAGGCGCTGATCCTGACCCTCCAGCGCTACTGGGCGGACCATGGCTGCGTGATCCTCCAGCCCTACGACATGGAGGTCGGCGCCGGCACCTTCCATCCCGCGACGACGCTGCGCTCGCTCGGCCCCAAGGCCTGGAAGGCGGCCTATGTGCAGCCCTCGCGCCGCCCCAAGGACGGCCGCTACGGCGAGAACCCCAACCGGCTCCAGCACTACTACCAGTATCAGGTGATCCTGAAGCCCTCGCCGCCGGACATCCAGGACCTCTACCTGAAGAGCCTCTACGCCATCGGCATCGACCCGAAAAACCACGATATCCGCTTCGTCGAGGACGACTGGGAGAGCCCGACGCTCGGCGCATGGGGGCTCGGCTGGGAGGTGTGGTGCGACGGCATGGAGGTCTCGCAGTTCACTTACTTCCAGCAGGTCTGCGGCATCGACTGCGCACCGGTCTCGGGCGAGCTGACCTACGGGCTGGAGCGCCTCGCCATGTATGTGCAGGGCGTCGACAACGTCTACGAGCTGAACTTCAACGGCCGCGACGGCGACGA
>JBFWXZ010000275.1:0-3271 GCA_050186955.1 Flavobacteriaceae bacterium
GGCGAGATCCTGTTCGAGGGGCGCGACATGCGCACCATGAGCCAGGAGGAGCTGCGCAGGCTGCGCGGCTCGTCGATCTCCATGGTCTACCAGGAGCCGATGGCCTCGCTGAACCCGTCGATGACCATCGGCGACCAGCTCGCCGAGGTGCCGGTCTACCATGACGGTCTCGACGAGAAGGCGGCCAAGGCCAAGGCCCGCGAGATGCTGGAGAATGTCCGGCTTCCCGATCCCGAGCGCATCATGGGTTCCTATCCGCACCAGATTTCCGGCGGCCAGCAGCAGCGCGTCGTCATCGCCATGGCGCTGTTGTCGAACCCCAAGCTGCTGCTGCTCGACGAGCCGACCACCGCCCTCGACGTGACCGTCGAGGCCGGCATCGTCGAGCTGATCAAGGACATCTCGTCGAAGTTCGGCACCTCGATGATCTATATCTCCCACAATCTGGGACTGATCCTCGAGACCTGCCACCGGCTGACCGTCATGTATTCGGGCGAGGCGGTCGAGGTCGGCGACATCCAGACCGTCTTCAACAAGATGCGCCACCCCTATACGCGCGGGCTCTTCGCCTCCATCCCGGTGCCCGGCGCCGACAAGAACGAGCGCCCGCTGATCGCCATCCCCGGCCAGCTTCCGCTGCCGCACGAGCGGCCGCGGGGCTGCAATTTCGGCCCGCGCTGCCAGTATTTCGAGGCCGGTCGCTGCGACAGCGGCGAGATCCCGATGATCCCGGTCAGGGGCGACCACGCCCACGCCTCGCGCTGCGTGCGCATCGAGGAGATCGACTGGGCCGGCGCGCTGGAGGGCGGGCGCGAGAGCGAACCGGTCGAGGCCGGCGATGTGGTGCTCAGGGTCGACAACATGTCGAAGCACTACATCATCGAGAATTCGGCGCTCTTCCTCAGCGGCGAGACCAAGACGGTGAAGGCCAACGAGGGCCTCGACTTCGCCGCCCGCGAGGCCGAGACGGTGGCGATCGTCGGCGAGTCCGGCTGCGGCAAGTCCACCTTCGCCAAGGTGCTGATGGGGCTGGAGGATTCCACCGAGGGCAAGGTTTTCCTCGGCAATGTCGAACTCGGCCAGCTTCCCGTCGACCAGCGCGACGAGAAGGTCATCTCGCGCCTCCAGATGGTGTTCCAGAACCCCTTCGACACCCTCAACCCGTCGCAGACGGTCGGTTCGCAGATCGCCCGCGTGATCCGCAAGTTCGGCGTCGAGTCCGATCCCGGCAAGGTGCAGGATCGCGTCCTCGAGCTGCTCGACATCGTCAAGCTGCCGCGCGACTTCGCCAAGCGCCGGCCGCGCCAGCTCTCCGGCGGCCAGAAACAGCGCGTCGGCATCGCCCGCGCCTTCGCCGGCAACCCGAAGGTGGTGATCGCCGACGAGCCGGTCTCCGCCCTCGACGTGTCGGTGCAGGCCGCCGTCACCGAGCTGCTGATGGACATCCAGCGCGACAACCGCACGACGCTGCTCTTCATCAGCCACGATCTCTCGGTGGTGCGCTACCTCGCCGACCGCATCATCGTCATGTATCTCGGCCGCATCATGGAGCAGGGGACGACCGAGGCCATCTTCTCGCCGCCCTACCACCCCTACACGGAGGCGCTGCTCGCCGCGGTGCCGATCGCCGACACCTCCATCGAGAAGCGCAAGATCGTCCTCACCGGCGAGATTCCCTCGCCCTCCAACCCGCCTGCCGGCTGCCCGTTCAACACCCGCTGCCCCTATATGATGCCGGGCGTCTGCGACGTCGAGCTGCCGCCGCTGCGCGATTTCGGCGGCGGTCACCGCATCCTCTGCCACCTCGATCCCGCCGAGCTCAAGGCCATGAAGCCGGTGCTCAAGGTGCCGGCGCGCAAGGCCGCCGCCGGACGTCCCGCCGCGCGCGGCAAGGCCGGTGCCAAAGCGGCAGGCAAGGCGGGCGGTTCCCGCAAGACGCCGGCGAAATCCGGCCGCAAGCCGGCTCCGCGCTCGCGCGCCAAGAGCTGAGGTCTCCGGCCCGGCAAGCGCAGATTCCCGTCGACAGCGGAAAGCCGCTGTCGCAGTTTGTCGCGGCGTTTCGTCGTGAGGGTGATTTATGAAGGCGGCGGTGTGTCGGGCGTTCGGTGAGCCTCTCGTCGTCGAGGAGGTCACGCTGTCGCCGCCGGGTCCCGGCGAGATACGGGTCCGGCTCGGCGCCTGCGCCATCTGCCACAGCGACATCCACTACGCCGAGGGCGCCTGGGGCGGCCAGCTTCCCGCCGTCTACGGCCACGAGGCGGCCGGCGAGGTCGTCGCCACGGGCGAGGGCGTTGCCGGTTTCGCGCCCGGCGACCGCGTCGTCGTCACGCTGATCCGCTCCTGCGGCGAATGCGCCTTCTGCGTCGAGGGCAACGAGGTCTTCTGCGAGAGGGCGTTCAGCCTCGACGCCCGCGACGTGATCCACGACCACGCCGGCCGCGGCCTGCACCAGGCCATGCGCACCGGCGCCTTCGCCGAGGAGGTGGTGGTGCACGCCTCGCAGGCGGTCGTCATCCCGCCCGACATGCCCTACGACGTCGCCTCGCTCATCGCCTGCGGCGTGCTGACCGGCTTCGGCGCCGTGACCAACACCGCCGGCGTCAGGCGCGGCGAGAGCGTCGCCGTCATCGGCACCGGCGGCGTCGGCATCAACACGCTGCAGGCCGCCCGCCATGTCGGCGCGTCGCCGGTGATCGCCATCGACCTGTCGGAGGAGAAGCTCGCCGCCGCCCCCGGCTTCGGCGCCACCCACACGGTCAACCCGGCGCGGCGCGACGCGCAGGCTGCGGTCCTCGAGCTGACGCGGGATCGCGGCGTCCACTACGCCTTCGTCACCGTCGGCGCGAAGAAGGCGATCGAGCAGGCCGCCGGCCTCGTGCGCAAGGGCGGCGCCATCGTCATCGTCGGCATGCCGGCCTCCGGCGTCATGGCCGAATACGACCCGTCGACGCTCGCCGCCTACGGCATCCGCATCGTCGGCTCCAAGATGGGCTCGGCGCGGATCGCCCGCGACATCCCGATGCTGGTCGATCTCTACCGCCGGGGCGAGCTGCTGCTCGACCCGCTGATCAGCGGCCGCTACGCGCTCTGCGACATCAACGAGGCCATCGCCTCGGTCAATCGCGGCGAGGCGCTGCGCAACGTCATCGTATTCTAGGGTCTGTGGGGGTTCAGGATTTGGAGCGCGGTATGTGCAAAAATCGTTCGGTTCCAGGAGCCGAACCGATGACAGGTCGGCATCCTTTCGTGGTTCGGCGACGCCGAGACGGGC
>JBFWXZ010000276.1:0-3244 GCA_050186955.1 Flavobacteriaceae bacterium
CCACATAGCGCGGGAAGACCGCGCTGGGCGAGGGCAACGCGGCACCCGCCTTCAGGCGGCCGCCTTCTCCCAGCATGGCGAAATCGCGCGCGTCCTCGCCGACGCCGAGGAGATCGAGCAGTTTCGCCGCCGAGCCCGGCATCACCGGCTGGCACAGGATGGCGATCTGGCGCAGCGTCTCGGCGGTGACGTAGAGGACGCTCGCCATGCGCGCCGGGTCGCTCTTGCGCAGCGCCCAGGGCTCGCTGGAGGCGAAATAGCGGTTGGCGTCGCCGACCACCGACCAGATGGCGTTGAGCGCGATGTGGATCTGCTGCGTCTCGAAGGCCCTGCGGCAGGTCTCCAGCAGCGCGTCGGCGTCGCCGAGAAGCGCCTTGTCGGCGTCGGTGAAGGCGCCGGGCTCGGGCACCTTGCCGTCGAGGTTCTTGGCGATCATCGACAGCGAGCGCTGGGCGAGATTGCCGGGGTCGTTGGCGAGGTCGGCGTTGATGCGCTGGACGATGGCGTCGTGGCTGTAATTGCCGTCCTGGCCGAAGGGCACCTCGCGCAGGAAGAAGTAGCGCACGGGATCGAGCCCGTAATGGGCGACGATGCTCTCCGGGTCGATGACGTTGCCGACCGATTTCGACATCTTCTCGCCGCGGTTGAACAGGAAGCCGTGGGCGAAGACGCGCTTCGGCAGCTCGACGCCCGCCGACATCAGGAAGGCCGGCCAGTAGACCGCGTGAAAGCGGACGATGTCCTTGCCGATGATGTGGATCGCCGGCCAGTAGCGCCACAGCGGATCGTCGGTGTCGGGATAGCCGACGGCGGTGATGTAGTTGGTCAGCGCGTCGACCCACACATACATGACGTGGGCGGGATCGTCGGGAACCGGGATGCCCCAGTCGAAGGTCGTGCGCGAGACCGAGAGGTCCTTCAGGCCGCCCTTGACGAAACTGACGACCTCGTTGCGGCGCTCCGCCGGGCCGATGAAGTCGGGCTGCGACTCGTAGAGCGCCAGCAGCCGGTCCTGATAGGCCGACAGGCGGAAGAAATAGCTCTCCTCCTCGACCCACTCGACCGGCGTTCCCTGCGGCCCGTAGCGCACGCCGTCGTCGCGCGTCTCGGTCTCGGATTCGGCGTAGTAGGCCTCGTCGCGCACCGAGTACCAGCCGGAATAGCTGTCCTTGTAGATGTCGCCATTTGCCGCCATGCGCCGCCAGATCTCCTGGCTGGCGCGATGGTGCCGCGGCTCGGTGGTGCGGATGAAGTCGTCGTTGGAGGCGTTCAGCGTCCGCGCCATCTGCTGGAACAGCGGCGTGTTGCGGTCGGCGAGCTCGCGCGCCGTCATGTCCTTGCCCCGCGCCGTCTGCAGCATCTTGATGCCGTGCTCGTCGGTGCCGGTGACGAAATGCACGTCGCGGCCGTCGAGGCGCATGAAGCGGGCGATCGCGTCGGTCGCCATCAGCTCGTAGGCATGGCCGATATGCGGCGCGCCGTTGGGATAGGAGATCGCCGTGGTGATGTAGAAGCGCTCTTTCATGTCGCCAATTCTTGCCGGGCGGAAGGAGGTGGCTATCCCGCGCGCCGCACGCCGGAATGCGGGCCCAGGCGCTCCTGGATATCGAACAAGCTCGCCAGGATGCAGTGGGAGCGGTCGAGATTGAAGCCGCGCGTCGTCGCCGTTCGCGCGGCGATCTTTTCCCATAGCTCGCCATAGGGCGCAAGCTTGCCCGCCGGCACCAGTGCGGCCCTTTCGCGGGCGGCGAGCCGCAGCCAGTCGAGCAGCGTGTCCATGGTCATGTCGAACAGTGCCTCGGCGCCGCGGCGGCCGGCATCGTCGGAGTAGGAGAAGGCCAGTTCGGTGTCGAGATCGGGGAGCTGGTCGACGATGGCGCCGAGCTTCGTCAGCGCGTCGCCGAAGTCGCCCGACAGGATCGCCGCGGCGCGCTCGACGTCGCCGCCGGAAAAGCGCAGGGCGGCGCTCGTCTCGTCGCCGTCGGGGAAGCCGGCCTCGGCGAGAATGCGGCGCATCTCCTCCCCGCCGAGCGGCGGCAGGTCGAGCTGCCGGCAGCGTGAGCGGATGGTCGGCAGAAGCCGTCCGGGTTGATGGGCGACGATCAGGAACAGGCTCTTCTCGGGCGGCTCCTCGAGCAGCTTGAGGATGGCGTTCTGGCCGTTGCGGTTGAGGCCGTCGGCGGGGTCGATGAGGACGATGCGCCAGCCGCCGTCGCTCGCCGTCGAGCCGAGGAAGCGGCCGATGCGGCGCACGTTCTCGACGGGGATGGCCCCTGCCCTGCGGCCGGGCTCGGGCTCCGGCGCCTCGATGACCAGCAGGCCGGGATGCGAGCCGGCGGCGATCTGCCGCGCCGCCGGGTGCTCGGGGTCGCTGTCGAGGCCTTCGCCGACGCCGCCCGACAGCAGGAACCGGGCGAAGCGGTAGGCCAGCGTCGCCTTGCCGCTTCCCTGTGGTCCGGCGATGATCCAGCCGTGATGCAGGCGGCCCGACAGCGCCGCCTCGCGCAGCGCGGTCTCGGCCGCCTCGCGCCCGATCAGCGGCATCGCGTCGACGGGACGCGGCAGGCCGCTCATGCGGCGACGCCCAGGCGCCGGTTCCATACGTCGAGAATGCGGCGCGAGACCTCCGCCTCGGTTCCGCGCGCGTCGATGACCGCGACGCGGTCCTTGTCGCGCGCGGCGATGTCGCGGAAGGCCTTGCGCAGGGTCCGGTGCGCGGAGGCCTTCTCCTTCTCGAAGCGGTCACCGAGCGCGCCGGCACCGGCCTTACGGCTGGAGCGGCGGGCCCGCGCCAGGGTGATCTCCACCGGTGCGTCGAGCAGGAAGGTGAGATCGGGCGTCGTATCGCCGACAACGGCGCGCTCCATCGCCGACAGCAACTCGTCCTCGAGGCCGCCGAGCGCACCCTGATAGGCGCGGGTGGAATCGGCGAAGCGGTCGCAGATGACCGTCTTGCCGGCGGCCAGCGCCGGCCGGATGATCTGGTCGAGATGATCGCTGCGCGCGGCGTTCATCAGCACCGCCTCGGCGAAGGCGCCGAGCGGCTCGGCGCCGCCCGACAGCACGATCCTGCGGATGATCTCGCCCGACGGCGTGCCGCCCGGCTCCCGGGTCAGGACGACGTCGTGGCCCTCGCGCCTGAGATATTTGGCGAGCCGCGCGGCCTGGGTCGACTTGCCGGTGCCCTCGCCGCCCTCGAACGTGATGAAACTGCCGGCTGTCATTGCGTCCGATCCGTTGGGCG
>JBFWXZ010000277.1:0-3239 GCA_050186955.1 Flavobacteriaceae bacterium
CGAGCGGATGGCTCCTTTCCGCGAAGATTCTGGTGGGCGGTGACGGGATCGAACCGCCGACCCTCTCGGTGTAAACGAGATGCTCTGCCAGCTGAGCTAACCGCCCGCGCCAAAGGCGGCCCGGGGGATACATCAGCACACCCGCGAGCACAAGCCCGGCGGCCTGCGAACAAAGAAAAACCCCGCGCGGCGTGACGCCGCGCGGGGCTTGTTCTCGGAGATTCGCGGTAAGCCGCGATCTCAGCCGGCGACGGCCTCCTTGAGGGCCTTGCCGACCTTGAACTTGGGACGCTTGGAAGCGGCGACCTGGATCGTCGCGCCGGTCAGCGGATTGCGGCCGGTACGGGCCTTGGTGTTCGTGACCGCGAAGCTGCCGAATCCCGGCACCTTCACTTCGTCCCCCTTCTTAAGCGCCGCGGTGATCGCGGCGAAGGTTGCGTCAACTGCCGCACCCGCCGCCTGCTTCGTCATCCCGCTTGCGTCGGCTACCGCCGCTACGAGTTCAGCCTTGTTCATATCGCTATCCTTTCGTGGCTGGCCTCAAAACGAATCGCAAAACTGATCCGCACCAGTCTTGTCTACACACGCCAAAAGGCAAGCAAATTCGGGCAATTTCGAGGATTCCGCACATGAAAAGGGCCCGCCTGAGGCGGGCCCTTTCCGCATGGTTCGAACCGTCGCGGAGCACGCCGTCAGTGCGCGGTCAGCCCCGATCCGTCCGCGGCCGCGTCGGCGGGAACGGCGGGCTTGTCCGCCTCCTCGCTCCACGCCACCGGGGTCGGCTTCTCGACCAGGGCGATCTTCAGCACCTCCTCCATGCGCGCCACCGGGATGATCTCCAGGTTGCTCTTCACATTGTCGGGGATGTCGGCCAGATCCTTGGCGTTGTCCTCGGGGATGATCACCGTCTTGATGCCGCCGCGCAGCGCCGCAAGCAGCTTCTCCTTGAGGCCGCCGATCGGCAGCACGCGTCCGCGCAGGGTGATCTCGCCGGTCATCGCGATGTCGCGGCGCACCGGGATGCCGGTCATCACCGAGACGATCGCCGTGGCCATGGCGACGCCCGCCGAGGGTCCGTCCTTCGGGGTCGCCCCCTCCGGCACGTGGACGTGGATGTCGCGCTTCTCGAACAGCGGCGGCAGGATGCCGAAATCGACGGACCGCGAGCGGACATAGGCCGTCGCCGCCTGGATCGATTCCTTCATCACGTCGCGCAGGTTGCCGGTGACGTTCATCTTGCCCTTGCCGGGCATCAGCACGCCTTCGATGGTCAGCAGCTCGCCGCCCACCTCGGTCCATGCGAGACCGGTAACGACGCCGACCTGGTCCTCCTGCTCGGCCTGGCCGTAGCGGTAGCGCGGCACGCCGAGGAAGTCGCCGATGTTCTTGGCCGTGACCTTGATCGACTTCTTCTTGGACAGGATCAGCTCCTTGACCGCCTTGCGGGCAAGGGTGGCCAGCTCGCGCTCCAGGTTACGCACGCCCGCCTCGCGGGTGTAGCGGCGCAGAAGCTCGAGCAGCGCGTCGTCGGAGACCGTCAGCTCCCTGTCCTTCAGACCGTGCTCGCGCATGGTCTTGGGCAGCAGGTGACGGCGGGCGATCTCGACCTTCTCGTCCTCCGTGTAGCCGGCGATGCGGATGATCTCCATGCGGTCCATCAGGGCCGGCGGGATGTTCAGCGTATTCGCCGTGGTCACGAACATGACGTTCGACAGGTCGTAGTCGACCTCCAGATAGTGGTCGTTGAACGTGCCGTTCTGCTCCGGATCGAGCACCTCGAGCAGCGCCGAGGACGGATCGCCGCGGAAATCGGCGCCCATCTTGTCGATTTCGTCCAGCAGGAAGAGCGGGTTGACCGTCTTCGCCTTGCGCATCGACTGCACGACCTTGCCCGGCATCGAGCCGATATAGGTGCGCCGGTGGCCGCGGATCTCGGCCTCGTCGCGCACGCCGCCGAGCGACACGCGGACGAATTCGCGCCCCGTCGCCTTGGCGATCGACTTGCCGAGCGAGGTCTTGCCGACGCCGGGAGGCCCGACGAGGCAGAGGATCGGCCCGCGCAGCTTGTTGGCCCGGCTCTGCACGGCGAGATACTCGACGATGCGGTCCTTGACCTTCTCCAGGCCGAAGTGATCGGCGTCGAGAATCTCCTGCGCCAGCGGCAGGTCCTTCTTGACCTTGGAGCGCTTGCCCCACGGGATCGACAGCAGCCAGTCGAGATAGTTGCGCACGACGGTGGCTTCCGCCGACATCGGGCTCATCTGGCGCAGCTTGCGGACTTCCGCCTGCGCCTTCTCGCGAGCTTCCTTGGAGAGCTTGGTCTTGGCGATGCGCTCCTCGATCTCGCCGATCTCGTCGCGCCCGTCCTCGTCGCCGAGCTCCTTCTGGATCGCCTTCATCTGCTCGTTGAGATAGTACTCGCGCTGGGTCTTCTCCATCTGGCGCTTGACCCGGCCGCGAATGCGCTTCTCGACCTGCAGGACGCTGATCTCGCCCTCCATCAGTTCCAGCACGCGCGACAGCCGCTGCGAGACGGAGTTCATCTCCAGCAGCTCCTGCTTGTCGGAAAGCTTGACCGCGAGATGCGAGGCCACGGTGTCGGCGAGCTTGGCGTAGTCCTCGATCTGCGAGACCGCGCCCAGCACCTCCGGCGACACCTTCTTGTTCAGCTTCACATAGCTGTCGAACTCGGCGACGACCGAGCGCGCCAGCGCCTCGACCTCGACCTGATCGTCCTCGGCGTCCGCCAGGCGGTCGACCTCGGCCTCGAAATAGTTCTCGTTCTCGCGGAACCCGCTGATCGCGGCGCGGCTGCCGCCCTCGACCAGCACCTTGACGGTGCCGTCGGGCAGCTTCAGCAGCTGCAGGACGGTGGCGATGGTGCCGGTCATGTAGATGTCGCCGGCTGCCGGATCGTCCTCGGCGGCGTTCTTCTGCGTCGCCAGCAGGATCTGCTTCTCGTTGCGCATCACCTCGTCGAGGGCGCGGATGGATTTCTCGCGGCCGACGAAGAGCGGCACGATCATGTGGGGAAAGACCACGATGTCGCGCAACGGCAGGACCGGAAGAACCTCCCGGCCGGACGTTGCGCCTGTCTCTGGGGTGGAGCGACTGGTCACTCGAATCTCCTGATATTCCTTAACCGCAGTTTATATGGTGCGTTGCGGCGCAAACACCAGACGCGCAAGGGCGATGTCCCCGGAATCATTCCGGAAACGCTTCGAACGCCACTTGTCTAC
>JBFWXZ010000278.1:0-3216 GCA_050186955.1 Flavobacteriaceae bacterium
AGGCTCGCCACCACGAGGCAGAAGAAGGTGATCGGTCCGACCAGCGCCGCGGACACAGAGACGAGAATCGCGATGCCGGCGAGAATGCGCGTCACCGTCGCGCGGTAGTCGACACCGAGGCCGACGGCGCTCTCGCGGCCGAGCGCCAGCACGTCGAGGGTGGGGTGCACGGGGGCAAGCACGACGGCCACCGCCAGCACGGCGAGGCACGAGATGCCCAGCAGCGAGGTGTCGACCGTGTTGAAATTGGCGAACATCAGGTCCTGCAGCACCGAGAACTCGTTGGGGTCGAGGATGCGTTGCAGCAGGTGCGCGACGCTGCGGAACAGCACGCCGCAGACGATGCCGGCCAGCACCAGCAGGTGGATGCTTCGCGTGCCGCCGGTGAACAGCCAGCGGAACAGCGCCAGCGACAGGACGATCATCAGCGCCGCCTCGAGAACGAAGCGCCATCGCGGGTCGAGCGCGGAGACGGCGCCGGAGCCGAGAGCGGCGACGAGCGCCGTCTGCAGCGCGATATAGAGCGAATCGAACCCCATGACGTAGGGGGTCAGGATGCGGTTCGCGGTGATCGTCTGGAACAGCACCGTCGCCACGGCCACCGCGCAGGCGATGAGCGCCAGGGCCGCCAGCTTGCCGCCGCGAAAGGCGAGCACGAAGGCCCAGTCGCCCTTCGCGCCGATGACCATGTATCCGGCACAGGCGAGCGCCGCCCCGACGGCCAGCAAGGGAACCGCGCTCGCGCGTCGAACCTCAGCCAAGACGCCGCCTCCGGCTCAGGATGATCGCCAGGAAGGCGGCGCTGCCGACGACGCCGGCGACGGTGCCGACCGGTATCTCGTAGGGGAAGCGGATCAGCCTTCCGGCGATGTCGCAGGCCAGCATGAAGCCCGCCCCGGCCAGCGCGATCCACGGTAGGGCGCGGCGCAGATTGTCGCCCGTGACCATGGTCACCAGATTGGCGACGATCAGCCCGAGGAACGGCACCGTGCCGACCGTCACCACCACCGCCGCGGTCACCATCGAGACGATGGCGAGGCCGAGCCCGACGACCCTGCGGTAGTCGAGGCCGAGCCCGGTCGCCGTGCTCCGGCCCATGCCGGCGACGGTGAAGCGGTCGGCCGCGACATAGGCGAGCGCGGCGAGCCCCGCGCCGATCCACAGCAATTCATAGCGGCCGCGCAGCACGCTCGAGAAGTCCCCGTTCACCCACGAGACGAGGGCCTGCAGCAGGTCGTGGCGGTAGGCGATGAAGAAGGTCAGGGATTCCAGCACGCGGCCGAGCATCAGGCCGAGCAGCGGCACGATCACCGCCGTCCTGACCGCGATCCTGTCGATCAGCTTGAGGAACAGCCATGTCGATGCCAGCGCGAAGCCGGCGGCCACCAGCATCTTGCCGGGCAGCGGCATCGCCGGCTGGAGCAGCGCCACGGCCACCAGGCCGAGGCTCGCCGCCTCGACGGTTCCCGAGGTCGTCGGCTCGACGAAGCGGTTGCGGAAGATGGTCTGCATGATGACGGCGGCGACGCCGACTGCCATGCCGGCGAGCAGGACGGCCGCCGTCCGCGGGATGCGGCTCACCAGCAGCAGCCTGACGGCCTCGCCGTTCTCGCCGAACAGGTCCCGCGGGCTGAGGTCGCCGACGCCGATGAAAAGGCTCGTGACGGCGAGCGCGGCCAGACAGGCCATCGCCGCCGCGAAAGCGAGGGGGTCGTTTCGGCGCCGGATGCGCGCCGTATCGTTGGGATTCACTTCCTGCCTGCGAGAGCCGTCGCGATTTCCTCGGTCATTCGGGCCACGCTGTCGAGGCCGCCGCCCACCAGATACCAGTGCACGGCGTCGAGATAAACGATGCGGCCGGCCCGCGCGGCTTTCGTCGATGCGACGAGCTCGTTGTCGAGGACGCGGCTCGCGGCCTGGCCGGCATTGCCGACGATGCTGTCGCGGTCCAGCACGAACAGCCAGTCCGGGTTGGTCGCGGCGATGAATTCGAACGAGATCGCGTCGCCATGGGTCGCGGCCTTGAGGTCCGGTGCCGCCGGCTCGAAGCCGAGGCTGCGATGCAGCCAACCGAAGCGCGAGCCGGTCCCGTAGGCCGTCAGCTTGCCGCCGCTCACCATGACGACGAGCGCGGCGCCCCGGGTTTCGGCGACAGCGCGGGTCTCTGCCACCTTGAGGTCGAGCGTCTCGATGAGCGAGGCGACCTTCTCCTCCTGCCCGAAGATCTTACCGAGCAGGCGCGCGTTGCGCTCGGCGCTGCCGAGGAAATCCGCCGGGTCGGGCGTGAGGTCGATCGTCGGTGCGATCCTCGACAGGGCGTCATAGGCGGGCGCGGAGCGGCTGGCGACGATGACGAGGTCGGGTTTGAGCGCGTTGACCGCCTCGTAGTTGGGTTCGAAGAGCGAGCCGACCTTGGCGTATCCCTCGCCGCGATATTTGCCGAGATAGTCGGGGATGTGCGAGCCGGGTACGCCGAGCACCGGCACGCCGAGGAGGTCGAGCGTGTCGAGGGTGGCGAGGTCGAAGACGACGACGCGCCGCGGCGTGTCCGCGAGGATCGTTTCCCCACGGGCATGGGCGACGGATACGGGCTCCGCCGGGCCAGGCGAGGAGAGGCCGGCGACGAGCAGGACGCCGAGAAGAACCGGCAGCAGGCGTCGGGTGATCGCGGGACTGGGCATGGTGTTTTCCGTTGCTGGCTTTCGTGCCCGAGGCGATCAGGCCGGCTTTTGCTCGTTTTTCCAATCGATCGACAGCTTCTCCCGCCATGCGAAGCGGGTCAGGTGATCGTCGATGACGAAGCGGCAGCGCAGTATCTGCTCCTCCTCAGGCGCCTCGCAGCGGATGGACAGCGCCTTGTCGTCGGCTTCCATCGTGCAGTTGCCGAAAGGGAAGGCGACCTCGCCGCGCTGCGCGTCGAAGGTCGCCGGCGCCTTGTGCGCGAAGTGCTTGCAGAGCTGCTGCAGATATTTCGATGCCGATTCCGTGCCGACCGTCGTCGAGATCACATACATTGGGCTTCCCTCAGAACTGGCCGATCGCGGTGATGACGAAGGAGCGTCCCGGCTCGCGCAGGGCGACGATGGGCGGCGGCGACGAGCGGTCGTAGTAGTTGCTGCGCGACACGTATTCCTCGTCGAAGACGTTGTTGACGTCGAGCCTCAGCGTGATCTGGCCGTTCCAGCGCGTCGGCTTCCACTCCGCGAACAGGTCGAC
>JBFWXZ010000279.1:0-3184 GCA_050186955.1 Flavobacteriaceae bacterium
GAACAGCGAGATCGGCAGGAACACCTTCCAGCCGAGCCGCATGAGCTGGTCGTAGCGGTAGCGCGGCACCATCGCCTTCACCATCGCGAACATGAAGAAGACGAAGCAGACCTTGAGTATGAACCAGACGATGCCCGGCACCCAGGTGAAGGGCGCGACCTCGAAGGGCGGCAGCCACCCGCCGAGGAACAGGATCGTCGTCAGCGCGCACATCAGCGTGATCGCCACATACTCGCCGAGCATGAACAGCAGGTAGGGCGTCGAGGCGTATTCGACCATGAAGCCGGCGACGAGCTCCGATTCCGCCTCCGGCAGGTCGAAGGGCGGCCGGTTGGTCTCCGCCAGCGCCGAGATGAAGAACACCACGAACATCGGGAACAGCGGCAGCCAGAACCAGCCGAACATGCCATAGGCGCCGCGCTGCGCGTTGACGATCTCGGTCAGGTTCAGCGAGCCGACGCACAGCAGCACTGTGATGATCACGAAGCCGATGGAAACCTCGTAGGAGACCATCTGCGCCGCCGAGCGCAGGGCGCCGAGGAAGGCGTATTTCGAGTTCGAGGCCCAGCCGCCCATGATGACGCCGTAGACCCCGAGCGAGGAGATCGCGAAGATGTAGAGGATGCCGACATTGATGTCGGCTATCACCCAGCCGGCGCTCACCGGCACCACCGCCCAGGCCGACAGCGCCAGGATGCAGGAGACGAGCGGCGCCAGCAGGAACACGCCCTTGTTGGCGGCCGCCGGGATGACCGGCTCCTTGAAGACGAATTTCAGCAGGTCGGCGAAGGACTGGAACAGCCCCCACGGGCCGACGACGTTGGGCCCGCGCCGCATCTGCACCGCCGCCCAGACCTTGCGGTCGGCGAGCAGCAGATAGGCGATGATGACCAGCAGCGCGACCAGCAGCACCACGCTCTGCAGCGCGACGATCAGCCCCGGCACGACATAGGTGGAGACGAAATCAGCCATCGGTGCCGGTCGCTCCCTTCGCCCGCGCCTTCTGCAGGGCGCTCATCTGGGCCATGACCTTGGACGCCCTGGCGATCGGATTGGTCAGGTAGAAATCGCCGATCGCCGGGCTGAAGGCCGCCTTGTTCGCCTTCCCGCCCTTCTTGGCGAGCGCGATGATGTCGGTCGAGGCGCTCGGCACCAGCCGGTCGAGCGCGGCGAGCGAGGGATATTCCGCGTAGATCGAGGCCCTGAGCGCGGCCAGCGAATCGTAGGGCAGCCGCTCGCCGAGGCGTTCCGACAGCGCGCGGATGATCGCCCAGTCGTCGCGCGCCTCGCCGGGCGGGAACGCCGCCCGCATGGCCATCTGCGGCCGCCCTTCGGTGTTGACGTAGGTCGCCGACTTCTCGGTATAGGCGGCGCCGGGAAGGATCGCGTCGGCGCGATGCGCGCCGCGGTCGCCATGGGTCCCGACATAGACGACGAAGGCGCTGCCGAGCGCCTCCATGTCGATCTCGTCGGCCCCGAGCAGGAACACGACCTCGATCTCGCCGCGTCCGGCCGCCGCCACGATGCCCGCCGTGTCGCGCCCGCCCTCGCCCGGCACGAACCCGACGTCGAGGCCGCCGACCCGCGACGCCGCGGTGTGGAGGATGTTGAAGCCGATCCATTCCGGATCGCTCTTCGGCGCCACCATGCCGAAGGCGACGGCGATCTCGGCGCACTGCGCCAGCACCGCCGCGCCGTCGGGACGCGCGATGGCGCCCTGCCCGACGATGATCATCGGCCGCTCGGCCTTCTTCAGCGCCTTGGCGAAGGCGCTCTTGCCGGTGGCGAGCTCGGCCAGCGTCTCCGGGCCGGCGCCGAGATAGTCGTAGTCGTAGGTGAGGTCGGGCCGCTCGCTGCCGACATAGCCGACCGCGAGGTCGCCGGCGAGCCAGCGCTTGCGGATGCGCGAATTCAGCACCGCCGCCTCGCGGCGCGGATTGGAGCCGACGATCAGGATCGCGTCGGCGCGCTCGATCCCCGCGATGCCGGAATTGAAGATGTAGCTGCCGCGCCCCGCCTTGCGGTCGAGCGCCGCCCCGTCCTGCCGGCAGTCGATGCTGGCGATGCCGAGCCGGTCGGCAAGGTCCTTGAAGGCGAAGAGTTCCTCGACCGAGGCGAGATCGCCGGCGATGACGCCGACCTTCGCCGGGTCGATCCCCTTCATCTTCGCCTCGACGGCCTCGAAGGCCTCGTTCCAGCTCGCCGGCTGCAGCTTGCCCCGGCGGCGCACATAGGGCCGGTCGAGCCGCTGGCTGCGCAGCCCGTCCCAGATGAAGCGCGTCTTGTCGGAGATCCACTCCTCATTCACGTCCTCGTGGACGCGCGGCAGGATGCGCATCACCTCGCGCCCGCGCGCGTCGACGCGGATGTTGGAGCCGACCGCGTCCATCACGTCGATGGATTCGGTCTTGGAGAGCTCCCACGGGCGCGCCGTGTCCTGATACGGCCGCGAGGTCAGCGCGCCGACCGGGCAGAGATCGATGACGTTGCCCTGAAGTTCGGACGACATCGCGTTCTCGAGATAGGTGGTGATCTCGGCGTCCTCGCCGCGGCCGATCAGGCCGAGTTCGGAGATGCCGGCGACCTCGGTGGTGAAGCGGACGCAGCGCGTGCAGTGGATGCAGCGCGTCATCTTCGTGCGCACCAGCGGGCCGATATACTTGTCCTCGACCGCGCGCTTGTTCTCGGCGAAGCGGTTCTTGTCGAACCCGTAGGCCATCGCCTGGTCCTGCAGGTCGCATTCGCCGCCCTGGTCGCAGATCGGGCAGTCGAGCGGGTGGTTGATGAGCAGGAACTCCATCACCCCCTCGCGCGCCTTCTTCACCATCGCGCTCTTGGTGAAGACCTCCGGCGGCTCGCCGTTCGGGCCGGGCCTGAGGTCGCGCACGCTCATCGCGCAGGACGCCTGCGGCTTGGGCGGCCCGCCCTTCACCTCGACGAGGCACATGCGGCAATTGCCGGCGATCGACAGCCGCTCGTGGTAGCAGAAGCGCGGAATCTCCGCGCCCGCCGCCTCCGCCGCCTGCAGCAGCGTGTATTCGGCGGGGACGTCGATTTCGGTGCCGTCGACGATGATCTTGGTCATGGCGTCACTCCGCCGCCTGCATGGAAACGGCGCCGTCCGGGTCCGGATTGGCGGAATACTGGTCGATCCGCTCCTCGATCACGTGGCGGTAATGCCGGA
>JBFWXZ010000280.1:0-3180 GCA_050186955.1 Flavobacteriaceae bacterium
GGCCGCGGCAACGACGGCGCGCGCGTGCTCGACCCCGTCGGGGCGCGTGAGGCTCAGCGTCAGCGGAGTGCCGGAGACGGCCTCGGCTTTGGCGTTGCGCACCAGCGCGGTCAGCTCGACATCCTCGCCGGGGCGATAGACGCCGCGATCCGACACCGCATAGAGGTCGAGCGCCTTGGGCGCCGGACGGCCCGTGACGCCGCGGTCGGTCAGGTCGAAGGGCGCGGCGGTGAAATCGAGGAAGGCGTAGTCGCCGTCGGTCTCGGCGACGACGAGCGCCGGGGCGTTGCCGCCCTCGCCGGCGAGAAGGCCGGGATCGAGGGTGGCGCGGCCCTGCGCGTCGGTGACGGCGTTGCCGAGGATCTCGTCATTGGCGGCGACGAGGCGGACCCTGGCGCCAGCGACGGGCGCGGCGCCCGACAGGCTGCGGGCGAAGACCTCCAGCCCCTGCGGGCCGGCGAGCGTGGTCAGGCCGATATCGGTGACGATGAACCACTGGGTGGCGCTCGGCTCCCAGTATTCGTCGCGCTGCTCGTTGGCGGCCTTGGCGATCATCACATAGACGCCGGGCTTCAGTTCCCTGGTGAACTCAGCGACGGGGATCGCCGTCGTCATGTCGCGGTTGAGCTCGCGGCGGACCTCGACGGCGCCCTTCCAGATCGACTGGCCCTTGCTGTCGCGGATGTCGGAGACGTCGTAGCCGGAGAGCTGGCCGAGGAAATCATCGTCGCCGACGGTGCGGGCGAGCCCGCGGTCGCCGATGCGCAGCACCTCGACATTGACGAGGTCGGTGTTGACGGTGACGACGGGGATCGAGGCCTCGCCGCCGGCCGGCAGCACGTAGGCGCGGCCGGGAAAGCGCACCGACGGCGCGCGGTCGCGCACATAGATGTCGAGATCGACATTGCGCTTGAGGACCTCGCCGTCGCTGGCGGGCAGGCCGGAGCGTACGGTGATGCGGTAGCGCTCGCCGTGGCGCACGCCGTCGACGCAGATCTGGCGGTCCTCGGCCTCGGTCGCGATGTCTCCGCGGCCCTCGACCTGGACATAGTCGCCGGCGCGGATGCGCGAGGCGGCGATCGGATCGGAGAAGACGACGCAGGCGCGCGGATTGACGGCGTCGGAATCGACGGTGTGCTCGACGACGCGGAAGCCGCGCTGCGCCTCGATCTTGGCCAGCGCCTCACTGACCCAGCTCATCTCGCGGGCCTTCAGGCTGGCGCGATAGGCGCGGATCGCCGGCTTCCAGTTGGCGTTGCGTTCGAGCGCCACGCCGAGCAGCGCCAGTCCCTCGCCGGTGGTGGCGTCGTCGGAGGCGTTCAGCACCGCGAGGACGGCGGCGTTGGTCGCCTCCTCGGTGGCGCGGCGACGCATCTGCCAGTCGTCGGAATTGGCCGAGAGCAGGGCGCGGGAGAAGCGCCCCCACATCGCCCCGTCCTCGGGGCGCTTGCGCAGCGCGTCCTGATAGTTGTCGCTGATGCCGGGGATGTCCTTCGCCTCGCGGGCGGCGTCGGCGGCATCGACGAGATCGCCGACCGACTCGCTCTTCAGCGGGCGGTCGCCGACGGCGCCGGCGAAGCGGCGGGCATCGTCGACGAAGCGGCGGGGCAGGAAATCGAGCCGGGCGAGGCGCGCGGCCTTCTCGTCCTCGCCGACCGCCTGGCGGACGACGATGCGCCCGCCGGTCGCGCCGGCGAAGGACTGGGCCTCGCCGAGCTTCTCCTTGAGGAAGCACCAGCGCGCCTTCTCGTTATAGGTGAAGGCGGCGCAGCGGCTGTCGGCGACGCAGGCGCGCGAGCAGTCGTCGAGGGAGATGCCCTTCTTCGTCTCGTAGTCGCCGCCGAAGAAATCGGTGTCGCGGCTCAGCACGATCTCGCGCGCATCCCCGCGCGTGTCCTGGGCGGAAGCCGGCATGAACACGGCGCCGAGCGACAGCAGCAACGCTCCGGCGACAAGCCGCCGAAGCCCGGAAAAGGCCGATATGGTCATGGAATTTCTCTCTCCCGACGCCCCCACGCGCCTCAAGAAGCGCCAGCCAGTCTAGTCGAGATGCAGGCGGAGTTGAACCGGAAGAAGAAGGCCCCGCCGATGACAAATGACGTTAGGCGGTTCAGAGCCTGCGCGACATCCGCATCACATAGGAGATGACCTCGGCGACCGCCTTGTAGAGCTCCTCGGGGATCTCGTCGTCGACGGCGATCTGCGACAGCGCCTCGGCGAGCGCCGGGTTCTCCTCGACGAGGACGCCGTGCTTCTCCGCCTCCTCGATAATGCGCCGGGCGAAGGCCCCCTCGCCCTTGGCGGTGACGACGGGCACGCCTGGATGGTCGTATCGCAGCGCGACGGCGCGGGTCTTGGCCGGGGTCTCGTCGCCGCTCATGACAAGCGGTCCAGGAAGAAGCCGGCGCGGGTCTCGGCGGCGCGCGGGCGGCCCTTGCGGGCGGTGATCGCGCGGGTCTCGACGCCGGCGGCCTCCAGCCCGGCGCGCAGCTCGTCGGCATGGGCCTCGAGCAGCGCCGCCATCGCCTCGTTCTCCGCGTAGAGCGAGACCGAGACGGCATCCGAGGCATCGAGATCGACGCCGGCATGGGTCGGCCCGGCCTCGCCGGGGTCGAGGGAGAAGCGCACCCGCCAGCCGCGCTGGCGGGCATCGCTCTTGCCCTTGCCGTCGCGCTGGATCGACAGCTGCACCGTGCCGGTGCCGCCCGGCAGGGCGAGCGGCAGCTCGACCACCGTCGGCGGCCGGTCGGCGTGGCTGTCGGCGGCGCGGTCGGGAAGCGAGGCCATCTGCAGCAGCCGGACGCGGTGCAGCGCGCCGTCGGCGCGCGTCAGCAGGCGCTGGCCGAGTTCCTCGGCGCTGTCGGCGGGCGCCGGCGCGACCGGCCTTTCGCCGGCGAGCTGGCCGCCGCGCTGCGGCGGGGCGGGCTTCGTCTCGTGCGGATGGCTCCCGGCATCGCGGCCGAGCCATTGCGTCAGCGCCTGGCGAAGCGCCAGCACCGCCGGCTTGAAGTCGCCGGTCGGTGGCCGCCCGGCATGCAACTCCGCCTCGGCGAAGACGCCGGAGCGCAGGACGGCGCGGTGCAGCGCCTTGGGATCGGGGCTTTCGCCCTCTAGGCGGAAGCCGATGAGGCGGGCGATCGCCTGCGCCACCGGCTCGGGAAGCGCGCTGCGGATCGTCGT
>JBFWXZ010000281.1:0-3151 GCA_050186955.1 Flavobacteriaceae bacterium
GATGCCGAGCAGCTCGGCGAGCTGTTTGGCGACCTCGGTCTTGCCGACGCCGGTCGGGCCGGAGAACAGGTAGTTGCCGATCGGCTTCTCGGGCTCGCGCAGCCCGGCGCGCGACAGCTTGATCGCCGCGGTCAGCGCCCCGATGGCCGATTCCTGGCCGAAGACGACCCGCTTCATGTTGGTCTCGAGATGCTCGAGAACCTCCGAATCCGACTTCGACACGCTCTTCGGCGGGATGCGCGCCATGGTCGCGATGGTCGCCTCGACGTCCTTGATGCCGACCACGCGCTTGCGCCGCGACGGCGGCAGCAGCATCTGCGAGGCGCCCGTCTCGTCGATCACGTCGATCGCCTTGTCGGGCAGCTTGCGGTCGTGGATGTAGCGCGCCGACAGCTCGACCGCCGACTTGATGGCGTCGCCCGAGTAGCGCACGCCGTGATGCTCCTCGAAATAGGGCTTGAGGCCCCTGAGGATCTTGATCGCGTCGGGCACCGACGGCTCGTTGACGTCGATCTTCTGGAAGCGGCGCAGCAGCGCCCGGTCCTTCTCGAAGAACTGGCGGTATTCCTTGTAGGTGGTCGAGCCGATGCAGCGCAGATGGCCCGACTGCAGCGCCGGCTTCAGCAGGTTGGAGGCGTCCATCGCCCCGCCCGAGGTCGCGCCGGCGCCGATCACCGTGTGGATCTCGTCGATGAACATGATGGCGTTCGGACGGTCCTCGATCTCCTTCATCACCGCCTTCAGCCGCTCCTCGAAATCGCCGCGGTAGCGGGTTCCCGCCAGCAGCGCCCCCATGTCGAGCGCGTAGACGGTCGATTCCTTGAGAACGTCCGGCACCTCGCCCTCGACGATGCGGCGGGCCAGCCCCTCGGCGATGGCCGTCTTGCCGACGCCGGGATCGCCGACGAAGAGCGGGTTGTTCTTCTGCCGGCGGCAGAGGATCTGGATGGTCCGGCGGATCTCGGCGTCGCGGCCGATCAGCGGGTCGATGCGGCCCTTGCGCGCCTTCTCGTTCAGGTCGACGCAATAGGTCTCCAGCGCCTCGCCCTTGCCGGTCTCGGCGTCCTCCGCCTCGTCGGACTCGATGTCGGCGCCGCGCACCGTGCGCGTCTGCGACATGCCGGCGCGCTTGGCGATGCCGTGGCTGATGTAGTTGACGGCGTCGTAGCGCGTCATCTCCTGCTCCTGCAGGAAATAGGCGGCGTGGCTCTCGCGCTCGGCGAAGATCGCCACCAGCACGTTGGCGCCCGTCACCTCCTCGCGGCCCGACGACTGAACATGGATCACCGCGCGCTGGATGACGCGCTGGAAGCCGGCGGTCGGCTTGGTGTCCTCGTCCTCGGCGACGAGGTTCGCCAGCTCGGTGTCGATATAGTCGGTAAGGCTCTCGCGCAGCGTGTCGAGGTCGACGTTGCAGGCGCGCATGACGGCGGCCGCGTCGCTGTCGTCGATCAGCGACAGCAGCAGATGTTCCAGCGTCGCATATTCGTGATGGTGCTCGCTGGCGATGGCCAGCGCACGATGCAGCGCCTCTTCGAGATTTCGGGAGAAGGATGGCAACGCCGTGTGCTCCTATTGCTTTTCCATCACGCACTGTAGCGGATGCTGGTGCTGGCGGGAAAAATCCATCACCTGGACTACTTTGGTCTCGGCGACCTCGAGCGTAAAGACGCCGCAGAGCCCGACGCCGTTCTGGTGAACGTGCAGCATGATCTGCGTCGCCTCCTCGCGGTTCTTGTGGAAGAACATCTCCAGCACCTGCACCACGAACTCCATCGGGGTGAAGTCGTCGTTGAGCAGCAGCACCCGGTAGAGGTTGGGCCGCTTGGTGCGGGTCCGGGTCCGGGTCGCGATCCCCGTTTCCCCGTCGCCCTCGCGGTCGCCGCGCCCCGGCCCCGCCGCCCGCGGCGGGTCCGTGCGGAGAATCCTGCTAGCCGATTGTGTCGATTGCTGGCCGTCGGTTCTCGTCATCGTCTCTGCGCGCCGCCCGGAAGCGGCCGTCATTGCGTTCCGGTTATGGCCTGCTGTTCGCGCGGTCTCGCCGAATCCGCGCCGGCAGGCCGGATGTCCATCGCGATTCTAGCGCAAAGAGATGCAAGTTCCACTGGCGAATAGATAGGAAGGCACCTCGCCTTTCGCCAGTGCCCGGCCGGGTCGCGCGCGATCAGGACAGCCTGGCGCCGAGGATCGCCACCGCCGCGGCGCCGAACAGCGCCGCGAACGCCGCCTCGAACCAGCGCCGCAGCCGCCCGTAGGCGCGCAGCATCGCCGGATTGGAGAAGAGCGCCGCGTAGCCGAAGAAGACGGCGCCGCTCTGCACGCCGACGGCGGCGACGACGGTCGCGATGTCGGCGGCCGAGGCGTCGCGCGGGATGCCGATCGAATAGAGCGAGCCAAAGAACAGGATCGCCTTCGGATTGGTCAGGTGCAGCAGCAGCCCCTTGGTGAAATACCGCCCCGTCGACGCCTGCAGCACCGGGCTCACATGCGCCGCCCCCTTGCGCATCGCCGAGCGCGCCGAGCGCAGGGCGAGATAGAGGAGATAGCCGGCGCCGGCATAGCGCATCGCCTCGAGGATCCAGCCATGGGCGAGCATCAGCGCGCCGAAGCCGAGCGCCGCCGTCACCGACCAGGCGAGCGAGCCCGCCATGACGCCGCCGGCCAGCGCCATGCCGCATCTGCGCCCGGCGCCCATGGAGGCGCCGGCGATGGCCAGCGTCGCCGGTCCGGGGCTCGCGCTGGCGACCAGCGCGGCGAGCAGGATGAGCGGCAGGTGAAGTCCCTCGGACATGGCGGCGGCGTCCCGTGGCGATGAGCCGCCAGCATGCGCCGCGCGCGCCGCCGATCAAGCCCCGCGCGGCGCGGGCCTGCCCTGTCGTGCGCGCAGGTCGGTCGGCGAACCGCTATCGGGCAAACAAAAAGCCCGGCCGTTTCGGGCCGGGCTCTCGTCGTGCCGGAACGTGTTCCGGAAGACTTACTTCGCGGTCTTGGCAACCGCGGTCTCGAAGGGCTTGTAGACGTCCTTCGCCATGCCGACGATCATCTCGTTGATCTTCGTGGCCTGGCCGACGAAATCCTCGTAGGCGGCCTTGGCGTAGTCGGTCTGGACCTCGACGGCCTTGTCGAACGACTTGGCGGCCATCAGCTTCTC
>JBFWXZ010000282.1:0-3146 GCA_050186955.1 Flavobacteriaceae bacterium
CTGCGGCACGAAGTCCTCGAGCGCGGCGCGCTCGGGGCGGATCAGCATGTAGCGGATGAAGAGCGCGTGCCAGGCATAGTCGGTGTAGACGCGCACACGGATGCGGTTGTCGGGATCGGCACCGCCATAGAGGTCCTGGCCGTGCAGTTCCATGCCCTCGGCGAAGGCCAGCATGTCCTCGTGGAGAATGTCGAACTTTTCCGGCTCGATGGCGGCGTTGTTGTCCCACCAGATCACCGGATCGGTCTCGGCGTCGCGGACGACGAACTTGTCCTTCGCGGAACGGCCGGTGTGCTGGCCGGTCTCGGCGGCGACCGCGCCGTGGGCGGTCAGCTTCGCCTCGCCGCGGGCGACCGCGCGCTCGACGAGGACGGCGGCGCCATCGTTCCAGTGAACGCCGGCAAGCTTGCGAAAGCCGAACTTGTCGGCGCCGAATGCGCCGTTGCGAAGACCCGTTTCGTTCACCTGGACAACTCCTGCTCTTGGCGGACGTGGCGGTCGCTTCCGCCCGGCGTCTCCGCCGATCCCCGAAGCCTCGGGCGAGGCCGCCGGAAACCGGCATTCCCGCCCTGAAATCGCGCCTCCTTTAGGTTACCATGCCGCCAATCGCAAGCGAGTCCTTTGTCGGAACACCGTTAGAATTGTCGGTAAATGACGCCACGGCCGCGCGGTTCCGGAAAGCGAAACGCGCATATGCGTCAAACCACCGCAGGAGCGTCATGAAAATGCCGCCGGATCGTCACGCGGACATCTGGAACCAGCCGCCGCCGCTGGCCGACTACGACGCCTTTTCGACCGACCCGGCGCTGCCGGCGATCCTGAAGGTCCACGACGCCGACTGGGCGCGCGAGAGCGTCGCCGCCACCGGGCGGACGACGGGAAGCGCGCATGTCCAGGCACTGGCGCGGCAGGCCGACCGCAATCCGCCCGAACTCAGGACGCACGACCGCTTCGGCAACCGCATCGACCAGGTCGAGTTCCATCCCGCCTGGCACGAGCTGATGGGGCTCGCCTTCGGCCAGGGCGTCCACGCCTTCGGCTGGCGCAACCCCCGGCCCGGCGGGCAGGTCGCGCGCTCGGCAATCGACTATCTGTGGAACCAGGCGGAGAACGGCATCTGCTGCCCGGCGGCGATGACCTTCGCCTCGATCCCCGTGATCCGCCAGAACGCCGACGTCGCGGCGCGCTGGGAGCCGTTGCTGCTCTCCACCGACTACGACCCCGCGCAGGGGCACTCGGCGGCCAAGACCGGGGCGACGGCCGGCATGGCGATGACCGAGCGCCAGGGCGGATCGGACCTGCGGCAGACGGCGACCGAGGCGCGGCCGGCCGGCGACGGCCTGTTCGCCATCGACGGCGCCAAATGGTTCTTCTCCGTCCCGCACTCGGACCTGATCCTGACGCTCGCGCGCACGGCGGCAGGCGTCAGCTGCTTCGCGGTGCCGGGCTGGCTCGACGACGGGAGCCGCAACGGCATCTTCATCCAGCGGCTCAAGGAGAAGTGCGGCAACCGCTCCAACGCCTCCTCGGAGATCGAGTTCCGCGGCGCGCTGGGAACGCTGGTCGGCGAGGAAGGCAGCGGCATCCGCACGATCATCGAGATGGCGCAGCACACCCGCATCGATTGCGCCATCGGCTCGGCGGCGCTGATGCGCCAGGCGACGGCGCAGGCCGCCCATCACGCGGCGCACCGCCGGGCCTTCCAGAAGACGCTGATCGACCAGCCGGCCATGCGCGCGGTCATCGCCGACCTGTCGCTGGAGGCGGAGGCCGCGGCGTGGCTCGCCTTCCGCTTCGCCGCAACCCTCGATCGCCGCGACGACGAGAGCGAGGCGGCGCTGTCGCGCATCGGCGCGCCGATCGCCAAATACTGGATCTGCAAGCGGACGCCGGCGGTGGTCGCCGAGGCCCTCGAGTGCCACGGCGGCAACGGCTATATCGAGGACCACCTGATGGCGCGGCTCTACCGCGAGGCGCCGCTCAACGGCATCTGGGAGGGGAGCGGCAACGTCATCTGCCTCGACGTGCTGCGGGCGCTGGGGCGCGAGAGCGCCGCCCTGCCGGCGCTGCTGGCGGAGCTGGAACGGGCGCGCGGGTCAAACCCCGTCTACGACAACCTCGTCTCCGACCTGCCGGACACCGTCGCGGCGCTCGCCCGCGACGAGGCGCAGGCCCGCCGTCTCGTCTCGCTGCTGGCGCGATTGCTGGCGGCGGCGCAACTCATCCGCCACGCCCCGCACCCGATCGCCGATGCCTATGTGGCGTCGCGGCTCGGCGAAGCGGCGAGCGGCCAACTCGGCGATCTTCCGGCGGGCGTCGACGCGGAGGCGCTGGCGTGCCGGGCGGTGCCGATGCTTTCCTAGAGCGCCGCGCGCGCCGCCGCGGCCATGTCGTGCAGCACCTTGCGCAGCACGCCGGGCGAGCTGACGCGGCGCGGGAAGGCGACATGCAGCAGCCGCTCGCCGCAGCGCAGCGTCATGCCGCGCGGATCGACGCCGGCGCACAGCCACTCGCCCTCCTCGGCACCGCCGTAGAAGCGCGCATAGAGCGCCATGGCGTCGCGGTGGTCGGCGTTCATGTGGGCGACGACGTCGCCCTCCGCCTCGAGAAGGGCTTCGGCGCCGTCGATGCCGATGAGCAGGTCGTCGGGCGCGATGTCGACGATGCGGCCGAAGCCGGCGACGAGATGGCACGCCGCCACCTCCAGCCGCCAGAAGGCGAAATCGGCGAAGCCGGCATAGCCGGCGGCATCGGGATGATGGGCGAGGAAACGCGCCGCACGGCGCTCGTCGTCGAGGCGGACGAGGCGGCCCGACAGGCTGATGCGGGCGCGCGTCAGCGGCGGGCCCTTGCCGACGCGGCGGTCCATCAGGATCGCGGCGCGCGGATCGCGCTCGGCGTATCTCGTATGCAGCGCCAGCCGGGAGATTAGGGTCAGCGGCGCGCCGTCGCCGTCGCCGGCGATCTCGATCAGCGAGCAGTAGGGCGTCCCGGATTCGTCGAGGGTCGCCAGCGAGGCGACGGCGGTCGTGCGCAGCAATTCGCGGGCCGTCGCGACGGCGTCGAATTCGCCGCCGCCGCTCGCGCCTTCCGCCTCGTCAGCCGTTTTCATTCGCCGTTTTCTTTCGCCGGGCCAATGGGATAGA
>JBFWXZ010000283.1:0-3145 GCA_050186955.1 Flavobacteriaceae bacterium
ACGATCTGGTCGGCCATGGTCATCGCCTCGATCTGGTCGTGGGTGACGTAGATCGAGGTCGATTTCAGCCGCTGGTGCAGCTCGCGAATCTCGGTGCGCATGGCGACGCGCAGCTTGGCGTCGAGATTGGAGAGCGGCTCGTCGAACAGGAAGACCTGCGGATCGCGGACGATGGCGCGGCCCATGGCGACGCGCTGGCGCTGGCCGCCGGAGAGCTGGCGCGGATAGCGGTCGAGATAGTCGGTGAGGTTGAGGATGCGCGCCGCCTCCTCGACCTTGCTGCGGATGGTGTCGCGGTCGACCCGCGACAGCTTCAGCGAGAAGGCCATGTTGTCGAAGACCTTCATGTGCGGATAGAGCGCGTAGTTCTGGAACACCATGGCGATGTCGCGCTCTTTCGGGGCCATGTTGTTGACGACGCGGCCGGAGATGGCGATCTCGCCGGCGCTGATCTGCTCCAGCCCGGCGATCATCCGCAGCAGCGTCGACTTGCCGCAGCCGGAAGGCCCGACGAGCACGGTGAACGAGCCGTCGTCGACATGGATATCGATGCCGTGAAGCACCTCGACGCTGCCGAAGCGCTTGCGAACATTGCGGATTTCGACCGAAGCCATCCACCTCTCCTCCCCTGGCGCGGTGCCGAGCACTCTTCAAGCGCCGATCATGCCGTTATCCGGCATTGAATTAATGTATACATCATTGCAGCATTCGCGGCGGAATCAAGGGGTTGAATCGACCGCGGCGCCGACGCCTGATAGGCGGCTCGGGGCGGGGCGGCGGTGACGGCCCTAGCGCCTTCGCAACGCGAGCTTTCAGGGAGCGGACATGACCAAGCGCGATATCGGCATCCTCATCGCCGGCAAGATGATGGACATGGTGGAGGACCAGGTCCGCGCCGGCTTTAACGCCTGGCAGGCGGGAACCGACGGCTCGCTCGACGAGCTGGTGGCGCGCCACGGCGGCGACATCCGCGGCATCGCCACCGGCGGCCACTTCAAGGTCGACGCGGCGCTGATCGACCGCCTGCCCAACCTCCAGATCGTCTCCAATTTCGGCGTCGGCTACGACACGGTGGACGCCGCCCATGCCGGCAGCAGGGGCATCTACGTCACCAACACGCCGGACGTGCTGACCGAGGAGGTCGCCGACACCACCCTCGGCCTGATCCTGATGACGGTGCGCGAGCTGCCGCAGACCGAGCGCTATCTGCGCGCCGGCAAGTGGCTCGACAGGCCCTACCCGCTGACCCGGGCGACGCTGCGCGACCGCAAGGTCGGCATCCTCGGCCTCGGGCGCATCGGCAAGGCGGTGGCGAGGCGGCTTGAGGCCTTCGGCACCCCCATCGCCTATCACGGCCGCAGCCGGCAGGCGGATGTCGACTACGAGTATCACGCCACGCTCAAGGGCCTCGCCGAGGCGGTCGACATCCTCGTCTCGATCGCGCCGGGCGGCGCCGACACCCATCACCTGATCGGCGCCGAGGTGCTGAACGCGCTCGGCCCCGACGGCATCGTGATCAATATCGGCCGCGGCTCGGTGGTCGACGAGGAGGCGCTGATCGCGGCGCTGCGGGAGAAGCGCATCCTGAGCGCCGGCCTCGACGTCTTCGAGCACGAGCCGAAGGTGCCGCAGGCGCTCATCGAGATGGACCAGGTGGTGCTGCTGCCGCATGTCGGCTCGGCCTCGGTGCACACGCGCGGGCTGATGGGCCAGCTGGTGGTCGACAACCTGACCTCGTGGTTCGACGAGGGGCGGCCGCTGACCCCCGTGGCGGAGACGCCCTTCGGCAAATAAAGGCCACAGCTCCGCCCGAATTTCGCTTAAGATCGGTGCGATCCGAGGATAGACAGAGACGTTTCGCAGGCGGCGAGCCGCCGCACAGGTGACCGATGCGCCGACAGGCATTGCTGACAGCCGTGATCTTCCTCGCCGCCGCCGCGACGGCGCGGGCGCAGGAACTGGCCGGCCAGTGGGAGCTGATCAACGACGACGGCAGCCAGTCCTGCCAGCTCGAGCTGACCCAGACGCCGGTCGACGGCCGGCTCGCGGTCGGCGGCGCGAAGGACTGCCGCAGCGTCTTCGTGGAGGCCGAGGGGATCGCCACCTGGCAGTCAACGGGCGCGCGCAGCATCGAGTTCTACGACGCCGGCGGCCAGCTCGTCTTCGACTTCACCGGCGTCGGCGAGGACATGCTGGCGGCCAAGGCCTCGGCCGGCATCGCCTATCTGGCGCCGGCCGGCGCCGACAGCGGCGCGGCGGCGACGCCGGAGGATCTGGCGGGCGCATGGGCCTTCGCGCGCAGCGAGGCCGGCGACCCGATCTGCACCGCCGATTTGTCGCCGACGCCGCGGCAGGACGGCCTCTTCTCGCTGACCCTGATGGAGAGCTGCGACGACGCGATCACCGCCACCGGCATTTCCGGGTGGAACTTCGCCGACGGCAGGCTGACGCTCGCCGGCGACGACGGCAAGACGGTGCTGAGCTTCTCCGAGACCGGCCCCGGAATCATGGTGCGCGACCCGGCGGGCTCGCGGCCCCTCTTCCTCATCCAGTTGACCGAATAGGCCCTGAGAAACGGGCCTCGCAGCTCAGGCGTCGAAGGCGCCGCCGAGCTCATCCTCGATATGCGCGCGCACGATGTCCGCGAAGGAGGCGTCGGCGACAAAGCCGAGGGAGCGGGCGCGGGCGTCGTCGAAATTCTGCGGCCAGCCGGCGACGATCCCGCGCACGAATTCGTCGGGCTCCCACGTCACCCGGTCGGCGACGCGGTCGCCGGCGATGGCGCGGAGCGTGTCGACCATCTCGCCGACGCTGACGCACAGCCCCGGCATGGTCAGGTTGCGGCGCGGACCGACCCGCGCGCCGTCGACGCCAGCCGCATGCACCAGGAAGCCGACCGCCGAACGCGGGCTCGCCACCCAGTGGCGCACCGACGGCTCGACCGGGCAGTTGGCGGAAAGCCCGGCCAGCGGCTCGCGGATGATGCCGGAGAAGAAGCCCGAGGCGGCCTTGTTGGGCGTGCCCGGCCTGACGCTGACCGTCGGCAGGCGGATGCCGACGCCGTCGACGAAGCCCTTGCGGGTGAAGTCGGCGAGCAGCAGCTCGCCGCAGGCCTTCTGCGCCCCGTAGGAGGTCAGCGGGGTGA
>JBFWXZ010000284.1:0-3113 GCA_050186955.1 Flavobacteriaceae bacterium
GATGGCATGCTGATGGGGCTCACCGACCGGTCAGGCGACCGGCCGCGGCTCGTCCACCGGCTCGACCGCGACACCTCCGGCGTGCTGGTGATCGCGCGCACCCGCCGGGTCGCAGCATTGCTCGGCAAGCAGTTCCAGACCCGCTCGGTGCGCAAGATCTACTGGGCGCTGGTGAAGGGCGTGCCGAAGCCGGCGCAGGGCAAGATCGACGCGCCGCTGGTCAAGGCCGGCGGGCCGGACGGCGACCGCGTCCGCGCGGCGTCGAAGGGCGAGGAGGGCGCGCAGCACGCCGTCACCCACTATTCCGTGGTCGAGCAGGCCGGCGGCAAGTTCGCGTGGCTGACGCTGAAGCCGGTGACCGGGCGCCAGCACCAGCTTCGCGCGCATCTGGCGCTGATCGGCCACCCGATCGTCGGCGACAACAAATATGACGGCGACGCCGACCTTCCCGACGCGGTGGAGAACCGCCTCAATCTGCATGCGAGGCGGGTCACCTTCAGGCACCCGGTGGAGAACCGCACCGTCGACGTGACGGCGCCGCTGCCGCCGCACATGCAGGGGAATTTCTCGCTGTTCGGCTTCACGCTGGAGGGGCGCGGCGAGGATCTGGACGAGGGCGGGCGATGACGCCGAAGCTCTTCATCTTCGATTGCGACGGGACGCTGGTCGACAGCCAGCACCGCATCGTCGCGGCGATGGGCGAGGCCTTCGGCGCGCACGGGCTCGTGGTGCCGGCGCGCGAGAAGGTGCTCGGCATCGTCGGGCTGTCGCTGATCGAGGCGGTGCGGACGCTGTCTCCCGAGCTGGAGAGCGCCCGGCACGTCCGCCTCGCCGAGAGCTACAAGGCGGCCTTCTTCGAGCTGCGCCGTTCGGGCCGCCACGAGGAGCCGCTCTACGAGGGCGCGGAAGCCTGCCTCAGGGCGCTGGCGGGGCGTGACGACGTGCTGCTCGGCATCGCAACCGGCAAGTCGCGGCGCGGCGTTTCCATGCTGCTCGAGAAGCACGGCTTCGACGGGTTGTTCCAGACGATCCAGACGGCCGATACGCATCCCTCCAAGCCGCATCCCTCGATGATCCGCGAGGCGCTGTCGGAAACCGGCGTCGACCCCCGCGACGCGGTGATGATCGGCGATACGCGCTACGACATGGCGATGGCCCGCTCGGCCGGCGTCGCCGGCCTCGGCGTCGCCTGGGGCTACCATCCGCCCTCGGAGCTGGTCGTCGCCGGGGCGGCGGCGGTGGCGGCGCATTTCGACGAGGTGGCGGCCCATCTTGATGCGCTGACGGCGGGCGAGGCGAGGGCGGCGTCGTGACCGGCCTCGTCATCCTCGCCTTCATCCTGCTGATGGCGGTGCTGGTGCCGCTGGTGCTGTGGCTGCGCAAACGCCAGCGGGCCTACGGGCCGGTGCTCGCCGCCGGCGGCGAGGCGGAGGCGATCGCGCAGCTCGTCGAGGAGCAGCGGAAGCTCAACGCCAAGATGGATACGCTGATCGAGGAACTGCACCGCGAGCGCGGCGCGGAGGCGCGGGAATGAGCGAGGGCCGCAAGATCGACCCCATGCTCGCGGCGCGGCTCGCCAAGCCGGTGCTGCCGAAGCGCTTCTACGAGAACGCGGATGTCGGCCCGCATGAGGATGCCGAATTCGTCCTGCTGCTCGACGGGCGGCCGGCGCGCACGCCGGCGCGGCGGCTCATCCGCTTCGCCAACGCGGCGCTGGGGCGCCTGGCGGCGGCGGAATGGAACGCCCAGAAGGAATTCATCGACCCGTCCGGCATGCCGGTCACGCGGCTCGCTAACACGGCGATCGACGGCATGGACGCGGCGGCGCCGGCGGTGCGCGACGATCTCGCGCGCTATGCCGGCAGCGATCTCGTGTGCTACCGCGCCGGCGAGCCGGAGGGGCTCGTCGAGGCGCAGAACCGGCACTGGGACGCGCTGGTGCGGCTCGCCGACGGGTGGGGCATGCGGCTCAACCTCGCCGAGGGGATCGTGCATGTCGAGCAGCCCGAGCGCAGCCTGAGCCGGGCGAGGGCATTGGTGGAGTCGCTGGAGGGCATCGTGCTGGCGGCGGCGCATGTGCTGGTGACGCTGACCGGCAGCTACGTCATCGCCATGGCGCTGATCCGCGGCGAGATCGGGCCCGACGAGGCCTGGGCGGCCGCCCATGTCGACGAGGACTGGCAGATAAGCCTGTGGGGCGAGGATGCCGAGGCCGCCGAAAGGCGCGCGCTGCGGCGGCGGGAGTTCGACGCGGCGGTGGCGATCCTGCGGGCCGCCGGCTCCGACTGAGGGAGGCGGCATGACGCGCAGCCAGCGTTCGCGCCTCCTCGTCTGGCTCGCCGTGACGATCCTCGGCGGCGCGATCGGCTATGCCTACACGGTGTGGTCCTATCCGCTGAATGCCGCCGACGGCGCGCCGCCGCTTCGCGGCATGCGGGCGGGGCTGATGATCGCGGCGGCGACCGGCGGCTTCGAGATCTTCGCGATGCGCGGGCCGGTCGGGCGCTGGCTCAAGACGCGGCCGCTGGGCATGAACTTCCTGCTCAGACTGCTGATCAACTCGGCGATCATCGTGCTGCTGCTGCAGCTCAATATCCGCCTCGTTGCGGCGCGCGGTTTCGCGCTCGCGCAGGACTACCGGTTCAGCGACCTCGTTGCCGACACGCTGTTCTCGCTGGCGGCGATGTCGGCGGTACTGTTCGTCCTGCAGATGCGGCAGCTCGTCGGGCCGCGCCTCTTCGCCAAGCTGCTCGCCGGGCGCTACCTGCAGCCGCGCGAGGAAGAGCGCATCTTCGTCATCCTCGACATCGTCGGGTCGTCGTTGATCGCCGGCCGCATCGGCAACCAGGCCTTCCACCGATTCGTGTCCCGCGTCTTCTTCGACATCGACGCGCCGATCGTCGACCATGGCGGCGAGGTCATCAGCTTCGTCGGCGATGCGCTGATCGCCGGGTGGCCACTCGGCGGGCGCGAACGCAACGGCGAGGCCGTCGCGGCGGTGTTCGCGGCGCTCGACACGCTGGAACGCCACGCGGCGGGCTATCGCGACGACTTCGGGCTCGAGCCGCATATGCGGGCGGTGATCCATGGCGGTCCGGTCGTCGCCGGTGAGA
>JBFWXZ010000285.1:0-3087 GCA_050186955.1 Flavobacteriaceae bacterium
TGAGGCCCTGATGGACGGCGGCCGAGCCGGTGGCGCAGGCGTTCTCGACGCGCAGCGCCGGCTTGAAGCGCAGGTCCGGGCTCGCCTGCAGCACCAGCGAGGCGGTGAAATCCTGGGCGGAGAACCCGGCGTTGAAATGGCCGAGCACGATCTCGTCGACATCGCCGGGCTCAAGCCCGGCATGGGCGAGCGCGTCGTTGGCGACGCCGACGATGAGGCTCTCGACGGTCTCGGTGTCGTGCTTGCCGAAGGGCGTGTGCGCCCAGCCGATGATGCATGCGGTCATGTGCTGAAAGCCTTTCTGGTGAAACCGGACCTCGAAGCCATCTGGCGAATGTATGGCCGCGACGGCGGCTCCGCAATCGGCGCGGCGGCATTCCCGCCATGCCCGGATTCCGGTCGGCGCCCGGGATCAGGGGCGGGAGAGAAGATCGCGGGCGGCGCCGAGGGCGGCGAGATAGCCCTGCGCGCCGAAGCCGGCGACGACGCCGCTCGCCACCGGGCTGACGAGCGAGCGGTGATACATCTTCTCGCGGGCGTGGATGTTGGAGAGGTGGACCTCGATGACGGGGCCGGGAAACATCTTCAGCGCGTCGACCAGCGGCACCGAGGTGAAGGTCAGCCCGGCGGGGTTGATGACGACGGCGTCGGCGGCGTCGACCGCCTCGTGGATGAAGCCGACGATCTCCGCTTCCGCGTTGGACTGGCGGAAGACCATTTCGCCGTCGGTCCACGCGGCGCGGCACATCGCCTCGATGTCGGCGAGCGTGGCGCGGCCGTAGATCCCGGGCTCGCGGGTGCCGAGCCGGTTCAGGTTGGGTCCGTTGACGATGTCGACGCGCCAGCCCATGGCGTCACCGCCCGTCCGGGAGGATGACGCGGGTGGCGCCGACCGGCACGCCGCCCCAGGTGACGATGGGCTTGTCGGCGAAGCTCGCGAGGACGTCCGCCGCCTCGCCGGAGGGCGCCAGATGACGCCGCAGCAATGCCGCCATGACCGCCTCGGAAGCCCGCGTCGCGCCGTCGTCGATCTTCAGCGCGATGCCGAGGCCGCGCCCGGGCAGCGCGGCGCAGAACACGCCCTCGGCGCCGGTCTTGACGAAGGCGGCCTCGCCGAAGGCGCGCATGACGCGGGTGCAGAAGCGCCCGGTGCCGGCGACCAGCTCTGGATGCGCCGCCGCGGCCCGGCGCAGCCGCGTGACGGCTGCGGCCCGCGCCTCGTCCATCCCCTCGCCGGTGGCGATCCGGGCGAAGGCCCGCGCCAGCGCCTCCAGCGGCACCGCGTAGGTCGGGATGGCGCAGCCGTCGATGCCGCAATTGCCTACCTCGTGGGCGGCCCCGGTCATCGCTTCCATCACCGCGCGCACCGCCTGCTGGACGGGATGCTCGGCCTTCTCGTATCCCGCCGGCGGCGCGCCGAGGCCGGCGGCGAGCGCCAGCATGCCGGCGTGCTTGCCGGAGCAGTTGTTGTGCAGCCGGCACGGCTCCTCGCCGGCGCGGTGCAACGCCGCCTGGTCCTCCATGCGCTGGGGCCAGTGCGGGCTGCAGGCGAGCGCGTCCTCGCCGAGCCCGAGCCGCGACAGCATCCCGCGGGCGCGGCTCGTGTGCATCGGCTCGCCGGAATGGGAGGAGATCGCCAGCGCGAGGTCGGCGTCGGTGAAGCCGGCATCGTCGGCGGCCCCGCTCTCGACCAGCGGCAGCGCCTGCAGGACCTTGATCGCCGAGCGCGGGAAGACCGCCCGCGCGACGTCTCCCGCCGCCTCCACGACGGCGCCGCCCGGCCCGATCGCCACATAGGCGCCGCGATGGATGCTCTCGACGCTCGCGCCGCGGGTGATCTCGACGAGGACGGGGTTGGCCTGGGGCATGAGGGCGGGCACCTGGATTCGCGATGGCGGGACCGCAGACTAGTGGAAAACAGCGCCGGGGACAGCCGGCCCGCCCGAAATCCCAAACCTGATAGCTGGCCTCAACTATTGTCTCGAGGCGGCCGGCGTGCCATTTATTCGGCATGACCCTCACCGCCCGCCAGCCAGGCCGCGCCTCATGATCCTCTGCCAGTGCAACGTGATCCTGCGCCGGGAGATCGAGGAGGTCATCATCGACCTGCTGCACGAGGATCCCTGGCAGCTCATCGTGCCGGGCACGGTCTATCGCGCGCTCGGCAAGCGCGGCAAATGCTGCGGCTGCTTCCCGAACGTCGTCGACGTCATCGCCGAGACGACGGAAGCCTACCATCGCGGCAACGAGACGCCGGATGCCGACATCATCCCGCTGATCGGCCGCCTCAAGGAGCAGCGTCAGCGCCTCGCCGACGCCCGTAAGGCCTCGCGCCAGAAGCAGGCGGCCCGGCGCGCCAAGCGCCATTCCGCCTGAGCCTTTCTTTTTTCCGCAAAAATCGCCTCGTGTACTGGACGCATAATTTAGAACGATTATAATCTAGCGATCAGGCAAGCAAGCGAGGTTCCCATGAAAGGCGACGCCAAGGTCATCGAACGCCTCAACGAGGCGCTCTTTCTCGAACTCGGAGCGGTCAACCAGTACTGGCTCCACTACCGCCTTCTCGAGGATTGGGGCTACACGCTGCTCGCCAAGAAGGAGCGCGCCGAATCCATCGAGGAGATGCACCACGCCGACAAGCTGGTCGAGCGCATCATCTTCCTCGAGGGCCATCCAAATCTTCAGACCGTCGGGCCGCTGCGCATCGGGCAGAGCGTGAAGGAAGTGCTCGAGGCCGATCTCGCCGGCGAATACGACGCGCGCACCGCCTACAAGAAGTCGCGCGAGATCTGCCACGACCAGGGCGACTACGTCTCGATGCAGCTCTTCGAGGCGCTTCTCGCCGACGAGGAAGGCCATATCGACTTCCTGGAGACGCAGCTCGAGCTGCTCGACAAGCTGGGCGAGGAGAAATACGGCCAGCTCAACGCGGCGCCCGCCAGCGAGGCGGAATAAGCAAATCGATGCGCCCGGGGCGTCAGCCGAAAGGCAGCTCCGGGCCGTCGCGCCCCGACCGCAGCCGGGAGAAGCTCATCGAGGTGTGCGAGCGGCGGATATAGCCCGCCGCCTGGAGGTCGCCGAGCTCCA
>JBFWXZ010000286.1:0-3042 GCA_050186955.1 Flavobacteriaceae bacterium
GCTTGTCGCCGGGCGGCGGCTCGATGACCTCCTGCGAATGCTCGCCGGTGGCGCGGCGGAGCGTCTCGGTCCACAGGTCGAGGAAGCCGCGCCACAGCTCGTTCTGGGCCTGCGCCGCGCGCTGCGGGTTGGCGAGGAACTTCTCGGCGACCTCACCGAGCGTCTTGCTGGCGATCGCCGCCTCGTCGGCGAAGATCGAGCGCGCTTCCCCGTCGCCCTTGGGCGCCAGCATCAGCGTCAGCGCCTGGGTGCTCGCCTCCGTCAGCCGCGTCATGTTGCGCGCGAATTCGTCCGCGTCCTGTATCTGGAAGTTCTTTTGGTCGGTGCCGGTCTCTCCGGTCATTGTTCCCTCCCGACGCTCCGATGCGTTTCCCCTGAACACATAAAGCTGTCGCTCAACCGCTGTTTTGACATAATGCGCGGCGATAGCCAATTCGATCCGCAGCGTCTTCCGACGCTGTGGTTACTGCGAATATCAGTCTGAAAGCATTGTCGTTTGCCCCCTTACGGACGGAAATTCCCCCTTTTCGAGACCCGGCTCGCCGCCGTCGTCCTGCTGCTCGCCGCCGGCATCGGCGGATGCTCCACCGCGCTTCCCATCGCCCCCGACCTGCCCCAGAACGTCGCGCCGGTGCCGGAGGAGGCGCCCAACCCCAATCTGCCACCCAATTATGGCGGTAAGCTTAAGTCCGACGAGGAGCTGGAGCAGAGCATGAAAGAGCTCGAAAGCGAGCGCGAAACCCACACCAAGGAAACGGTCGACGCCATCAAGCGCCGCAAGTGACGCCGGGCTTCCGCCTCGCGCCGCCGGCTGCTCGAAACGCTTTGCCAACGCGGCGGCAAAACATGCTATGAGGCCGCCGCACCCTTCGCCGGACAGTTGAGCCATGGAAGAATTCCACCGCATCCGCCGCCTCCCTCCCTATGTGTTCGAGGAGGTGAACCGTCTCAAGGCGCAGGCGCGCAACCGCGGCGCCGACATCATCGATCTCGGCATGGGCAATCCCGACCTGCCGACGCCGCGCCACATCGTCGAGAAGCTGGTGGAGACGGTGGGCAAGCCGCGCACCGACCGCTATTCGGCCTCCAAGGGCATTCCCGGCCTGCGCAGGGCCCAGGCGGCCTATTACGAGCGCCGCTTCGGGGTGAAGCTCAACCCCGACACCCAGGTCGTCGCGACGCTCGGCTCGAAGGAGGGCTTCGCCAACATGGCGCAGGCGATCACCGCGCCGGGCGACGTCGTGCTGGTGCCCAACCCGACCTATCCGATCCACCAGTTCGGCTTCATCATGTCGGGCGGCGTGATCCGCCACCTGCCGGCGGCCCCCGACGAGGAGTTCCTGCGCGCCCTCGACCGCGCGGTGAAGCATTCGATCCCCAAGCCGATCGCGCTCATCCTCAACTACCCCTCGAACCCCACCGCCTACACGGCGACGCCGGACTTCTACCGCGAGGTCGTCGACTTCGCCCGCCGGCACGACATGTTCATCCTCTCCGACCTCGCCTATGCGGAGATCTATTTCGATGGCGAGCCGCCGCACTCGGTGCTCGAGGTTCCCGGCGCCATGGACGTCACCGTCGAATTCACCTCGCTCAGCAAGACCTTCTCCATGCCCGGCTGGCGGATGGGCTTCGCCGTCGGCAACGAGCGGCTGATCTCGGCGCTCGCCCGCGTGAAGTCCTATCTCGACTACGGCGCCTTCACGCCGATCCAGGTCGCGGCGACCGCGGCGCTCAACGGTCCCGAGGACTGCATCGTCGAAGCCCGCGACATCTACCGCGCGCGACGCGACGCCATGGTCGAGGCCTTCAACCGCGCAGGCTGGGACATCGCGCCGCCGTCCTCGACGATGTTCGCGTGGACGCCGCTGCCCAAGGGTTTCGAGCGCATCGGATCGCTGGAATTCTCCAAGCTGCTGGTCGAGAAGGCCGATGTCGCGGTGTCGCCCGGTATCGGCTTCGGCGAGCATGGCGAGGGCTTCGTGCGCATCGCCCTTGTGGAGAACGAGCACCGGATCCGCCAGGCGGCGCGAAACATCCGCCGTTTCCTTGCGAATGCGGATGAAACCCTCCACAACGTCATCGATCTAAAGGCGAGTCGCGGCTAGTCCTGCGGTTGCGCACTGGCCGTTCCGGGGGCGTGTGAGAATGTCTGAAGCGTTGAAAGTCGGTGTTGCCGGTCTCGGCACGGTCGGCGCTTCCGTGGTGCGCCTGCTGGCGGCGCAGAAGGACGCGATCGCCCGCCGCGCCGGCCGCCGCGTCGAGGTCGTCGCCGTTTCCGCCCGCGACCGCGCCCGCGACCGCGGCATCGACCTTTCCCGCTACGCCTGGCACGACGATCCGGTCGCGCTCGCGGGCGAGCCCGCCGTCGACGTCGTGGTCGAGGTGATCGGCGGCGACAACGGCCCGGCGGAGGACACCGTCCGCGCGGCGCTTTCCGCCGGCAAGCCGGTGGTGACCGCCAACAAGGCGCTGCTCGCCCGCATCGGCGTCGAACTCGCCCGCCTCGCAGAGGAGAAGGGCGCCGGCATCGGCTTCGAGGCGGCTGTGGCCGGCGGCATCCCCGTCATCAAGACGCTGCGCGAGGCGCTTGCCGGCAATCGCATCACCCGCGTGATGGGCATCCTCAACGGCACCTGCAACTACATCCTGACGCGGATGGAGGAGGAGGGGCTCGACTTCGAGGAATGCCTGAAGGAGGCGCAGCGGCTCGGCTACGCCGAGGCCGACCCGACCTTCGACATCGGCGGCCACGATTCCGCGCACAAGCTGGCGATCCTCTCCGGCATGGCGTTCTCCACCGAGATCGACGCCGAGGCGATCCATCTCGAGGGCATCGAGACGATCACCGCCGCCGACATCGCCGCGGCCGAGGAACTCGGCTACCGCATCAAGCTGCTCGGCGTCGCCCGGCGCACCGAGACCGGCGTCGAGCAGCGCGTCACCCCGACCATGCTGCCCAAGGAATCCGCGCTCGCCAACGTCAAGGGCGTGCTCAACGCGGTCGCCATCGACGGCGACGCCGTCGGCGAGGTGATGCTG
>JBFWXZ010000287.1:0-3028 GCA_050186955.1 Flavobacteriaceae bacterium
GCCCTGTCGGCCTGTTCGACGGCGGGGTTCCTGAACACCGTTCTGACGCGCGTCGAAGGCGCGAAGCGTCTTGCCCGGAATGTCGCCTATGGCGGCGAGCCGCGGCAGAAGCTGGACGTGTACGGCCCGCAAGGCAAGCCGCGCGGCGTGGTGATCTTCCTCTATGGCGGCGGGTGGGCGAGCGGCAGCAAGGACGATTACGGCTTCGTCGCCGCGTCCTTCGCCAGCCGCGGCTATCTCACCATCGTTCCGGACTACCGTCTCGTGCCGGAAGTACGCTATCCGGCCTTCGTGGAAGACACGGCGAAGGCGACCGCATGGGCCTATCGCCATGCGGCGGGCTATGGCGCGCCGGGCGCGCCGCTGTTCCTCGTCGGCTAC
Organism: Flavobacteriaceae bacterium; assembly: GCA_050186955.1. GTDB lineage: Bacteria > Pseudomonadota > Alphaproteobacteria > Rhizobiales > Tepidamorphaceae > JACKJP01. Next base: position 382 of record JBFWXZ010000287.1, read on the forward strand.
TCGGTCGGCGCCTACAATGCGATGATGGTGGCGGCCGCCCCCGAATTCCTGCGCGCGGAGGGCCTGTCCCCGGCCATCGTCTCAGGCGTCGCCGGCCTCTCGGGTCCCTATGATTTCCTGCCGCTCGACGCGAAGGAGACGAAGGCGGCCTTTGCCGGCATCGCCGATCTGGACGCGACACAGCCCGTCAACCGCGTCGTCCGCAAGGGGCCGCGTCCGCCGGTCTTTCTCGCCACGGGGACGGAGGACACGATCGTGCCGCCGATCCAGACCGATGCTTTGGCGGCGGCACTGAAGCGCGCCGGCTGGCCGGTCGAGACGCACCGCTATCCTGACATCGGCCATCTTGGCGCCGGCCTCGCGCTCAGCCGCCCCTTCCGCAACCTCGCGCCGGTTCTCGACGATCTGATCGCATTCATGAGCCGACAGGGCTGAACGTTCCCGTGCCCTGAGCGGCACGGTCCGCTACGCGTCAGACATATTCCCAGCTGTCGTGACCGCCAGCCCGGAAGATGGCGTCGATCATCTTCTGGTTCAGCACGGATTCTTCGAGCGTGAACACGCGTACGCTTTCGCCGGCCGCCGCGCGGGCAAAGGCCTCGGCCTCGAGCCGGTACTGGCGCGTCGCCGGGAAGCGGTACACGGTCGCCTCCGTATGCGTCTGGTTGTGGAGTTCCACCCGATGGTGATCGTAGTCGCCCGCGTTGAAGGGGGCATGCACCTCGATGAAGCCCTTCTCGCCATGGAAGACCACGAACTGGCGCAACGCCATCTGCGTCGAGCAATAGAAGGAGAGGTCGAAGGTGCCGAAATCGGCCTTCACGGTCGAGTAGATGTCGGTGCCGAAATTCTCGTCGCGCTCCACCTGCGCCTGGATGCGAACCGGCTCCTTGCCGGTGACGAAGCGCGTCGACACGGTGGGATAGACGCCAATGTCCGGCAGCGCTCCGCCGCCCAGCGCCACCTGATTGCGCATGTTTGCGGGGTCGACATTGTGATAGGAGAACGCGCCCTGCACATGCCTGAGCCGCCCGATGGCGCCGCCCTGTACCAGTTCGCGGACCTTCTGCCATTGCGGATGGTAGATCACCATGAAGGCTTCGCAGATCAGCACCTTTTTACGGTCGCGGATCTCGATCAGCGGCAGGATGTCCTTCGCGTCGAGCGCCAGCGGCTTCTCGACCAGGACATGCTTGCCTGCCTCGGCGGCTTTTGCCGTCCACTCGACATGCTGCGATGTCGGAAGGGGAATATAGACGCCGTCGATCACGTCGGAGGCCAGCATTTCCTCATACGAGCCGAAGGCATGTGGCACGCCAAAGCGGTCGGCCAGCGCCCGCGCTTTCGCCTCGTCGCGGCTGGCGATCGCCGTCACCACGCCGTTCTCGGCGTCCTGCATGGCCGGGATGACATGGTCCCGACCGATCTTCGCCGTCGATATGATTCCCCAACGAAACATGCGCTCTCTCGCTCTCGAACAAACCGGCGGCAGTCTTGCGCGAAACACCTCGGAATTGCCAGCGGTAAACCGGTTTCACGGCCGTTCGCGCTGGAACGCATGGTTCCAGGAGAAGCACCGGTCCGGCCAACAGCCGGACCGGGGTGACCTTAGGCAGCTTCCTGGATCGCCGAGAGCTTCCAGGCCTCGCCTTTCCGGCGGGTGAAGGTCCACAGCTCCGTTGTTTCCGTCGGCTCCTTTTCGTCGCCTTCGACCACCTTGCCGGTCGCCCGGTCGCGCATCACGTCGACGGATTCGTAGAGGAAAGCGGCCGTCGCATAGTCGCCGCCGTCCTCGCTCCATGCTTCCGCGATGTCGGCCTGCAGGAGACGGACGCGGGACACGTCGTTGCGCAACCCGCGTTTCGCATTCTCGGCGAGTTCCTCGGAGAAGAACGACACCATCTCGGGTGTGCTCAGCCGGCGCAGCGCGGCGTGGTCCTCTTCCGCGAAGGCGGTCTGCACCTCGGCGAGCATTCGCTCGAACGCGTCGAGGTCGTCCTGCGTCAACTCGACGTCCTGCGACGGCGTGGCCGTCGCGCCGCCGAAACCGGGAATAGTGAAGGAGCCCGCGCGGCCGCTGCCCGCCGGGCGCTCCTCATGCGTCTCGCGCGCATGCACGCGCTGTCCGAACATGCCTGTCGCTTCCCGGCCAAAGCCGGGTCCGCCGGCGGTCGCCGGCGTCTGGCGGGAACGGAAGAAGCGCAGTGCAAGCATCGCCAGAAGGCCGAGCAACAGCAACTGCACGAGGAAGCCCAGCATTCCGGCCATGCCGCCGAAGCCATAGCCCATCAGCATGCCGATCAGGCCGCCGATCAGCATGCCGCGCATCAGCGAGCCGCCGAGACCGTTGAACAGGCCGGGCCTCTGCTGTGCGACGCCTGTCTGCTGACGGGTGGCGGCGTTGGGCGCGGTGCTTGGCGTCATCGAGCGCTCGACCGGCGCGGTCGGGTTCGGCGCCGTGCGCGTCGCCGGCGCCTGCTGGAAGGTGCGCGTGCCACGGCTGCCGAAGCTGCCGCCGCGCCTTGCGTCGGCGAAATCGGTCGACACAAGTGTGAATGCCATCATCAGGGTGGCGAGAAGAGCGAAGGTGCGCGTCATTCCAGAGTTCATTGGGTCCTTTTCTCCAACGACCCGCTCCGGATTTGAT
>JBFWXZ010000288.1:0-3026 GCA_050186955.1 Flavobacteriaceae bacterium
CGGCGGGGTGGGCGCGGGTCAGAGTCTGGTAGAAATGGTGGTGGGGGGTGACGAGCCCCGGCAGCACGACGTGGCGCGAGGCGTCGATGAGCGTGTCATGCGCCGGTGTCGCGCCGGCCGGCACCAGCTCGGCGATCCGCCCGTCCTCGACCACGAGGCCGCCACCCGCATTCTCGCCGAGGATGGCGAGCGGGCGGGCGATCCACAGGCGCATCGGTTCGCTCTAGCCCGAAAAGGCGTCGCCGTACTGGTCGCGCAGCAGGTTCTTCTGCACCTTGCCCATGGTGTTGCGCGGCAGCTCGTCGACCACATGGACCTGCTTCGGGCACTTGTAGGCGGCGAGGCGCTCGCGCAGCCCGGCGATGATCTGCTCCGGGTCGGGCGCGTTGCCCTTCTCGCCGACCACCACGGCGACGACGCCCTCGCCGAAATCGCGGTGCGGCACGCCGATGACGGCCGATTCGACGACCCCCGGCATGGCGTCGATCTCGCTCTCGACCTCCTTGGGGTAGACGTTGAAGCCGCCCGAGATGATCAGGTCCTTGCCGCGCCCGACGATGTGGATGTAGCCGTCGCCGTCGCGCTTGGCGAGGTCGCCGGAGATGAAGAAGCCGTCGTCGCGGAACTCGGCCTTCGTCTTTTCCGGCATCCGCCAGTAGCCGGCGAAGACGTTGGGTCCGCGCACCTCGATGACGCCGATCTCGCCGTCGGCGACCGGCTCGCCGCTGTCGGGATCGACGATGCGCACCTCCACCCCCGGCAACGGGAAGCCGACGGTGCCCGGCCGCCGCTCGCCGTCATAGGGGTTGGATGTGTTCATGTTGGTCTCGGTCATGCCGTAGCGCTCGAGGATCGCGTGGCCGGTGCGCGCCGTCCATTCGCGGTGCGTCTCCGCCAGCAGCGGCGCCGAGCCGGAGACGAAGAGCCGCATCCTCGCGGTGGCCTCGCGGTCGAGGCCCTTCTCGTCGAGCAGGCGGGTGTAGAAGGTCGGCACGCCCATCAGCGCCGTCGCCTCCTTCATCGCCGCCAGCACCTTGGCGGCGTCGAAGCGCTGCATGAAGATCAGCGAGCCGCCGGCGAACAGCGTCACGTTGGTGGCGACGAACAGCCCGTGGGTGTGGAAGATCGGCAGCGCGTGGATCAGCACGTCGTCGCTGGTGAAGCGCCAGTACTCGGCGAGCGTCTCGCTGTTGGAGGCGAGATTGCCGTGCGACAGCATGGCGCCCTTGGAGCGCCCCGTGGTGCCGGAGGTGTAGAGGATCGCGGCGAGGTCGGCGGCCGCGTTGGCATGGGTCTCGAAGTTGTCGGAAGCAGCGAGCCCGAGCGCCGCCATGCTGCCGGCGATCTCCGCCAAGTCCTCGCCCTCCGCCGGCTCGCGGTAGATGCCGAGCGTCTCCAACCGCGCCCCCGCCTTGTCGGCGACCGGCCGCAGCGCCTCCGCCTTCTCCGGCGAGCAGACGAACACCGCCGGCTCGGCGTCGGAGAGGAAGTAGCCGATCTCCGCCGGCGTGTAGGCGGTGTTGAGCGGCAGGAAGATCAGGCCGGCGCGCACCGCGCCGAGATAGAGCATCATCGCCTCGATGCTCTTCTCCACCTGCACCGCCACCCTGTCGCCGGGCTTCGCGCCGAGCTCGGTGAGCGCGTTGGCGAAGCGCGCAGATACCCGCTCGACGTCGCCATAGCTGTAGCGCCGCCCGTCGGGGAGGGTGGCGAAGGGGCGGCTGTCGGGGTCGGCGGGGAAGCCGCGCGCGATGCGCGCATAGAGATTGTCGTTCATGTCGCTCGTCGTTCCCTGGGGTTCTACCCGATTATCCTGTTCTTGCGCAGGCGGTCGCGCTCCCGCGCGTCGGCGCTGCACCATTGCTGGAGTATCGCGTCGGTATCGGCTCCGAGCAATGGCGGCGCTTTGCGGAAACTCGGCGGCGTCGCCGACATCTTCACCGGGTTGCCGATCAGCGCGACCCGGCCGCTGCCGGCGGCGGGGTGCGGCATCTCGATGCGCATGTCGCGGTGGATCACCTGCGGATCGGCGAAGGTCTGGTCGAGTGTGTTGACCGGCCCCGCCGGCACGCCCTGCGCTTCCAGCAGCGCCAGCAGCTCGTCGCGCGTATGGGCGCCGATGAGGACCGCCAGGATCGACACCAGCGCCTCGCGATGGCGGATGCGCGCCGGATTGGTCGCATAGTCGGGATCGTCGGCGAGCTCCGGCCTGCCGAGCACGGCGCAGAGCCGCCTGAACTGCCCGTCATTGCCGCAGGCGAGGATCATGTGGCCGTCGCTCGCCTCGAAGACCTGGTAGGGCACGATGCTCGCATGGGCGTTGCCGCGCCGCTGCGGCACGACGCCGGTGTTGAGGTAGCCGGTGCCCTCGCCGACTAGCCAGGAGATCTGCGAATCGAGCAGGGCGACGTCGATATGCTGGCCCTCGCCGGTCCTCTCGCGGTGATGCAGGGCGGCGAGGATGCCGGTCACCGAATACATGCCGGCGATGAGGTCGGCGACCGCCACCGCCGCCTTCACCGGTTCGCCGTCGGGTTCGCCGGTCAGGCTCATGATGCCGCCCATCCCCTGCGCCAGGAAGTCGTAGCCGGCGCGCTTCGCGTAGGGGCCGGTCTGGCCGAAGCCGGTGATCGAGCAATAGATCAGCCCCTCATGCTCCGCCGACAGCGACGGGTAGTCGAGGCCGTATTTGGCGAGCCCGCCGACCTTGAAGTTCTCCACCACCACGTCGGCCTTGAGCGCGATCCGGCGCACCAGCGCCGCGCCTTCCTCCTGCGCGATGTCGATCGCCACCGAATGCTTGTTGCGGTTAGCGGCCATGAAATAGGTCGCCTGGTCGCTCTCGCCGCCGTCGGCGGCGGGCAGGTAGGGCGGACCCCAGCTTCGTGTGTCGTCGCCGCTTCCCGGCCGCTCGATCTTGATGACCGTGGCGCCGTAGTCGCCGAGGAGCTGGGTGCAGGTCGGCCCGGCGAGAATGCGGGTGAGATCGAGCACGACGACGCCTTCGAGCGGCCCCTTGCCGGGCT
>JBFWXZ010000289.1:0-3011 GCA_050186955.1 Flavobacteriaceae bacterium
CGATGTCGAGCGCTCCGACGTGATCGTCGACCTGCGCGAGCCCGCGGTGGCGCGGCTGGAGCTGCTCCAGGATTCGCACGCCGCTGTGCGCGGCGACCTCCCCGCCGACCCCGACCTGTTCGAGTTCCGCATCCTGCCCGGCTCGCCGCCGCGGCTGTGGATCGACGTGCTGGCGCATGTCTCGATGGGCCGCGACAAGCGCACCTACCGCTTCGTGCAGGAGAACCGGCACGGCCGCCATGTCGTGCTGGAGACGGCGAACATGGTCGAGATGGCGGGACGCGTCACCGACTATGTGGCGCGGCGGATGCTGGAGCGCGAGCGGGCGCTGGTGAGCGACACGATGCCGCTCGGCCTCGCGGATGAGGGCGAGGCCGGGGCGGAGCGCGCCGGGGAACCGGAAGCGGCCAGCATGCCCCAGCGCCGGTTCGGCTGGCCGATGGTGATCGTCACCTTCCTGCTCGGCCTGCTGTGCGGGGCGGTCGGCCTGTTCGCCGGCAGCCTGTGGCTGATGGGGCTCTAGAGAGAAACCTTCTCGACCACTTCGAGCGGCGCGCCCGGCGCGGTGACGCTGCGGCGCTCGAGCGTCGCGGCGTGGGCGTTGCCCTTCCTCTCCACCTCGATCAGCGACCATTGCGCGCCCGGCTTGCGGCCATGCGGCAGGGCGGAGGCGGAGGGCGTGCAGATCACCGGTATCGTCTGCCCATCGCGGTTGACGGCGTTGAGCGTCGCCACGTGGTCGTGGCCGTGCAGCACGAGGTCGGCGCCGCAATCGAGCAGCAGGTCGCAGAGCCGCGCGCCGTCATGCAGGTCGCGGCTGCGGTCGCCGGGAATCGGGCTGTGGTGGATCAGCACGATGCGGTAGAGGTCCTCGCCCTTCAGTTCCGCGAGCACGTCGGCGATGCGCTGCAACTGCCTGTCGCCGACCCGGCCGGAGGCGCGAAAGGGCCGCGTGGTCACGGCGGAGGAGATGCCGACGAGCGCCACGGAACCGCGCCGGCGCAGCCAGGGGAAGCCCGCGAAATGCTTCTCGCGGTCGCGCTCGACCGGCACGTCGCCGGTCATGTAGGGACCCCATTCGCGCCAGGCGTGCTCGGTCCACACGCCGGCATAGGCGTCGTGGTTGCCGGGCACCAGCGAGACGAAGTCGGGGCCGCCGAGCCGCTCGAGGAAGCGCCGCGCCGGCAGGAACTCGTCGGGCGTCGCGATGTTCACGAGATCGCCGGTGCAGGCGATGTGGTCGACGCCGCTGGCGTGGATGTCGGCGACCAGCGTGTCGAGGATGTCGGGGCGGTGAATCTGCTTCCTGCCGCGCACCCAGTTGGAAAAGCCGATCACCCGCTTGGAGGCGAGATGGCGGATGCGCGGGCGGCGCGGAAAGGGCAGGTGCGGGTCGGTGAGATGGGCGAGCCGGAACATCGATCGGCTACCTAGCAGCCGCTTGCGCGGGCGGCAAAAGAAAAGGCGCGGAGGGCTCGTTGAGCCACCCCGCGCCGCTTCAGGTCAGGATAGTCCGTGTTCGAAGTCGCGTCAGTTGCCGCAGAAGGTCATGAGGGCAACCGTGGAGCGGCCGTCGCGAACGTCGATCGCGGGGCTCCAGCGACGGAAGAAATTGCGCAGCATTTGCCTGTCTCCATCTTTCCGGCATCCAGCCTGTTCCCCCCGGGAAGAAGCGATGCCGTCTGAATTTGTGCACTGCATATAAACCCGCGCCCCGACCCCTTCCAGCCATGCAAAGGCTTGGCTGACCTGCAATGGCTGCATGGCCGGTTATCGCCGTGTTAAACGGGGATGATCGGTCGTTGGCGGCGAGACGGGGAGACGCCCTTTGGAAGGACTGGCCAAGCGCCTGCTGCTGCATCCCTGGTTCCGGCTGACGCGCGGGCTGACGCTCGGCGTGCGCGGCGTGCTGCGCGACGGCGAGGGACGCTTCCTGCTGATCCGCCACGGCTATACGCCGGGCTGGCATTTCCCCGGCGGCGGCGTCGAGCGCGGCGAGACGGCGATCCGCGCGCTGGAGCGCGAGGTGCTGGAGGAGACGGGCGCGGCGATCGCCGGGGAGGCGGCGCTGTTCGGCCTCTACCACAACGGCGTGTCGTTCCCCGGCGACCATGTGGCGTTGTTCACCGTCGCCGCGTGGACGCGCGACGCGGTGCCGCCGCCGAACGCGGAGATCGCCGAGCAGGGCTTCTTCGCCGCCGACGCGCTGCCGCAGGGCACGAGCGCCGGCACGCGGCGGCGCATCGCGGAGATCCTCGGCGGCGCGAGGCCCGCGCCGGACTGGTAGTCCCCTACAGGGCCAGGTCGCCGCGATCGTGCGGGTGGGCGTAGTCGAGCAGCGGGCCGGCGGGCACGATGCCGGTCGGGTTGATGGTGCGGTGGCTGCCGTAATAATGCGTCTTGATGTGGGCGAAATCGACCGTCCCGGCGACGCCCGGCGCCTGGTAGAGCTGGCGCAGATAGTTCGACAGGTTCGGATAGTCCTCGATGCGGCGCAGATTGCATTTGAAGTGGCCGTGATAGACGGCGTCGAAGCGCACCAGCGTCGTGAATAGCCGCCAGTCGGCCTCGGTGATCTCGCGCCCGGCGAGGAAGCGGCTGAGCGACAGCGTCTCCTCGATGTCGTCGAGGGCCTCGAATAGCGCCGCCACCGCCTCCTCGTAGGGAGCCTGCGCGGTGGCGAAGCCGGCCTTGTAGACGCCGTTGTTGATCGCCGTGTAGACGCGCTCGTTGATGCGGTCGATCTCGCCGCGAAGCGCCTGCGGATAGTAGTCGCGGGTGCCTCCGGTCAGATCGGGGAAGGCCGAATTCATCATGCGGATGATCTCGGCGGATTCGTTGGAGACGATGGTGCCGCGCTCCCTGTCCCACAGCACCGGCACGGTGACGCGCCCCGTATAGGCGGGGGCGGCGGCGAGGTAGCGCTCGTAGAGGAAGCGGGCACCGGCGAGAGGGTCGGGAGGGGTGTCGGAGAATTCCCAGCCGTTCTCCATCTTCAGCGGCTCGACGAG
>JBFWXZ010000290.1:0-2971 GCA_050186955.1 Flavobacteriaceae bacterium
CGCGGCAGCCCAACAAGCGCGCCCGCCAGGTCGTCGAGGAATTCTGGCTGAAGGAGATCGACGATTCCGGCGTTCCGGTGCCCGGCCGCCGCCGCCGTTCCCGGGACGCCGGAAAGCCCTGGGTCTACGAGACCTGGGATTTCGACAAGAAGAAGTGGGTTCCCTCGCCGCCCTTCAAGCCGCTTCCCGGCTGAGCGGCCCGGCGCGCAGCAGCCAGCCGAAGAGCGCCGCGGCGAGGAACGCGCCGGCGATCTCGGCGGCGATGAAGCCCGGCAGGTCGACCGGCCGGATGCCGGAGAAGCTGTTGGTCGCCGCCCGCGCGATGGCGACCGCGGGATTGGCGAACGAGGTCGAGGCGGTGAACCAGTAGGCCGACGTGATGTAGAGGCCGACCAGCCACGGCACCGCGTCCGCCCTGAACCGCAGCCCGGCGAGGATCGCGCCGAGAAGGCCGAAGGCGGCGACCCCTTCCGAGAACCATTGCGGGGCGCCGCTGCGCACCTTGGCCGAGAATTCCACCAGCGGCAGGCCGAACATCGCATGCGCGACGACCGCCCCGGCGATGCCGCCGGCGATCTGGGCGACCAGATAGGGCGCGATGTCGCCGCGCGCCAGATCGCCGCGCCAGCCCATGACCAGCGACACGGCGGGGTTGAAATGGGCGCCCGAGACGGGGCCGAGAATGGTGATGAGGACGACGAGGATGGCTCCCGTCGGCAGCGTGTTGCAGAGCAGTTGCAGCGCCACGTCGCCGGTCAGCGTCTCGGCCATGATGCCGGAGCCGACGACGGCGGCGACCAGCATGCCGGTGCCGAGCGCTTCCGCCGCGAGCCGGCGCTTCAGGTCGAAGCCGCTCACCGCGAAACCCCCTTGGCCGCCTCGCTGGCGCCCTCGCCGCGCCCGATCTCCTTGAGCCTGGCGCCGAGCGACAGCCTGTCGATGCTGGCGAGCGGCAGGCTCAGGAACACCGAGATGCGGCTCCTGAGGAAGCGGAAGGCCTGCTGGAACGCCCGCTCCTTCTCGATGTCCGTGCCCTCGACTGCGGCGGGGTCCTCGATCCCCCAATGCGCCGTCATCGGCTGCCCCGGCCACACCGGGCAGGCCTCGCCGGCGGCGCTGTCGCAGACGGTGAAGACGAAATCCATCGCCGGCGCGCCGGGGGCCGCGAACTCGTCCCAGCTCTTGGAGCGCATCCCGTCCGCGGGATAGTTGTTCGCCTCGAGCACCGTCAGCGCCATCGGGTTGACCCCGCCCTTCGGCATGCTGCCGGCGGAGAAGGCCTCGAAGCGCCCCGCCCCGTCCTTGCACAGGATGCCCTCGGCGAGGATCGAGCGGGCGCTGTTGCCGGTGCACAGGAAGAGCACGTTGTATTTGCGGTCGCTCATCTGTCCGTTTCCTCAGGGGCAGCAGGGAGAGAGACTGTCGACGACGGGCCCGCAGATCTCCGGCCGCCCGTCGCAGCAATCCTTGAGCAGGTAGAGCGCCACTCCCCGGAACCGGTCGAGGTCGGCACGGTAGACGATCGAGCGGCCCTCGCGCGTGCCCTGCGCGAGCCCGGCCCGCGACAGCGCCGCCAGATGCGCCGACATGGTGTTCTGGGGAACCCCGGCGAGCCGCGCGAGCTCGCCGGCGGCGATGCCGTCCGGCTCGCTGCGCACCAGCCGGCGGAACGTCTCCATGCGGGTCGGCTGGGCGAGCGCCGACAGCGCCTTGATGGCCTGATTTGTATCCATATATCCAGATTTATGGAATTGATTGCCAGCGTCAAATGAAGTTTTGATGACGCTCCGTCAGGAGACGAAATTGCCGCGGATCTCCCGGATCAGCTTGCGCTTGAAGGCTTCGGCGAAGTCCTTGTAGTCGCTCGCCACCTCGACGAAGGCGCCCGGCCCGCCGATCATGTGGTTGCGCATGTAGTGGTGCAGGTAGATGACCTCGTTGAGGATCGCCAGCCCGTTCACCGTCACCCCGAGCGAGACCGCGAGGTCGCGGTAGATCTCGACGTCCGGCCCGCTATTGTTGGTGCCGTCGGCGGCGAGGTCGATCACCGCCCGCCCGCCGAGTGACGTCGTCTCCGCCAGCGCCTCGATCCCGGCGCGGATCGCCCCCGACATCGAGGTGGTGCCAACCACCGCCGCGCGCCCCTGCCGCTCGAGGATCGCCGCCGCCGCGTCGGCCTCCGCCGGCGTCTCGATGACCGTCCACGGCAGCACCGTCTGCTGGCTGTCGAAATGCGCCCACTGGATCACCGTCAGCGCGATGCGCCGGTGGCGGCCGGCGGCGATCGCCTCCATGACCTCCGGGTCGCGCAGCGCCAGCGCCATGCCGCGCTGCTGCAGGGCGAACTCGCTGACATTGACGCTGTAGGAACTGTCGACGGCGAAGACGAGCCGCAGGTCCACCTCGTCCTGGCGGGCGGCGCGGTTGTCGCCGGGCGCGGCAAGGAGCAGCAGCAGGACCAGCGCCGACAGTGCCGCCGCCCTGCGCATGGCGCCTGTCAGGTCGGCCTGATCCCGCGCAGCCGCTCGGAGCGCCGTCGCAGCAGTTCGAGCACCGTCAGCAGCGCGATCGAGATGATGACCAGGATCGTCGCCACCGCGAGGATCGTCGGGCTGATCTGCTCGCGGATGCCCGACCACATCTGCCGCGGGATCGTCCGCTGCGTGGGATCGGCGAGGAACAGGATCGCCACCACCTCGTCGAAGGAGGTGATGAAGGCGAACAGCCCGCCGGAGATGACGCCCGGCGTGATCAGCGGCAGCTGCACCTTGAAGAAGGTGGTGACGGGGTCGGCGCCGAGGCTCTGCGAGGCCCGGATCAGGCTCTTGTCGAAGCCGACCAGCGTCGCCGTCACGGTGATGATGACGAAGGGCGTGCCGAGCACCGCGTGGGCGAGGATCAGGCCGGTATAGGTGCCGGTCAGCCGCGCCGCCGAGAAGAAGAAGAACATGCCCGTCGCGGTGATCACCAG
>JBFWXZ010000291.1:0-2950 GCA_050186955.1 Flavobacteriaceae bacterium
CGGACATGCTGGCCTTCGCCGAGGGCACGGAACTGCACGGCCAGGACCTCTAAGGCGGTGCCGATCCCGACAACCGCATCCGTGTGCGCGTCTACACCGACTATGCCTGGCACGCGCTCTTCATCCGCTACATGCTGATCCGCCCCGAGCGCGCCGCGCTCGAGGACTTCGTGCCGCAGATGACCATTCTCGACCTGCCGACCTTCCGCGCCGACCCGGCGCGTCACGGCTGCCGCAGCGAGACCGTCATCGCCGTCGACTTCACCCGCGGCATCGTCCTGATCGGCGGCACCTCCTATGCCGGCGAGATGAAGAAGTCGGTATTCTCGTTCCTCAACTACATCCTGCCGGCCAAGGGCGTCATGCCGATGCATTGCTCGGCCAATGAGGGTCCGAACGGCGATTCCGCGATCTTCTTCGGCCTTTCCGGCACCGGCAAGACGACGCTGTCGGCCGATCCGAAACGCACGCTCGTCGGCGACGACGAGCACGGCTGGACCAGGGACGGCATCTTCAACTTCGAGGGCGGCTGCTACGCCAAGACCATCCGCCTGTCGCGCGAGGCCGAGCCGGAGATCTACGCGACCACCGAGATGTTCGGCACCGTGCTGGAGAACGTCGTCATCGACGAGGTCACGCGGCTTCCCGATTTCGACGATGGCAGCCTGACCGAGAACGCGCGCTGCGCCTATCCGATCGAGGCGATTCCCAACGCCAGCCTGTCGGGCCGCGCCGGCCAGCCGAAGAACGTCATCATGCTGACCTGCGACGCCTTCGGCGTCATGCCGCCCATCGCCAGGCTGACGCCGAGCCAGGCCATGTACCACTTCCTGTCCGGCTACACCGCCAAGGTCGCCGGCACCGAGAAGGGCATGGGCAACGAGCCGGTCGCGACCTTCTCCACCTGCTTCGGCGCTCCCTTCATGCCGCGCCACCCCTCCGTCTACGGCAACATGCTGCGCGACCTCATCGCAAGGCACGGCGCCGATTGCTGGCTGGTCAACACCGGCTGGACCGGCGGCGCGCACGGCGCCGGCCGGCGCATGCCGATCTCGGTCACCCGCACCCTGCTGACGGCGGGCCTCGACGGTTCGCTCGCCGACGCCGAGACGCGCACCGATCCGGTATTCGGCTTTCAGGTGCCGGTTTCCGTGCCGGGCGTGGATTCGGCGATCCTCGATCCGCGTGCTACCTGGCCGGACGCCAAGGCCTACGACGCGCAGGCGGCGAAGCTCGCCGCGATGTTCGCGGAGAACTTCGCCAAGTTCGAGAGCCATGTCGACGCCGACGTGCGCCTCGCCGCGCCGTCGCTCGCCGAAGCCGCCGAGTAAGCGCACCGCCAGCCGTCGACAGGGTTTCGCGGGGGTTTCCGCGAAGCTGCCGGCGAGCCGCTTAAGGCTCGGTGGCGCGGCCTCCCGCAGCGGTTTGCCGCAGCGCCGCAATTCGCTTTCCGAGACCGGGGCGGCGTGCTATCTCGCCTCGCCATGACGACGCCCCTCGACCACATCCGCAACTTCGCCATCGTCGCCCATATCGACCATGGCAAGTCCACCCTCGCCGACCGCCTGATCCAGATCACCGGCGGGCTGAGCGAGCGCGAGATGCGCGAGCAGGTGCTCGATTCCATGGATATCGAGCGCGAGCGCGGCATCACCATCAAGGCGCAGACGGTGCGCCTGCACTACAAGGCGAAGAACGGCGAGGACTACGTCCTCAACCTCATCGACACGCCCGGCCATGTCGACTTCGCCTATGAGGTGAACCGCTCGCTCGCCGCCTGCGAGGGCTCGCTGCTCGTCGTCGACGCCAGCCAGGGCGTCGAGGCGCAGACGCTGGCAAATGTCTACCAGGCGCTCGACAACGACCACGAGATCGTTCCCGTCCTCAACAAGGTCGACCTGCCCGCCGCCGAGCCCGAGCGCGTCAAGCAGCAGATTGAGGACGTGATCGGCCTCGACGCCTCCGACGCGCTGGAGATCTCCGCCAAGACCGGCATCGGCGTCGCCGCGGTGCTGGAGGCGATCGTCCATCGCCTGCCACCGCCTAAGGGCAGGCTCGACGCGCCGCTCAAGGCGCTGCTCGTCGACAGCTGGTACGACCCCTATCTCGGCGTCATCGTGCTGGTGCGCGTCGTCGACGGCGTGCTGAAGAAGGGCATGAAGATCCGCATGATGGGGACTGGCGCGGCCTACGAGGTCGACAAGGTCGGCATCTTCACGCCGAAGCTGGTCGACTGGGGCGAGCTCGGCCCCGGCGAGCTCGGCTTCCTCACCGGCTCGATCAAGGAGGTCGCCGATACCCGCGTCGGCGACACCATCACCGAGGAGCGCCGGCCGGCGACGGACATGCTGCCCGGCTTCCGCCCCGCCCAGCCGGTGGTGTTCTGCGGCCTCTTCCCGGTCGATGCGGCGGATTTCGAGGATCTGCGCGCGGCGATGGGCAAGCTGCGGCTCAACGACGCCAGCTTCTCCTTCGAGATGGAGACCTCCGCCGCCCTCGGCTTCGGCTTCCGCTGCGGCTTTCTCGGCCTGCTGCATCTGGAGATCATCCAGGAGCGGCTGGAGCGCGAATTCGACCTCGACCTGATCGCCACGGCGCCCTCGGTCGTCTACCGGCTGGCGCTGACCAATGGCGAGACCATGGAGCTCCACAACCCGGTCGACATGCCCGACGTCGTCAAGATCGCCGAGATCGCCGAGCCGTGGATCCGCGCGACCCTGCTGACGCCCGACGAGTATCTCGGGGCGATCCTCAAGCTCTGCCAGGAGCGGCGCGGCATCCAGGTCGATCTCTCCTATGTCGGCAGCCGCGCCATGCTGGTCTACGATTTGCCGCTCAACGAGGTCGTCTTCGATTTCTACGACCGGCTGAAATCGGTCTCCAAGGGCTATGCCTCCTTCGACTACCAGCTCACCGACTATCGTGCCGGCGATCTGGTGAAGATGCAGAT
>JBFWXZ010000292.1:0-2946 GCA_050186955.1 Flavobacteriaceae bacterium
GCGCCCTTCGCCTGCCACACGCCGTCGACGATGACGTCGCCGCCGAAGCGGGCATGCGAGAGATCGACGTCGGCGGCGAAGCGCGCGTCGTTGAGCCATAGCTTGCCGTCGAAACCGGCCTGACGAAAGCTCACGACGCTGTCGAAGCGCGCCGCGTCGAAACCGGCCGCGTCCTCGAAGGTCGCGCGCGAGAAATCGACGAAGGCGGCGTAGCTGCAATTGCCCAGCCCGGCGTCGCCGTGGAAGCGCGCGTCGGCGAAGACCAGCGGCGCGGCGAAGCGGCTGCCGCGGAACCACACGTCGCGCTGGAACTCGGCATCGGAGAAATTGACCGGGCCGGTGAAACGGGCCTCGCGCAGTTGCGCGCTGCCGCCGAACAGCACATGCGCGAAGGAGGCGCTGCCGCCGAACTGAGAGTTTTCGAAATAGGCGCGGCGCGCGAACACCGCGCCGGCGAAGTCGGCGTCGCCGCGGAAATGCACGGCGTGGAAATAGGCGTCGGCCTTGAAGATCGCATTGGAGAAATCGGCGCGACCGGGAAACTCCAACGCCGAGAATTCGGCGGCGCGCTCACAGGTGATGCCGGAGAAGTCGGCGAGCGCCAAAGCCTCCCAGAGCGACAGCGCGGCCGGGTCGCCGGCGCACTGGCCGCGCGTCGCGGTCATGCGCATGGCCCAGCCGTTCCAGTCGCCATCGCCCGCAGCAAGCCGGTCGGCCTGGGCGCGGGCGCGCGCCTCGCGGAAGTTCCGGGAATCGGCGGCGCCGCTTCCCGGCGTCAGCGCCGCCTCAAGGTCGTCGAGCGCGGCAAGCCACGGGTTTGCGTCAAGAAGCGCGGAC
Source organism: Flavobacteriaceae bacterium (assembly GCA_050186955.1). GTDB lineage: Bacteria > Pseudomonadota > Alphaproteobacteria > Rhizobiales > Tepidamorphaceae > JACKJP01. The sequence continues at coordinate 838 of JBFWXZ010000292.1, forward strand.
TGCCACGGCCGTAAAGACCCTTTCGAAACGCCGAACATGCACCGACCCACTGGAATTAACGAAGCATTAACCGCGTCGCCGGCGGCCAGCAAGGCGCGGGCCGGCCGCGTTCCCGGCTTGTACCCGGGCATGCGGCGGTATGGTTAACGGCGATGGAGGAAGCGTTCAGCCGTTCTCGGGAACGCCGATGCCGCGCTGGAAACGCCGGTCGCGCTGGGCGCCGACGCAGTCTGCCGGGGTCGCGGCCGCGACCGGAACGATGCGCGCTTCCGGCGGCGCGCCGCTGACTTCGAGGATCAGCTTGCGCCGGATCGCGGTGGTGAACTCGGCCACGTCGTAGACCGGCATGACGAATGAACCCGGCCCGCCGGTCACGCAATCCGCGTAGTACTGGTCAAGGTTCTTGAAGGCGCGCGACGGGCTGATCAGGATCGGCAGGCCGTTGATAACGAGCCCCTGCGCCAGCGCCCGGTCGCGCGCCTCGGTCACCGGCCCGCCCATATTGTTGGGGCCGTCGCCGGAAACGTCGATCACCTTGCGCCAGGCGTCGACGCCGTTCTGCGCGAACAGGGCCGCGCCATAGTCCAGCGCGTAGGAGATGGACGTGCCGAAGCGCGAGCCGAGATCGGGTCGCCCCTCGATGCGCGCCGCGAAGGCGGCGGCGCTCTCGGCGCCGTCGATCACCGCCCACTCCACCACGGACATCGGCTGCTGCGCGCCGGCCCATTCGAAATAGGCGAGCGCGATGCGGCCATGCGCGCCGGATTTCACCGCGGCGAGGAAGTCCGGATGGCGCAGCGCATCGGCATAGCCGCGCCGCTGCAGCGCGAATTCGTGCGAGTCCATCGAGCGCGATACGTCGACCGCCAGCACCAGCTCGACATCGACCGTATCGCCCTGCGCCGCCACCATGCCGCCGGCCGGGACGGCGCAGCTCATGCAGAGCGCTATGGATGCGGCCTTGAGCATTCGCGGTTCCTGCTTCAGGCGGGACCCTGCGCCGCGATATCGGCCAAATCAGGACGACGCCCGTGACAGCGCCCCCCTGACAACACGATGTCAGGAGCCGGCCGCTGGCGCGAACGCGGAGGGTGGCATCGGGCGACGCCGCGCCGTATAAAGCCGCCGTCGCGCCTCCGGACGCCATGTGTGACCGCCCCCGCCGCAGCCCGCCGCGACAAAAAGACGACAGAGACATACGACAATGACCCTGCTGCCCGGATCGCGGCGCAACGCCGCCATCGCCTTCATCTTCGTCACCGCGGTGCTCGACATCGTTGCGATGGGGATCATCATCCCCGTCTTCCCGGCGCTGATCGAGGAGTTCACCGGCTCCAACGCCGAAGCCGGCTGGATCAACGGCGTGTTCGTGGCGCTGTGGGCCGTCATGCAGTTCATCTGCTCGCCGATCATCGGCTCGCTGTCGGACCGCTACGGCCGCCGCCCGGTGATCCTGCTCTCCACGCTCGGGCTCGCTGCCGACTATGTGCTGATGGCGCTGGCGCCGAACCTCTGGTGGCTGGCGCTCGGCCGCATCGTCGCCGGCATCACTTCGTCCAGCTTCACCACGGCCTTCGCCTACATGGCCGACATCACCGCGCCGGAGGGCCGGGCGCGCGGCTACGGCCTGATCGGCGCCGCCTTCAGCGCCGGCTTCGTGGCCGGCCCGCTGCTCGGCGGCGTGCTCGGCGAGTTCTCGCCGCGCGCGCCCTTCTGGGTCGCGGCCGGCCTGAGCGGCGTCGCCTTCCTCTACGGACTGGCGATCCTGCCGGAATCGCTCCCGCCGGAGAAGCGCATGGCGTTCTCGTGGCGGCGCGCCAACCCGTTCGGCGCGATGAAGCTGCTCGGCTCGCATCCCGAACTGTCCGGGCTGGCGGTCGTGACCTTCCTGCTGCATTTCGCGCATCACGTCTTCTCCGCCGTGTTCGTGCTATACGCCGCGTATCGCTACGGTTGGGGTCCGAGCCAGGTCGGCTTCCTGCTGGCGATGGTCGGCGTGCTCGACATGCTGGTGCAGGGCGTGCTGGTCGGGCCGGCGGTGAAGCGTTTCGGCGACCGGCCGGTGATGGTGTTCGGGCTGTTCGGCGGCGCCATCGGCATCGCCTGCAT
>JBFWXZ010000293.1:0-2869 GCA_050186955.1 Flavobacteriaceae bacterium
GTTCGACAGGCTCGGGGCCATGCTCTCCGAGCCGCCGGCGCGGTTTTCCTTCGCGAGCGTCGAGGTCACGCCGCCGCCGGTTCCCGCCGCCTCTCCCTACGCGTTCTCGGCGGTGCTGGGCGACAGCGGTCCGGTGATCCTGCTCGGTTATGTGCCGGACGCCGACGCGCATCGCGCGCTACTCGACGAGGCGGCGGACGCGTTTCCGGGCCGCGAAGTGGACGACCGGCTGGCGATCGCCGCCGGCGCGCCGGACGGCTTCCTGGCGGTCGCCATGCTGGCGGTGAAGGCGGCGGCGGGGCTCCAGCGCGGGCAGGCCGGCCTGCAGGACGGTGCCTTCGCGCTTTACGGCGAGGCCGCGGACGAGGGAGCGCGCGACGCCGTCGCCGGCATCGTCTCGCTGGGGCTGCCGGCGGGATTCTCCAGCGCCGTCGACGTGCGCGCGCCGGCGGTGGAAACGCCCGTCGCGGCGGCGCCGGCGACGGAACCCGCCGAGCCGGAGACCACCGGGTCGGCGACACCCGCCGAAACCCCTGCCGGGGCCTCCGCCCCCGATGCGCAAACGGGCGAGGCCGCGCAGGCCGACAATTGCGCGCAGGAGGTGCGGGCGTTGCTGGCGGGCGAGACCATCGAGTTCGAGCCCGGCCGCGCGGCGATCCGCGACTCGAGCGGCGGGCTGCTGTCGCGCATCGCGGCGGCGGTGAAGGGCTGCCCGAAGGCGCGGCTGTCGATCGCCGGGCACACCGATTCCGACGGCGGCGACGCGCAGAACATGGCGCTCAGCCTCGAACGGGCGAAGGCGGTCGTCGCCTGGCTCGCCGGGGCGGGGGTCGCCGAATGGCGGATGACCGCGGTCGGCTTCGGCCAGACGCGGCCCGTCGCCTCCAACGAATCGGCGGCCGGGAAGGCCGCGAACCGCCGCATCGAATTCTTCGTGCTCGGCGGAACCTGAAGGAGATCGCCAAGGATGATGTATCTGGCTGGCCAGTACTGGGCCTTCCTGCTGATCGCGCTGCTGATCGGCGTCGTGACCGGTTGGGTCGCGTCGGCCCCCAAATAACGGAGTAGAACGACATGGGTATCATGGTGCTGCAGACGTTCCTGCTGCTGCTGATCGCTTTTCTCGTGGGCTGCGCCATCGGCTGCGTGCTGCGCCGGGTGATGGGGCAGGGCGCGGATACGGGCACGCGGGGCTCGCCGCCGGAAACGGTCGCCGCCGCCGAAGTGCCGTCCGCCGCGCAGGCGGAGGCGGCGGTGGAGACGCTCGCCGCGCCGGTCATGACGGCCGCCGCGCCGGCGAAAGCCGCCAAATCGAGGGCAGCCAAGCCCAAGGCCGCGAAGGCGCCCGCCGCGCGCAAGACCGCCGCCAAGCCGGCGGCGAAACCGAAGGCCGCGAAGCCGAAAGCCGCGCCGGCGAAGGCCGCCGCGCCCGACGACCTCAAGAAGATCAAGGGAATCGGCAAGCTCAACGAGCAGCGCCTCAACAAGGAGGGCGTCACGCGCTATGCGCAGATCGCCGCCTGGAAGAAGGCCGACGTGGCGCGTTTCGACGAGCTGCTGACCTTCCACGGCCGCATCGAGCGCGAGGACTGGGTCGGCCAGGCCAAGAAGCTGGCGAAACCCTCCAGATAGGGTCGCTCAGGCCGCCTTCGCCCGGTCAGTGCCGGTGACGAAGCCGGAGATGCGGGCGAGGAGCTGCGCGCCGTCGAGGATCGGCGCGTGGCCCTGGCCGGCGACCTCGATGGCCTCCAGACGCGGGTGAAGACGCCCCATCTGCGTCACCGTTTCGGCGGACAGGATGTCCGAGAGGGCGCCGCGGATCACCATCAGCGGCACGTGGCGCAGGCCCGCGAATTGCGGCCACAGCGGCGGCATCTTCTCGCGGAAGTCGATACCCGCCATCGGCTTCATGATCGCCGGGTCGAAGTCGCGCACCGGCCCGTCGGGCGTTTCCGCATAGGTGGCGCGGGCGTATTTCTCCCAGTCGGCGGCGTCGAAGCCGGGGAACTGCGGCGCCATGCTCTTGCGCACCGCGTCGACCGCCTGCGCCCAGTCGCGCACGCGGTTGTCGCCGGAAAGGTGGTTCTTGATGCGCGCCAGCCCCTGCATCTCGATGACCGGGCCGATGTCGTTCATCACGCAGCCGGCGAAGACGCCGGGGCGCATCGCCGCCATCAGCATGGCGAGGATGCCGCCGCGCGAGGTGCCGACGATCACCGCCGGGTCGATGGAGAGCGCGACGATCGTATCGAGGGCGTCCTGCGCCTCGACGAGGGGCGAATAGTTCTCCCAGTTTCGGTCGTGCTCGGACTGCCCGCGTCCGCGCGATTCCAGCACCACGACGCGGCGCGGCCGGTGCTTGTGGCCGGCGAGATGGTCGGCGAGCGCCTCGAAGTCGCGCGCCGTGCGGCTCAGCCCCGGCAGGCACAGCACCGGCGTCAGCGCCGGGTTGCCCTCGTAGTCGCGGGCGTGGACGCGCAGGCCGTCGCGCATGGTGATCATGACGCTGCGATAGGGGGCGCTTTCGGACATCGGCTCCGCACCGTAATTCGAGATCGGGGCGGTCTTTTGGGTCGCCGCGCCCGGCGGTGTCAAGGGCGAGGACGACCTGCGGGCGGTTCAGCTTCCCGGCTCAGCTTCCCCGGCGCAGGTCGTCGACGATGGCGAGCGTGCCGTCGACGCCGGGCAGGATCGTCCGGTAGACCTGCAAATTCTCCAGCACCTTCTGGACGTATTCGCGGGTCTCGGTGAAGGGAATCCGCTCGATCCAGTCGATGGGATCGACATCGCCGCGGCGCGGGTCGCCATTGCGCTGCACCCATTCGTCGGCGCGGCTGCGCCCGGCATTGTAGGCGGCGATGGCGAGGAC
>JBFWXZ010000294.1:0-2845 GCA_050186955.1 Flavobacteriaceae bacterium
ATCAGCGTGTCGCCGAGAGCGGAGTGCCGCGCGACAACCACTGAGCGAGCCGTGACCGACCTTACGAACTGGAAGCCGCGCCCGCGGCCGCCGCAGACGCCGATGACCGGCCGCCTCGTCACCGTCGAGCCGGTGGCGGAGCGCCACCTGCCCGATCTCTGGGCCGCCTACAGCGCGCCCGGCGCCGATCCGATCTGGGACTATCTGCCCTACGGCCCCTTCGCCGGCGAAGACGCCTTCCGCGACTTCGCCAGGGCCACCTATTTCGGCGCCGACCCGATGTTCCACGCGATCGTCGACAGGCAAGGCGGCAGGGCGCTCGGCGTCGCCAGCCTGATGCGCATCGACGAGAAGAACGGCGTCATCGAGGTCGGCCACATCAACTATGCGCCGGCGCTGCAGAAGACGCCCGCCGCCACCGAGGCGATGTATCTGCTGATGCGCCGCGTCTTCGACGAGCTCGGCTACCGGCGCTACGAATGGAAGTGCGACAACCGCAACGAGGGCTCGAAAAGGGCCGCTGTCAGGCTGGGCTTCGACTATGAGGGGCTGTTCCGCCAGCACCTGATCGTCAAGGGCCGCAACCGCGACACCGCGTGGTTCTCGATCGTCGATGGCGAATGGCCGGCGCTGAAGGCGCGCTTCGAGGCCTGGCTCGATCCGGCGAATTTCGACGCTGACGGCCGCCAGCGCCGCACGCTCGGCGGTTGACGCCTCACATCGCGTCGCGCGCGGCGCGGAAGGCGCTGGCCCCCAGCCGGACGATGCCGACCAGGTTGACCGCCGCGATGATCAGCCCGGCGGTGGTGTCGGGCCAGCGCTGCGCCCAGTCGGACACCGCCATGGCGGCGACGATGACGCCGAGATCGGCGAGGAAGTCCCAACGCGTCTCCGCCCAGGCGAAGGAGAGCTCGCCGGTCACGTAGCGCAGGCCGCGCAGCTTCCACACGCACCACAGATTGCCAATCAGCGACAGCGCCGCCACGCCCATCATGATCCACGGATTGGGCGGCGCGGCGCCGGTGAAGGCGGTGAACGCCGTCCAGCCGATCCAGCAATAGGCGGCGAGCGCGAACGCCCCGAGCAGGGCGAGGCCGGCGATGAACCAGTGGCGCGGCCGCCCCGAGGTCAGGCTGGCGAGCCCGTAATGCGCCGCGTCCTCGGCGGAATCCACCGCGATCGCCATCAGCGCCAGCGAGCCGGTGAAGATCGCCGCCAGCGCCTCGACGCAGGCGAGCACGGCGCTGACATAGGCGGCGCCGTTGAGGGCGGCGCGCTCCTCGGGCGCCGCCGGCGCGATGATCGCCGAGCCGTAGCTTTCGCCGGGCGGCGGGTCGGGAAGGTCGAAGGCTTTCTCGCCGGGCACGCGCAAATCTCCCTCGAATTCGCGTTCTTTACGAGGTTTAACACGACGCAGCGCCGCCCGCGATTGCCTTTCGGGCCGTTTCGCGGCACTGATTGCGTATACATAAAAACCGGGGGCCGGAGCCCCGTGACGGCAGGGAGGACAAATGGCCGGCAGACTGAAGGGAAAGGTGGCCGTCGTCACCGCCGCGGGGCAGGGCATCGGCCGCGCCATCGCCGAGGCCTTCGCGGCGGAGGGCGCGACGGTGTGGGCGACCGACATCGACCGCGACAAGCTCAACGACGTCCGGCGGGTGAAGCGGCGCCGGCTCGACGTCACCAGGACCGCCTCGGTGGAGAAGTTCGCCGAGAAGATCGGCGGCGTCGACATCCTCGCCAATGTCGCCGGCTTCGTGCATCACGGCACGGTGCTGGAATGCACCGACAAGGACTGGGACTTCTCCTTCGACCTCAACGTCAAGTCGATGCACCGCATGATCGCCGCCTTCCTGCCCGGCATGCTGGCGCGCGGCGGTGGCTCGATCATCAACATGTCGTCGGGCGCCTCCTCGATAAAGGGCACGCCGAAGCGCTACGTCTACGGCGCCACCAAGGCCGCCGTCATCGGCCTCACCAAGGCGGTCGCCATCGACTTCATCAAGGACGGCATCCGCTGCAACGCCATCTGTCCGGGCGTCGTCCACTCGCCGTCCTGGGAGGGCCGTGTCGCCGCCGTCGCCGGCGAGATGGGGGGCGAGGAGAAGGCGCGCGAATGGTTCGTCTCGCGCCAGCCGATGGGCCGCATCGCCGAGCCCTGGGAGATCGGCGCGCTCGCCGTCTACCTCGCCAGCGACGAGAGCGCCTACGTCACCGGCACCGCGCTGCCGATCGACGGCGGCTGGACATTGTAGGGCCTGCGGAGATGCACATACTCGTCACCGGCGCCGGCGGCATGGTCGGCCGCAAGCTCGTCGAAAGGCTGGCGCGCGAGGGCGCCATCGGCGGCCGCCGGATCGATTCCGCGACGCTGCACGACATCGTCCCGCCGCCGGTCCCCGAGGCGGTTCCCTTCGCCGTCGACGCGCGCGCCGGCGACATCTCCGGGGAAGGCGCGGCGGCGGCGCTGTTCGAGCCGCGCCCCGACGTCGTGTTCCACCTCGCGGCCATCGTCTCCGGCGAGGCGGAGATCGAGACCGACAAGGGCTATCGCATCAATCTCGACGGCATGCGGGCGATGCTCGAGGCGGCGCGCGCCGCCGGCAACGCGCCGCGCTTCGTCTTCACCTCGTCCATCGCCGTCTTCGGCGCGCCGTTCCCCGATCCGATCCCCGACGATTTCCACCTCACCCCGCTGACCTCCTACGGGGCGCAGAAGGCCTGCGGCGAGCTGCTGCTCGCCGACTTCACCCGCAAGGGCTTCGTCGACGGCGTCGGCATCCGCCTGCCGACGGTCAGCGTCAGGCCGGGCAAGCCCAACAAGGCCGCCTCGGGCTTCTTCTCC
>JBFWXZ010000295.1:0-2833 GCA_050186955.1 Flavobacteriaceae bacterium
ACGCTGAGCGGCCGACGGTGCTCGTCCGGCTGACGGACGAAAACGGCGTGGAGGGATGGGGGCAGGCGGTCCCGGTCGAGACCTGGACCTACGAGACCACCGAAACCGTCGAGTCGACGCTGCGGGACTATCTGGCCCAGGCGATCCTCGGTGCCGATCCCTCCGATCTCGCCGACGTGCATGCGCGCATGGAGCGCGCGATCAAGCCGTCGTTCTCGGTCGGCCAGCCGCTGTGCAAGGCGGCCATCGATCTCGCCTGCCACGACCTGTGGGGCAAGCAGACGTCGCGCCCCGTCGCCGACCTGCTCGGCGGCATCCGCAGCCGCGAGGTGACGCTGAGCTGGACGGTGCAGGCGCCGACGCTGGCCGGCGCCGAGCAGCAGCTCGCCGAAGGCCGCGCGCGCGGCTACAGCAGCTTCAATATCAAGATCGGTGCTCCGCAGACGCCGGCCTACGACCTCGACCTCGTGCGGACGGTCTGCCGGTTTGCGCCCGACGGCTTCCACTGGACGGACGCCAACACGGCCTACGATCTCGACACCGCGCTGGCGATGGCGCCGAAGCTCGCCGACCTCGGCGCCAAGGCGATCGAATCCCCGCTGCCGCCCAACCGCATCCGCGACTACCAGGCGCTGCGCCGGCAGGGCGCGCTGCCGGTACTCATGGACGAGGGCATCGTCTCGCCGGTCGAGACGGAAGAATTCATCGCGCTCGGCATGCTGGACGGCATCGCCATGAAGGTGGCGCGCTGCGGCGGGCTGTGGAATGCCTCGCGCATCATCAAGCTGCTGCACGACAACGGCCTGGCGCTGTTCGCGTCCGGGCTGACCGATCCGGAGCTGTCGCTGGCGGCATCGATCCACCTTTTTGCCGCGGGCGGACTTGCGGTGCCGGCCGCGCTCAACGGGCCGCAGTACCTGGAGGGGTGCGGCGTCACCGATCCGGCCTGGCGCGCGGAGGGGGCGCGCATCGGGCTGCCGCAGCGGCCGGGGCTCGGCGTGATGCCGGGCGAGGCGGCTGCGCGCGGATTGACGCTGGCGGCGAAAATCGAGACCTAGGGTTGTGTTGCGGCGCCCGGCCCTCTGTTAGGGTCGAGCAGGCGGAGGAACGAGCAGGCAGATGGCGACGGCGGACATGACGACAGACACGGGTACATCGGGCGCGACCTCCGAGGGTGGATTCCTCAGGCGGCTGACGCCCGTCGCCGGCGTCGTCGTGTTCCTGCTCGCCTGGCAGCTCTACGTCTACATCTACAAGGTCCCGTCCTACCTGCTGCCGCCGCCGACCGAGATCGCGCATACCTTCGTCAGCGAATTCCCGCGCCTGGTCCAGCACGGCTGGATCACGACCTACGAAATGCTGCTCGGCTACGGGCTGGCGGTCGCCGTCGCCATCCCGCTCGCCATCGCGATCACCTCGTCGAAGCGGTTCGACGAGTTCGTGATGCCGACGATGCTGTTCTTCCAGGTGGTGCCCAAGGTCGCCATCGCGCCGCTGTTCCTCGTCTGGTTCGGCGTCGGCACGACGCCGAAGGTGATGGTCGCCTTCCTGATCTCGTTCTTCCCGATCGTCATCGACGCCGCCGTCGGCCTGCGCTCGATGTCGCCGGAGATGACGGACCTCGCCCGCTCGATGGGCGCTTCGCGTCTGCAGGTGTTCACGAAATTCCGCCTGCCGACCAGCCTTCCCTACCTGTTCAGCGGCCTGAAGGTGGCGGCGACGCTGGCGATCGCGGGCGCGGTGGTCGGCGAGTTCGTCGGCGCCGACAAGGGGCTCGGCTATCTCCTGCTGGTCACGAACTCGAACATGGAGACGTCGCTGATGTTCGCCACCATCGTGGCGCTGACGATCATCGGCCTCGCCTTCTTCTACATCGTCGAGTTCATCGAGGCATTGCTCATTCCCTGGCACGTCACGCATCGCGTGCGCGAGGGAGAGGCGGGCATGTAGCAGGACAACGGACTTAAAAGCAGCAGTCACTCACCAGGGAGCGAGACGAACCACCATGAAATACCGCAGGATCCTTGCATCGCTTGTCGCCGCCGCGGCGATGGCCGCGCTGGCGGCCCCGGCTCTGGCGCTGGACAAGTTCCCGTTCCGCCTCAACTGGACGATCTACGGCGAGCACGCGCCGTTCTTCGTCGCGCTCGACAAGGGCTTCTACAAGGAAGAAGGCCTCGACGTCGAAATCATGGAGGGCAGCGGCTCCACGACCGTGTCGCAGCTGGTCGCCAACGCGTCGAGCCCGGTCGCCTACGTCGACGCCGCCACCATGATGCGCGGCATCGGCACCGGCATGCCGATCCGCGCCGTCGGCGTCACGCTGCAGCAGAGCCCGATGGCGTTCATCTACCGCGCCGACGCCGCGCGGCCGACGAAGGTCGACGAGATCAAGGGCAGCCGCATCGCCATCACGGCGGGCGACGCGAGCCTCGCCATCTTCACGGCCTTCATGGGCAAGCTCGGCATGAAGGTCGAGGACGTGCAGCTCATCACCGTCGCCAACCCGCAGTCGAAGGAGCAGGCGGTCCTCAACAAGCAGGCCGATTCGCTGCTCGGCTACTTCATGGACCAGGGGCCGCGCATGCAGCTCCAGTCCGGCGTGAAGATGGGCTGGACGCGGCTCTATGACATGGCCGGCGTGTCGACGCTGTCGAGCGCGATGATCGTCAACACCAACTGGCTCAAGGAAGGGAAGAACGCCGATATGCTGAAGCGCTTCCTGCGCGCCTCGCAGCGCGGCTGGCAGTACACCTTCGACCATCGCGACGAGGCCGCCGACATCTTCCTGAAGCACGCGCCGGCCTTCAACAAGGAGATCGCGCTGCTGGAG
>JBFWXZ010000296.1:0-2788 GCA_050186955.1 Flavobacteriaceae bacterium
CCGGGCACCGAGCCGGCGGCCTTGATGAGGTCGACCAGCGGCGTGCCGTCGCGGGCGCTCTGGCGGATCGTCTCGTCATAGAGGATGACGCCGGAGATGTAGCCGCTCATGGCGGGCTCGGTGCGGAACATCATCTCGCGGTAGTCGCGGCGGCTGTCGGCGGTGGATTCGACGCCGATCGTGTCGAAGCGCTTCTTGATCGTGCCGGAGCTCTCGTCGGCGGCCAGAATGCCCTTGCCGGGGGCGACCATCGCCTGGGCGATGTCTTCGAGGCGTTCACTCATGTCGTCTTCCTTGCCATCTCATCTTCGTTGCGTTGCTCAGTCCTCGGCGCTCAACCCGCGGTGGCGAGCGCCTGTTCCCAGAAATCGGCCTCGAGCCGGACGGCGTTGCGGAACAGCTTCGAAAGGCGCGGATAGCGCGCCTCCGCGAGCAGTTCGCCGGCCAGCCTGTCGAGCGTGCCGCGCGCCGCCTCGGCCACGGCCTGATAATTATCCGATGAATACTCCGCGATCCATTCCCGATAGGGATTTGAGTCAACGAGCGTGTCGGGCCGGGCGGCGAGGTCGCGGCCGATCTCCGCATAGCCGACGACGCAGGGGGCGAGCGCCGCGAGCAGGTCGAGCAGGTCGCCGGCGTGGCCGGCCTCCAGCACGTAGCGCGTATAGGCGAGCGTCGCCGAACCTTCGTCCGCGCCTTCCAGATCCGCCTCGCTGAGGCCCCAGCGGGCGCAGATGCGCACATGCAGGCCGAGTTCGGTGTCGACGATGGCGCCGAGGCCCTCGCGGGTGGCGCGGATGTCGGCCAGCGTCTGCGCCTTGTAGGCGGCGAGCGCGTAGGCGCGGGCGAACTGGATGAGGAACAGATAGTCCTGAACGAGGTAGCGGCGGAAGGCGTCCTCAGGCAGCGAGCCGTCGCCCAGCCCCTCGACGAAGCGATGGCGGGTATAGGCGCGCCAGTCGTCGGCGCAGTCGGCCTTCAGCCTGTCGAAAAGGCGCGAACCCATCAGGCGCGGAGCGCCTCGACGCCGGGAAGCGACTTGCCCTCCAGCCATTCGAGGAAGGCGCCGCCGGCCGTCGACACATAGGTGAAGCCGGCCGCGGCGCCGGAGCGGTTGAGGGCGGCCACGGTGTCGCCGCCGCCGGCCACCGAGATCAGCGCGCCCTTGCGGGTGAGATCGGCGACGGCCAGCGCGACGGCGTCGGTGCCCCGGTTGAAGGGCTCGATCTCGAAGGCGCCGAAAGGGCCGTTCCAGACGACGGTGCGGGTGTCGGCGAGCGCCGCCTTGAGGCTCTCGACGCTGTCGGGGCCGATGTCGAGGATCATCTCGTCGGCGGCGACTTCGTCCAGCCCGCAGACGCGGTTCGCGGCGTTGGCGGCGAATTCCCTCGCCACCACCACGTCGCGCGGCAGGACGATCCGGCATCCGTTCGCGGCGGCCTGCTTCACGATGTCGCGGGCGGTGTCGTACATCTCCGCCTCGACCAGCGACCTGCCGACCTCGCGGCCTTCGGCGGCGAGGAAGGTGTTGGCCATGGCGCCGCCGATCACGATGCTGTCTACCTTGCCGGAAAGATTGCCGAGCAGGTCGAGCTTGGTGGATATCTTGGCGCCGCCGACGATCGCCATGACCGGGCGGTCGGGCGCCGTCAGCGCGGCGTTCAGCGCCTCCAGCTCCGCCTGCATGGCGCGGCCGGCGACGGCGGGCAGCCGGCGGGCGACGCCCTCTGTGGAGGCATGGGCGCGGTGGGCGGCGGAGAAGGCGTCGTTCACATAGGCGTCCATGCTGTCAGCCATGCGGGCGACGAGGGCGGGCTCGTTCTTTTCCTCGCCGGGATGGAAGCGCGTGTTCTCGGCGAGCAGCACGTCGCCCGGCGCGGCGGCCAGCACGGCGCGGGCGAGCGCGTCGTCGTTCCAGTCGGTGGCGACGAAGTGGACCTTGCGGCCGACCGCGTCGCCAAGCGGGCCGGCGATGGGCCGAAGCGACATCTCCGGCGCCACCTTGCCCTTAGGCCGGCCGAAATGGGACAGCACGACGACCACAGCGCCCTTGCCGGCGAGCTCGCGAACGGTCGGCGCGGAGCGCTCGATGCGGGTCGCGTCGGACACGCGGCCGTTCTCGAGCGGCACGTTGAGATCGAGGCGCACGAGGATGCGCTTGCCGGCGACGTCGCCGAGATCGTCGATGGTGCGGAAGCCGCCTTGCATCTGCTGTCCCGCCGATCCGGTCAGATGAGCTTGCCCATCGCGGCGGCGGTGTCGCTCATCCGGTTGGAGAAGCCCCACTCGTTGTCGTACCAGCTCATGACGCGGACCAGGTTGCCGTCGATGACCTTGGTCTGGTCGAGGGCGAAGGTCGACGAGTTGGCGTTGTGGTTCATGTCGATGGAGACCAGCGGCTCGTCGGTGTAGCCGAGGATGGCCTTCCAGCGGCGCGCCTTGCTGGCGGCGAGGATGGCCTCGTTGACCTCCTTGACGCTGGTCTTGCGCGAGGCGGTGAACTTGAAGTCGATCACCGACACGTTGGGGGTGGGGACGCGGATCGACACGCCGTCGAGCTTGCCGTTGAGCTCGGGCAGCACGAGGCCGACCGCCTTGGCGGCGCCGGTCGAGGTCGGGATCATCGACATCGCGGCGGCGCGCGCCCGGTAGAGGTCCTTGTGCATGGTGTCGAGCGTCGGCTGGTCGCCGGTATAGGCGTGGATCGTCGTCATGAAGCCCTGCTCGATGCCGATGGCGTCGGTCAGCACCTTGGCGACGGGGGCCAGGCAGTTGGTCGTGCAGGAGG
>JBFWXZ010000297.1:0-2743 GCA_050186955.1 Flavobacteriaceae bacterium
GCCGACCGCATCGAAACCGACATTTCAGCCGGCGTCCTGCCTGCCGGAGCGAAGCTCCCGCCGCAGCGCGACCTCGCCTACGACATCGGGGTGACAATCGGCACGGTCGGACGCGCCTATGCGCTCGTGCGCGAGCGCGGGCTGGTCAGCGGCGAAGTAGGGCGCGGCACCTTTGTGCGCGGCGAAACGGCAGCGGAAGCCCCTGCCCCGGCCGCAATGCCCGGCGCGGCGTCGCCCCGATCGCCCGCGCAGGTTTCGGCCGGGCGTCTGCGCATGGATTCGACCTCGGCGCCGGACATCGGGCAAAGCGCCACGATCCAGGACCTCGTCGGCGAGATATCCCGCCAGCACCCTTACGAGATCATCGACTACACCCGCGCCTGGCCGCTGCACTGGCGCGAGGCAGGCAGCCGATGGCTGGCGACGGGCAGCTGGAAACCCGAGCCGCAGACGGTCGTGCCGGCGCTCGGCGTGCATGCCGCCGTCATGTCGGTGATTTCGGCCGTCACCCAGCCGGGCGACAAGATCGTGTTCGAGAAGCTCACCTACACGTCGATCACGCGCAGCGCCAATCTGATCGGCCGGCGCAGCCTCGTGGTGGGGAGCGACGCCGAGGGCTGCGACCCCGACGATTTCGAGCGCCTCTGCGCCCAGCAGCACCCGAAGCTCGCCTTCCTGATGCCGACGCTGCACAACCCGACGCTTGCGGTCATGGCGGAGGATCGCCGCCGCGCCATCGCCGAGATCGCACGCCGGCACAACGTCTTGCTCATCGAGGACGCCATATACGGCGTGCTGGCCGAGCAGCAGCCGGAGGCGCTGGTCTCCTTCGCGCCGGAGCGCACCTTCCATGTCGGCGGGCTCTCCAAGGCGGTGTCGGCCGGCGTGCGGGCGGGCTGGGTCGCCTGCCCCGCCAACTACGCCAGCCGCGTGCAGACGGCGCACAAGATGATGACCGGAGGCATCCCGTTCCTCCTGGCGGAGCTGGGCGCGCGGCTGGTGCTGTCGGGCCATGCCCGCGCCATCCGCGCCGGGGTGCGCGAGGAAATCGCCGCGCGCGAGGCCGCGGCGCGCCGCATCTTCGCCGGGCACGAGTTCAGCTCAAGCCCGGAAGCGCCCTTCATCTGGCTGAAGCTGCCGGACCCCTGGTTCTCCGCCACCTTCCGCACCGCGGCGCTCGGCGAAGGCGTGCTGGTCGACGACGAGGACGAGTACAAGCCCGTCCGCACCGGCCAGACGTTCCATCGCATCCGCGTCGGCTTCACGTCGGTTCAGACGCGCGAGGACGCCTTGCGCGGGTTCGGCATCCTCCGCCGCCTGCTCGACAATGCCGGCGCCAGCTACGACAGCTTCGGCTGACCTGTAGATAGAGGCGGCCGGACGCAACAAGCCTGTGTGCACTGCACGCGCGCTGCGCTAAGGACGTGGCTACCTCAGCCCCTGCCTGCGTGGACCGCCGCCGGATGACCGTTTCCAACACCGTTCCTATCACGCCCGAACTGGTGGCGGCGCACGGCCTCAAGCCGGACGAGTACCAGCGCATCCTCGATCTGATCGGGCGCGAGCCGAGCTTCACCGAACTCGGCATCTTCTCGGCCATGTGGAACGAGCATTGCTCCTACAAAAGCTCGAAGAAGTGGCTGCGCACGCTGCCGACCAGCGGCCCGCGCGTCATCCAGGGCCCGGGCGAGAACGCCGGCGTGGTCGACATCGGCGACGGGATGGCCGTGGTCTTCAAGATGGAGAGCCACAACCACCCCTCCTACATAGAGCCCTACCAGGGAGCTGCGACGGGCGTCGGCGGCATATTGCGCGACGTCTTCACCATGGGCGCGCGGCCGATCGCGGCGATGAACGCGCTGCGCTTCGGCGCGCCGGACCATCCCAAGACCAGGCACCTCGTGGCCGGCGTGGTGGCCGGCGTCGGCGGCTATGGCAACGCCTTCGGCGTGCCCACCGTCGGCGGCGAGGTGAATTTCGATCGCTCCTACAACGGCAATTGCCTGGTGAACGCCTTCGCCGCCGGCCTCGCCCGCACCGACGCGATCTTCTACTCCAAGGCGGAGGGCGTCGGCCTGCCGGTCGTCTATCTTGGCGCGAAGACCGGGCGCGACGGCGTCGGCGGCGCGACCATGGCCTCCGCCGAGTTCGACGAGAAGATCGAGGAGAAGCGCCCGACCGTGCAGGTCGGCGACCCGTTCACCGAGAAATGCCTGCTGGAAGCCTGCCTGGAACTGATGGACACCGGCGCCGTCATCGCCATCCAGGACATGGGCGCGGCAGGTTTGACCTGCTCGGCGGTCGAGATGGGCGCAAAGGGCGACCTCGGCATCCTGCTCGATCTCGACCGGGTGCCAGTGCGCGAGGAGCGGATGTCGGCCTACGAGATGATGCTGTCGGAGAGCCAGGAGCGCATGCTCATGGTGCTCAGGCCCGAGAAGGAAGCGGAGGCCGAAGCCATCTTCCGCAAATGGGGGCTGGACTTCGCCATCGTCGGCCGGACAACGGACGATCTGCGCTTCCGCGTGCGCCACCAGGGCGCGGAAGTCGCCGACCTGCCGATCAAGGACCTCGGCGACAAGGCCCCCGAATACGACCGGCCGCGCGTCGACCCGAGGGAGCCGACGCCGCTCGAGGACGACGATGTCCCGCAGGCCGACATCGCCGACGCGCTGCTGAAGATGCTCGGCGGGCCTGATCTTTCGTCGCGCCGCTGGGTATGGGAGCAGTACGACACGCTGAT
>JBFWXZ010000298.1:0-2706 GCA_050186955.1 Flavobacteriaceae bacterium
TGTTGGACACAGGGCAGACCTCCAGCACCACCCCTCGTTCGGCGATGCGCTTGACCAGGTCCGAGTTCTCGATGGCGCGCACGCCGTGGCCGATGCGCGCTGGGCGGATGTGCTCGAGTGCGGCGGCGACGCTCTCCCAGCCGGCCAGTTCGCCGGCATGGACGGTGATGCCGAGGCCCGCCTCGCGCGCGATCTCGAAGGCGCGCACATAGTCCTCTACTTCGCCGAAGCGCTCCTCGCCCGCCATGCCGAAGCCGGTCACCAGCGGGTGCCGGCAGCGGGCTGCGAAGCGCGCCGCCTGTTCCACCGACTCCACGCCGAAATGCCGAACGCCGGTGACGATCATGCGGCTTTCGATGCCCGTCTTCGCCTTTGCCCGCAGCATGCCTTCGCCGAGCCCGTTGGTATAGGCCGCGGGCGACAGGCCGGCGCGGCGGGCATGGTCGGGCGAGGTGAAGAACTCGGCGTAGATCGCGCCGTCGCGCGCCAGGCTCGACAGGTAATGCTCGGCCAGCTGCGCGTAGTCCTCTTCCGTACGGAACAGGTCCGCGGCGAAATCGTAGGCCGCGAGAAACGAGGTGAAATCCGTCCAGACGAACGAATTGTCGCGGATGAAGGGGGAGGGGTCTGCGTCGTATTTGCGAGCCTGGCGGATCACCAGCTCCGGTGCGGCCGCACCTTCGATGTGACAGTGCAGCTCTGCCTTGAGCACCATGTTCCTTCCCCGCATCCGTCTTTTTTCGCGCGGTTGTTCGCCGCGCCCTGAAACAATAGCGCCCACCATGGTGATCGGCTATGGTCCCGGAAAAATTGAATGGTACACAATTATGTCAGAGCAACGGACCACCGCCGCCGGCGGCATGGAAACCTCCTACGGTTTCCGCAGTGTCGGTACGGGTGAGAAGCAGGGCCTCGTCAACGAGGTCTTCCACCGGGTCGCCGAGCGCTACGATCTCATGAACGACCTGATGTCGGGCGGACTTCACCGTCTGTGGAAGGACGCCATGGTCGCCTGGCTCAATCCGCCGAAGCGTCCGGGCTGGTCGGTGCTCGACGTCGCAGGCGGCACCGGCGACATCGCTTTCCGCATCGTCGAGGCCTCGGACGGCCATGCGCATGCGACCGTGCTCGACATCAACGGCTCCATGCTGGCGGTCGGGCGCGACCGCGCGCTGAAACGGCACCTCGAGGACAGCGTCGATTTCGTCGAGGCCAATGCCGAGGAACTGCCCTTCGCCGACGAAAGCTTCGACGCCTATACGATCGCCTTCGGCATCCGCAACGTGCCGCGCATTGAGGTGGCGCTGGCGGAGGCATATCGGGTGCTGAGGCCCGGCGGGCGGTTCCTCTGCCTCGAATTCTCGGAAGTCGACATGCCCCTGCTCGACCGTGTCTACGAGGCCTGGTCCTTCAACGCCATTCCGTCGATCGGCGGCATGGTGGCAGGCGACCGCGAGCCCTACGCCTATCTGGTGGAATCCATCCGCAAGTTCCCCAACCAGACGAACTTCGCCGCTATGATAGGGCGCGCCGGCTTCGACCGCGTCACCTTCCGAAACTATTCCGGCGGCATCGCGGCGCTGCATTCCGGTTGGAAGCTTTGACGGGATATCAGCGATGAGCACTCCCGGCGCCTACCTCCGGCTCGTGCGGGCCGGCTGGGTCCTCGTTCGTGAAGGCGTGGTCGCGGCCCTCCCTGGCGATCAGCTGTCCGGCCTTCCCGGCCTCGCCTGGCGCACCGCGAAACTGTTCACACGGCCGCGCGCAAAGGGGCGCCAGCGATCGGAACGGCTGTCCAACGCCGTGGCCCGGCTCGGTCCCTCCTACGTCAAGCTCGGCCAGTTCCTTGCGACGCGCCCCGACGTCGTCGGCAACGACATCGCGCTCGACCTCGCCTGGCTGCAGGACAAGATGGAGACCTTCCCGCGCCAGGCCGCGATCGACGAGATCGAGGGTTCGCTCGGCCGGCCGCTGGCGGATCTCTACGTCGAATTCGGCGCGCCCGTCGCCGCGGCCTCCATCGCCCAGGTGCACTCGGCGATGGTCGAGCGCGACGGCGCGGCCGAGAAGGTCGCGGTCAAGGTCATCCGCCCCGGTGTGCGCCAGCGCTTCTACGCCGATCTCGAGAGCTACTTCCTCGCGGCGCGTCTGCAGGAGCGTTACGTCCCGTCGAGCCGCCGCCTGCGGCCGGTCCAGGTGACGGAGACCCTGGCGCAGACCACCAAGATCGAGATGGACCTGCGCCTCGAGGCCGCGGCCTTGTCCGAACTCGGTGAGAACACCCGCGAAGACCCCGGCTTCCGTGTGCCCTCCGTCGATTGGGAACGCACCGGCCGCGACGTGCTCACCATGGAGTGGATCGACGGCGTCAAGATGAACGATCTCGACGGGCTGCGCGCGGCCCGCCACGACCTGGAGACGATCGCCGCCAACCTCGTCCAGTCCTTCCTGCGCCACACCCTGCGCGACGGCTTCTTCCATGCCGACATGCACCCGGGCAATCTGTTCGTCGAGCCCGACGGCACCATCGTCGCCGTTGATCTCGGCATCGCCGGCCGGCTGGGGCGCAAGGAGCGACGCTTCCTCGCGGAAATCCTCTACGGCTTCATCACCCGCGACTACCGCCGCGTCGCCGAGGTGCATTTCGAAGCCGGCTACGTGCCCGCCCGGCACGACGTCGCCGCCGTCGCCCAGGCCATCCGCGCC
>JBFWXZ010000299.1:0-2661 GCA_050186955.1 Flavobacteriaceae bacterium
GACGCTCGCGAAGGACAACCGCGCCGGCGGATCGGAGAGCATGGCCCCGAGCCTGTCGAACGCCTCGGCGTCGGGCGCCTGGGCGCGGAAGGAGAAGCTGCCGTTGAGCAGTTCCGCCTCCCCCGCGCCGGCGAGCGCCAGCAGGTCGATGGCGTGGCGGGCGGCGGCGAGCCACTGCTCCGGCGCCACGACGCCGCGCGCGATGCCGAGTTCGGCGGACACCCCGCGCCCGGGAAAGGCCGCGCCCGCCGCGTCGGCGAGTTCGTCGCGCGCCCCGCGCGACGGCACCGTGCCGGTCAGCGTGACCCGCCCGGCGTCGGCGCTGAGCGCGAGCTGCTGCCGGGCGACGACGGGCGGCTCGATGCCGCTCACATCGACGGCGTAGCCGGCCGGCATCCTGCCGCCGGCCGCATGGAGGCTCTCATAGGCGAGCGGATCGGCGGCGACGCCGGCGGCGGCGAGCGAGCGGTCGGAGATCGCCACCCGCCCCTGCGACATCAGCGTCGCCATGTTGAGCGCCACCGACACCGCGTCGAACCAGCCGCGCTCCGGAGCGCCGCGCGCGGTTTGCGTCTTGTCGGCGATCTCGGCGCGCGGAAAGGCCTGCGCCGCGGCGGCGGCGATGCGGCGGCGCGCGTCGCCGGGCGGCACGTCGCCGGAGAGCTCGACCTTCCCGTCCTCGCGGCGGATCGTCCACCCGAAGGGCGAACGCACCGGCGGCAGCGCCGTGGAATCGGTGACAGTGCGGGCGCCCGCAACCATCGCGGCGAGGCGCGCGCCTTCCTGCGCGCCGGCGTCGGCGGCGGTTCCCGAAATCGTCAGCTCGCGGCCCGATACGGAGACGGCCGCCCATGGCTGGCCGGCCTCGTTCAGCGCCGCGCGGGCGCGCGCCGCCAGATCCCGCTCGATGTCCCCGGCCCGCGTCCACAATGCGAGCGCGGCGAGAACGATCAGCAGCGGCAGCCCCCACAGCCATTTCCACGGCCGGCACATCGCGTCGTCGCTCCTCAAGAAACTGTGAGCCGCATTCGCCGCCGATGAGGCGGCATCGGCGGGAATCCATGCGATTCCCGCAGCATCCACAAGGTGCACCGGCGCGCTCGGCAGCGTCAACGCGCCGCCGGTGAATGTCTATGGATAGAGCTTGAACCCGTCGTGGCTGGCGACGAAGCCGAGGCTCTCGTAGAAGCGCCGCGATTCGGTGCGCTCCCGGTTCATGGTGAGCTGCACCATGCCGGCCCCGCGCCGCCGCGCCTCGTCGACCGCCCAGCCGATCATCTGCCTGCCCAGCCCCTGCCCGCGCCGCGCGGAGGCGATGCGCACCTGCTCGATCTCGACGCGCAGCATGCCCTTGAGCGCGAGGCCCGGGATGAGGATGAAGAGGAAGGTGCCGACCGGCTCGCCGCCGCTCTCGGCGAGATAGAGCGTCACCGTCGGCGTCGAGACGATCCGCTCGAAGGCCGCCTCGTAGAGCGCCAGGTTGTCGGGCTCCTCGCGGGTCGAGCCGAGCTTGTCGTCGACCAGCATCGCGAGGATCGCGGGAATGTCGCCGCGCGTCGCCGGACGGACGCTGAGGCGCTCCCGCGCCGGGACTCCGTGCGTCATAAGGCGTCCCGCCTCATTCGACGCCGAGCTTCGCCTTGAGCAGCTCGTTGACCGCCTGCGGGTTGGCCTTGCCGCCCGACGCCTTCATCACCTGGCCGACGAACCAGCCGATCATCGTCGGCTTCGCCTTCACCGCCTCGACCTTGTCGGGGTTGGCGGCGATCACCTCGTCGACGACCTTCTCGATCGCCCCGGTGTCGGTGACCTGCCGCATGCCGCGCGCCTCGACGATCTGGCGCGGGTCGCCGCCCTCGGCGAGCACGATCTCGAACAGCTCCTTGGCGATCTTGCCGGAGATCGTCTTCTCGCCGATGAGATCGACGATGGCGCCGAGCTGCGCCGGCGTCACCGGGCTCTCGGCGATCGGCGTGCCGGTCTTGTTGAGCTGGCCGAGCAGCTCGTTGATCACCCAGTTGCAGACGGTCTTGCCGTCGCGCCCGCTCGCCACCTCCTCGAAATAGGCCGCGATCTCGCGTTCGGAGACGAGGATGCTCGCATCGTAGGGCGTCAAGCCGTATTCGCCGATCAGCCGCGCCTTCTTGGCGTCGGGAAGCTCCGGCAGCCCGGCGGCGATGCCGTCCACGAATTCCTGCGTGAATTCCAGCGGCAGCAGGTCGGGATCGGGGAAATAGCGGTAGTCGTGCGCTTCTTCCTTCGAGCGCATCGAGCGCGTCTCGCCGGTCTTGGGATCGAACAGCCGCGTCTCCTGGTCCACCGTGCCGCCGTCCTCGATGAGGTCGATCTGCCGGCGCGCCTCGTATTCGATGGCCTGGCCGACGAAGCGGATGGAGTTGACGTTCTTGATCTCGCAGCGCGTGCCGAAGGCGCCGCCCGGCTTCCTCACCGACACGTTGACGTCGGCGCGCAGCGACCCTTCCTCCATGTTGCCATCGCAGGTGCCAAGATAGCGCAGGATGGTGCGCAGCTTGGTCAGATAGGCGCGCGCCTCCTCCGCCGACCTGAGGTCCGGCCGCGAGACGATCTCCATCAGCGCCACGCCGGAGCGGTTGAGATCGACATAGCTGCGGGTCGGATGCTGGTCGTGCAGGCTCTTGC
>JBFWXZ010000300.1:0-2660 GCA_050186955.1 Flavobacteriaceae bacterium
CGCGACTTCGCCGCCGTCGACGGGGTGGAGCGCAGCGACGCCGCGGCGGCCGACCGGGCGCTGCTGGCGCTGGAGGTCGATTCGGAGGGGCTCGACGGCCTCGACCGGCGCTATCTCGACTGCGTCGCGGTGAAGTTCGGCGGCGGCCCGGTCGGGATCGAGACGATCGCGGCGGCGCTGTCGGAGCCGCGCGACGCCATCGAGGAGATCATCGAGCCCTATCTGATCCAGAAGGGGCACATCCAGCGCACCCCGCGCGGACGCATCCTGACGCCGCGCGCCTTCCGCCATCTCGGGCTTGCCGAGCCGCCGCGCGCGGCCGGGCAGTTCGGCCTCTTCGCCGACAGTGACGATCCCGACGCGTGAGAGGCGTCGCCGCCCGCGCTCAGCTCACCCTGTCGGCGAAGAGCGCGATGGCGCGGGCGTAGTTCTCCGACTTGTTCCACTGGCGGATGACGGAGAAATTGGCGCTGCCCGGGCCCCAGGGCTGGCCGGCGCGCCAGCCGTAGGACTTCAGGTAGTTCGCCGTCGAGGCGAGTACGTCGGGCACCGAGCGGATGAGGTCGCGGCGGCCGTTGCCGTCATAGTCGACGGCGAAGCGCAGATAGTTGGAGGCGAGGAACTGGGTCTGGCCGAGCTCGCCGGCCCAGGCGCCGCGCATCTGGTCGGCACTCATGTCGCCGCGGTCGATGATCCTCAGCGCCGCCATCAGCTCGCCCTGGAAGAGCTCGGTGCGGCGGCAGTCATGGGCCAGCGTCGCCAGCGAGCGCACGGCCGACATGTTGCCGGTGTTGGCGCCGAAATCGGTCTCCATCGCCCAGATGGCGACGATGATCTGGCGCGGCACGCCGAAGCGCCGCTCGATGCCGGCGAACAGGTTGGCGTGCTGGCGCAGCATCGACTTGGCCTTGTTGACGCGGCCCGAGGTCACGCGCTGGGCGGCGAACTGCTCGAAGCTCACCCTGAAGTGCTTCTGGTTGCGGTCGAGCCGCAGCACCGTCGCGTTGGGCGTCAGCCCGTTCAGCGCGCTGTCGATGGTGCGCCTCGATATGCCGGCGCGCGCCGCCTCGCTCTTGAACTCGGCGATGAAGGCGTTGAAGCCGCCGGGCGGGTTGCAGCGCGCCGCCTCGGCGGGCGGCAGGAAGGCGAAGGAAGCGATGAGAGAGGCGGCGATGGCGGGAAAGGCGAGGCGGATCAGGCGCATGAACGTCTCCGGCAGGATTGATCTCCACGGGCAATCTACCAGCTTGGACGCCATCCGGCATCCGCCCGGCGCGAAACTGGCTAACGGTTGAATCTCTCTAGAACGCGGTTTAGAGCGGCAGGAGCCCGCCGGAGGATGACCGCCTTGCACGAACACCGCATGACGATCCGCGTCTATTACGAGGACACGGACTTCTCCGGCGTCGTCTATCACGCGAGCTATCTGCGCTTCATGGAGCGCGGGCGCACCGAGCTGCTGCGGGCCGCCGGCCTCGACCAGAAGGACCTGCACGAGGAGATCGCGCGGCTGGCCTTCGTGGTGCGGCGGATGACCATCGATTTCCGCAAACCCGCGCGCATGGACGACCTGCTGGAGGTCGTCACCGTTCCCGGCGAGATACGCGGCGCCTCGATGCTGCTCAAGCAGCGCGTCGAGCGCGGCGGCGAGGCGCTGGTGGAGGCGCAGGTGCAGGTCGCCGTCGTTGGCGGCGACGGCCGCGCCCGGCGGATTCCCCCGGCGCTGCGCGAAACCCTGTCGGCGGCGGCCGAAAAGGCCTGAAATCGCGCCGCCCGCGGCGCTTCGGTAACGCGAAATTAACCATGATGATGGCCATCTGAGGCGAGCCGGCATGGGTGCCCGCGCGCCCTTTCCTTGCCTTATTCTCAAGGCAGAGGACGGGCGGCGCGCGGTCTTACCGCGCATAGTGACGGAACCGCTCCGGCGCGGTGCAGCCGCCGGGTGGCAAGGTTTCAAGGGGTCACAAGGGACATGAATCCGGTGGAACTGGCAGCGCCGGCGAGCGATGTGTCGCTGCTCGCGCTGTTCTGGCAGGCGCATATCGTCGTCAAGATCGTGATGATCGGGCTGCTCGCGGCCTCGGTGTGGACGTGGGCGATCATCGTCGACAAGTTTCTGCTCTACGCGCGCACCTCCAAGCAGATGGACCGCTTCGAGAAGGTCTTCTGGTCGGGCCATTCGCTGGACGACCTCTATCGCTCGCTGCAGTCGCGCAGCAATGCCGGCATCGCCGCCGTCTTCGTCGCCGCGATGAAGGAGTGGAAGCGCAGCCACGAGACCGGCGCGGCCTTCGGCCCCGGCCTGCAGTCGCGCATCGAGAAGGTGATGGACGTGACGGCGGGGCGCGAGGCGGAGGGCCTGGAATCGCGGCTGCTGTTTCTCGCCACCGTCGGCTCGACGGCGCCCTTCGTCGGCCTGTTCGGCACAGTGTGGGGCATCATGACGAGCTTCCAGGCGATCGCCGCGTCGAAGAACACCAACCTCGCCGTCTTCGCGCCGGGCATCGCCGAGGCGCTGTTCGCGACCGCGCTCTGCCTGCTGGCGGCGATTCCCGCCGTCGTCGCCTACAACCGGCTGTCGGGGCAGGCCAACCGGCTGACCAGCCGCATGGACAGCTTCGCGGAGGAATTCTCCGCCATCCTGTCGCGGCAGCTCGACG
>JBFWXZ010000301.1:0-2652 GCA_050186955.1 Flavobacteriaceae bacterium
CCTGCCGGTCCTCGTGCAGCCGCGAGAAGCGGCGGATGTCGACGCTCCACAGGTCGAGCGGCGCCTCGCCCTTCATCACCCCTTCGGCGAGCACCCCGCCGGCGCCGCCGCCGGACGCGATGCCGAAGGCGTTGAAGCCGGCGCCGACGAAGAAATTGGCGAGCTCGGGCGCCCGCCCGAGGATGAAGTTGCCGTCGGGCGTGAAGCTCTCCGGCCCGTTGATCATCTGCTTGACGCCAGCGTTCTCGAGCGCCGGCACGCGGGCGATCGCCTGCTCCATGTGCTGCTCGAAATGCTCCCAGTCGTCGTCGAAGAGCTGGAACTGGAAATCGTCGGGCACGTCGCCCGTCGTCCACGCCTTGGGATCGGGCTCGTAGCCGCCCATGACGAGGCCGCCGACCTCCTCCTTGAAATAGGTCCGCCGGTCGGGGTCGCGCACCGTCGCGGTGTCGCGCGACAGCCCGTCGATCGCCTCGGTGACGATATACTGGTGGCGCACCGGCTGCAGCGGCACGCTGACGCCGGCCTTCGCCCCGACCTGGCGCGCCCACTGGCCCGCGCAATTCACCACCCGGTCGCAGGCGACGGTGCCGTGGTCGGTCTCCACCGCGACGACGCGACCCTTGTCGATCCTGAAGCCGGTGACGCGCACGCCCTCCACGAGCTTCGCCCCGTGCATGCGCGCGCCCTTGGCCAGCGACTGGGTGATGTCGGCCGGGTTCGCCTGCCCGTCGGTCGGCAGGAAGGAGGCGCCGACGAGATCGTCGGTCATCATCAGCGGCCACATCGCCCTCACCTCGTCGGGCGAGATCAGGTGCATCTCCATGCCGAAGCTGCGCGCCGTGGTGGCGAGCCGCCGAAACTCCGTCCAGCGGTCCTCGCTGCAGGCGAGCCTGAGGCAGCCGGTCATCCGCCAGCCGGTCTCCAGCCCCGTCTCGGCGTCGAGCTTCTTGTAGAGGTCGACCGAATAGCGCAGCACCTGGGTGATGCTCGCCGAGGAGCGGAGCTGGCCGACGAGGCCGGCCGCGTGCCATGTCGAGCCGCTGGTCAGCTTGCCCTGCTCCAGCAGCAGCACCTCGGCCTTGTGGTCGCGCGCCAGATGGTAGGCGGTCGAGCAGCCGATGATGCCGCCGCCGATGACGACGATTTGTGCGTGGGCGGGAAGCGTCATAGCGCCTGAACCTTTCCGAACCGGCTTCCGTAGCTTTCCAGCGCCGCGTTGAGGCGGGCGCGGTTCTCCGCCGTGTAGGCGGCGAAATCGACGCCCGGCGTCTTGAGATGCAGCTCGGAGATCATCGCCCACATGGTCTCGCGCAGCAGCGAGGCGCATTTCATCGCCGCGTGGCTCCTCAGCGCCGCCTCGTTCGGCTTGCCGCCGTAGTAGCCGCGCAGCAGCGCCTCGTCCTGCTCCTCGCCGAACAGCGCGTTGGAGGCGATGCCGGCGAGGTCGAACATGGCGGTGGAGAAGCCGGCATATTCGTAGTCGATGAGCCAGAGCTTCTTGCCGTCGTCGATGAAATTCGCCGGCAGCAGGTCGTTGTGGCCGAAGACGATGGGCAGCGGGATCTGCGCCGCCTCGAGTTCGTCGGCGAGCTTCAGGTAGCGCCTGAGCCTGTCGGAATCTGCGGCGCGCGCATTGTCGAGGGTGCGCGCATAGTCGCGGATGACGTGGAACGGCCAGAACATGAAGCCGGGGCCGCTGACGAAATGCGGCATCTTCTCGTGGAAGCGGCGGATGAGCTGGGCGATGCGCTCGTGGTTGTCTCGCACCGCCGCCTCGTCGAAGGTGACGCCCTCGATGAACGCCGTCACCGTCAGCCCCGGCTCGGAATAGAGGATCTCCGGCGCGAAGCCGGCATCGGCGGCGGCCCGCGCCGTCATCAGCTCGCGGTCGCGGAAGACGTGGTGGAAGGGATAGTCGCTGCCGATCCGCACCACATATCTGAGCCCGTCGTCGTCGACCATCAGGCTCTCGTTGCTGAGCCCGCCCTTGAGCGTCCGCATCTTGATGTTCGACGTCCAGATCGGGAGGTGGCGGATCCTGTCGACAACGCTGCGGTCGGGCATGTTCATGGCTGCAGTCCGAGTTTGACGCGCTGCCGGCGCGCCGCCGCCGAGATCAGCCGGTCGGCGATGATGGCGATGGCGGCGACGGCGAGGCCGGCGACGAGGCCGCGCCCGGTATCCGCCTTGGTCAGCGCGATATAGACCTCCTGGCCGAGGTCGCGGGTTCCCACCAGCGCGGTGATGACCAGCATCGACAGCGCCAGCATGATCGTCTGGTTGATGCCGAGCATGATCTCCGGCAGCGCCAGCCGCAGCTTGATGCGGGTCAGCAACTGCCACGGCGTGCAGCCGGCGACGGTTCCCGCCTCGACGAGCTGCGGGTCGACGCGCTGCAGGCCGAGCGCCGTGTAGCGGATCGCCGGCGCCACCGCATAGGCGATGACGGCGAGCATCGCCGTGAAGTCGCCGACCCGGAACAGCATCACCGCCGGCATCAGATAGACAAAGGACGGCAGCGTCTGCAGCGTGTCGATCACCACCTGAACGCCGCGCCACAGCCTTTCGCGCTCGGCCGCCGCGACGCCGACGGGAATGCCGATCAGCGCCGCGAAGACCACCGAGATGCCGCAGAGATAGACGGTGATC
>JBFWXZ010000302.1:0-2644 GCA_050186955.1 Flavobacteriaceae bacterium
GCCCGGACGCGCCCGGCGGATTGGGGGCGGCCGGCCCCCGGGAGGAAAAGGGCCGGCCGCCTTCCGTCACCCGCCTAGCGCAGGATGTTGCTCCAGCCGGTCGTCCAGTCCCGCAGATGCGGCAGGAAATCGCCGTAGTTCGGCAGGAACAGCTTGTCGGGGTCCTCGATGACCCAGACCTTCACGCCGGGATCCGTCTCGGAGAGCTTCTTGACGGCGGCCGGCGTGGGCGGCGTTCCGGCGATGAACCTATAGAGCAACAGGTTCGACTCGATCGCCTCGTCGGACAGGTACTCGTTCATGAAAAGCTCGACGAGTTCCTTGTTCGGCGTCCCCTTGACCATCACCAGATTGTCCGGGTTGATCAGGTCGCTGTACTGCTTGCCGTCGGACTCGATCTTCCAGTGCGCGTATTCGACCGGCACGCCCTGGCGCTTGAGGGCCAGGCAGCGGCCCTGGTTGTTGCCGACCGTCAGCCACACGTCCCCGGCGGTCATCGCCGCATCCATGTCGCCCGAGGAATTGAAGAAGCCGTAGGCCTTCACCTTCGACGACAGCGCCTCGATGGCCTTGTCGGGGGCGTCGTAGCTGCCGCCGACGGATTTCACGATCGCCGGCGCGGTGATCAGCCACTGCGCCGCGGTGGTGCTCGGGAACATCACGCGGCCTTCCAGGCCCTTGGCCGCCCAGACGTCGACGGAGCCCGGCTCGGAAAGGCCGAGTTCCTTGAACTTGTCGGTGCGGTAGCAGTTCCCGTAGCGGTACATCATGCTCGGAATGCCGGCGTTGATCCGCAGGCTCTGGGGCACCTTCTCCATGTTCGGGACGTTGGCGAGGTCGACCTTGCCGACCACGTCCTCCTGGGCGCCGCGCGCCAGATTGGCGGAATCCATGAGCATCACGTCGATGTCGGGATTGCCGCCGGAAGCGCGGATGCGGGTGATGTTCTTGGACGGGCTGGACGGGATCCAGTTGATCTTGACCCCGGTGCGCTTCTCGAAATACGTGCCGAAGGCCTTGGCCCATTCCTCGTTAAAGGTGCTCGAATAGCCGGCGAAATTGAGGGTCTGCCCCTCGAAGCGCCGGATGTCCTTGTCCTGGGCGAGCGCCTGGCCGCCCAAGGCGCCGAGCGCCACCATCGCGGACCAGCACGCGACTGCGAGCTTCGCCGGGCGAAGCGGTAACAATACTTTCCTGTTCATCGCCTTATTCCCCTGTTTGCTGACAAAACCTGCCGCATCGTTCACTTCCCGTATTCGGCGTCGCTCACCTCCTTGAGCCAATTCACGTCGCCGAAATGGAGGGCTATCTGGGTGACGAGGCCGGACTTGCTGGCGCCGTGCCAGTGCTCGACCCCGGGCTCGGTCCACACGACATCGCCGGGATGCAGCGTGACCAGTTCGCCGCCGCGTTCCTGGATCCAGCCTTCGCCGGCCACCGTGTAGATGAACTGCCCGCCCTCATGGGTGTGCCAGTAGGTGCGCGCGCCGGGCGGGAACATGATGCTGATGGTGCGCGCGCCGCCTGCATTCATTAGGATGTCTGACCACACGTCGCCGGTATTGGTCGCCGAGCGGAGCCCGGACGGCTCGCCGTTTCTGGTGCCTCTGCCAACATGCATGCCGGAACTCCTTCGAACTCGTTTCGGGTATCGCCAGGCGTCACGACGCCTGCAGCTCGGCCTCGCCGCCGACGCGCGCGTCCGCGAGCATCCGGTGGCTGGCGTTGAAGCCGGTGAGACCGCTCATGAAATTTCCCGGCCAGGTGCCGACGCCGCACAGATAGAGGCCGTTGATCGGCGTCGAGTAGCCGGCGCATTCGGGGATCGGGCGGGCGTCGAAGATCTGGCCGGGCACGATGTCTCCATGCGCCCCGTTGCCCTCCGCCAGGCCGAACTTTTTCTCCAGATCGACCGGCGTGTAGACGTGAACGCCGGCAAGGATGCTCTCGAGATTGCCGATATTCTCGGCGAGCGTCGCAACGACTGCCTTGCCGAGCGCCTCGCGGTCGCTCTCCCAGTCGCTGTCCGAAAGCGTGTACGGCGTGCCGCGCACGCTCAGGCTCATGAAATGGCAGCCCGGCGGCGTCAGCGCCGGATCGGAGGCCGAGGGGATGACCCCGGAGATCGTCACCTTCGGCGACCAGCGCCCCATGACCGCCTCGTTGTAGCTTTCCTGGAGGACGTCGACGCTGGGCACCACCCTGAAATTGGTCTTCAGGAACAGCTCGTTCTCCTCGTCGCTGCGCGCCCGGTTGAAGCGCGGCGTGCCCTCCAGCGCGAGATGCACCTTGGCCGAGGAACCCTCCATGCGCAGCTTCGCGGCGCGGTCCTCGAGATCCCTGGGAAGCTCGCCCCGCGTCACCAGCCGGGTCAGCACGGTCTTCGGATTGACATTGGCCAGCACGCGGGGCGCGGCGAATTCGCGCCCGTCCGACAGCCGCACGCCGAGCGCCCTGCCGCGGCGGCACATGATCTCCGCGACGTCGGCCTCGAGCACGATCTCGACGCCGAGACTCTCATTGGCGCGCGCCATCGCCTGCGTCACCGCGCCGACGCCGCCGATGGGGGCGGCGTTCTTCATCATCAGCTCGTTGCTCTCGAAGACGCCGCGGCGGCGCATCGATTCCTCGTGCAGCGGCCGCT
>JBFWXZ010000303.1:0-2609 GCA_050186955.1 Flavobacteriaceae bacterium
GACGCCTCTCAAGATCGTCGGGTCACGGCTCCTCCAGGCCATCCCGCGTCTCCTCTGCACGGTGCTCGCCAACTTCCTCAACATCCACGCCGCGCCCGGCGATCCGGTCTCGATGATCGTCGGCGAAGGAGGGCTGCCGGCCGCCGCGGTGGCGGAGCTGCGGACCGCCTTCGGCCTCGACCAGCCGCTCTACGTTCAGTTCTTCGCCTATCTCGCCAATGTCCTTCGCGGCGACCTCGGCATCTCCTTCATGTACCAGCAGCCGGTGACGGAGATCATCGCCTCCCGGCTCCCGGCGACCCTCCTCCTGATGCTCTCGGCCTATCTGGTCTCGACCCTGCTCGGCCTCCTGATCGGCACCATCGCCGCGCTGAGGCCGGGCTCGGTTCTCGACCGCATCCTGATGACCGTCGCCGTCATCGGCTATTCGGTGCCGGCCTTCTGGCTCGGCTTCCTGGCGGTGCTCCTCTTCGCCGTCGAGCTCGGCCTCTTCCCGGTGTCGGGCATGGTCGATCCCGGCGCCGCCGCCTCCGGCCCCGCCCGCTGGCTCAACATCCTCCATCATCTGGTGCTGCCGGTGTCGGTGCTCTCGCTCTTCTACACCGGCCTGATCGCCCGGCTGATGCGCGCCTCGATGGTGTCGGTGCTGCGCAGCGACTTCGTGCTGACGGCGCGGACGATGGGCCTGCCGCCGCTCCGGGTCGTGCTCCGCCACGCCTTCCCCAACGCCGTCACCCCCATCATCACCGTGCTCGGCCTTCAGATCGGCCTGATGCTCTCCGGGGCGGTGCTGACCGAGACCGTCTTCGGCTGGCCGGGCCTCGGCACGATGACGGTTCAGGCGGTCTCGCAGCGCGACTATCCGCTGCTGCTCGGCATGCTCTTCCTGACCTCGGTCACCGTCATCATCGCCAACGTCCTCACCGACCTCTTCTATCTGGTCATCAACCCGAAGCTTCGCGCCAATGGCTAGCATCTCGCCCAATCTCGCCGTCCGCGGGCGGCTCTTCGGCAAGGCGCCTTCTGCCGCGGTCTCCTCGCCCTGGCGCGACGCGTGGCGGGTCTACCGACAGAGCCGCGTCGCCGTCGCCGCGCTCCTGGTCCTCGCTTTTCTCGGCCTGGTCGCAGTGCTGGCACCGCTCCTCGCCCCGTTCGCGCCGGCGGCGGTTGACGGCAGCGCCATCCTGCAGCCGCCCAACGCCAAGCATTGGTGGGGTTCCGACGATCTCGGCCGCGACATCTTCAGCGGCGTCCTCTACGGGCTTCGCGTGTCGATCATCGTCGGCGTCGTCGCCGGGATGATCGCCGCCGTGGAGGGCTGCATCATCGGCGCCATAGCCGGCTATTTCGGCGGCGCCGTCGACGCCGTGCTGATGCGGATCACCGACTTCGTCCTCACCATTCCGGTCTTCTTCCTCGCCCTCGTCGTGGTCTCGGTGTTCGGATCGACGCGGACCATGGTGATCCTGGTCATCGGCAGTCTCGCCTGGCCGCCGATCGCCCGGCTGGTCAGGGCCGAGTTCCTGCGCCTCCGCTCCGAGGCGTTCGTCGAGGCCGCCCGCGGTTACGGAGCCTCGCGGACCCGCCTCATCTTCTCGGAGATCCTGCCCAACACCTTCGACATCGTCCTGGTGGCGACGACCCTCCAGATTCCTGCCGCCATCCTGATCGAGGCCGGGCTCAGCTTCCTCGGCGTCGGCGATCCCGAGCCGCGCAGCCTCGGCCTGATGCTGAAGGACGCCTACGGCCTTCTCGGCATGTCCTGGTGGGCGGCCGTCTTCCCGGGCGTCGCCCTCTCCACCCTCGCTATAGCCCTCAATATCGTCGGAGATGCATTCAACGATGCGGTACGAGGCCATGGTTGACTTCGGCGGGGGCGGATCGTCCTCGCAGGACGAGGTTCTGCTCTCGGTGCGGGGCCTGAGGACGGAGCTCGCGACACCGCGCGGGCGGTTCCATGCCGTCGACGGCGTCAGCTTCTCCATCCGCCGCGGCGAGGCGGTCGCGATCGTCGGCGAGTCGGGCTGCGGCAAGTCCATGACCGCGCGCTCGATCCTTCGCGTGATGCCGCGGGCCGCCGACAGGATCTCCGCCGACGAGCTTCATTTTCGTGGCCGCGACCTGGCTGCCGCCAGCGACGCGGAGATGCGCAAGACCCGCGGCGCGCGCATCTCGATGATCTTCCAGGACCCGATGAGCCATCTCGATCCGTCGATGCGCGTCGGCGACCAGATCGCCGAGGTTCTGGCAGCCCACCAGGCGCTGCGGGGCAAGGCGCTCGTCGCCGCGGTGAGCGAGGCGCTCGCGGCGGCGCAGGTGCCCGACGTCGAGCGCGTCGCGCGCGCCTATCCGCATCAGCTCAGCGGCGGGCTGCGGCAGCGGGCGCTGATCGCCATGGCGCTCGCCTGCGGACCGGAACTCTTGATCGCCGACGAGCCGACCACCGCTCTCGACGTCACCACCCAGCGTCAGATCCTCAAGCTCTTGCGGCAGCTTGTGCGCGAGCGCTCGATGGGGCTGATGCTGATCACCCATGATCTCGGCGTCGTCGCCTCGGTCTGCGACCGGGTCTACGTCATGTATGCCGGCCAGATCGTCGAACAGGCGCC
>JBFWXZ010000304.1:0-2603 GCA_050186955.1 Flavobacteriaceae bacterium
TTCGGCCTTCGGCGTGGTCAGCATCGCGGGCCTCCTAGCGCGCCGCCGCCATGGCGGCGACGAAAAAGGCGTCGAAATTGCGCAGCTTCGGCGCGTTCGCGAGGTCGTCGAGCCTGCGGTTGACGATGAAGGGCACCGCCTGCTCGGTCAGCCCGCCATGCGAGCGCAGCGGCTCCTTGAGGGCGGCGAGGTCGTGGCGGTGCTCGCTGGTGCCGATGGTCATGTTCTCGGTCGATACCATGACGACGTCGCCGATGCGGTCGGCGGGAAGCTCAAAGCGCTCGCAGGCCTCCTCGCGGCCGAGCACCGTGTCGATGCCGGGCACCGCCTTCAGGCGGGCGATCACGTCGGCGCGGTCGGCGCCTTTCGGCAGATAGGCGGTGGCGAAGGAGCCGAGCGCCCCGTGATGGACGACATAGGGGTCGGTGATCGGCAGGATGACGCGGGCGGCGTCCTTGCCGAGCCATTCGTCGAGCAGGTCCTGGACATAGACGACGGCGGGCGTGCCGTCGGCCTTGTGCTTGGGCTTCATGCCGTGGTCGGCGGTGACGACGATGGCGGCGCCGGCGGCGTCGAGCTCGGCCAAGTAGCGGTCGAACATGGCGTAGAAGGCGTTCGCCTCGCGGTCGCCGGGCTTGTATTTGTGCTGCACGTAGTCGGTCGTCGTCAGATACATGATGTCGGGGCCGAATTCCTTCAGCAGCCTGACGCCGGCGGCGAAGACGAATTCCGACAGCTCGGCGGAGTAGACCTCGGGCACCGGCATGCCGAGCCATGCGGAGGCGTTGTCGATGCCGTTGGCGGCCCTGGTGGTGGTGTCCGCCTTCTCGGAGGAAAAGCAGATCGCCCGGCCGTCGTCATAGGCGAGGCCGTGGCCGAGCAGGGCGCGCAGCTTGTCCTTGGCGGTGACGACCGCGACCTTCATGCCGGCGTCGTAGAAGGCCTTGAAGACGGTCGGCGCGCGCAGGAAGCGGGGGTCGTTCATCATCACCTCCTCGCCGGTCTCCGGCTCGAAGAGGTAGTTGCCGCAGATGCCGTGCACCGCCGGCGGGCGGCCGGTGGCGATCGACAGATTGTTGGGGTTGGTGAAGCTCGGGATGACGCTGTAGGCGGTGCGCACGGTCCCCTTCGCCCTGATCCTCTCCAGCGCCGGCATCAGCCCGGCGGCGATGGCGACGTCGAGATATTCGGGCTCGCAGCCGTCGAGGCAGATGGCGATCGCCGGGACCTTCGGGCGGTTGTAGTCGCGGCCGTTGACCGAAATCTTCATGGGGGACATGTGGTTCATCTGCCTGGCTTCCTTCGGGTTCCTGCGTATCGCGAAAAGTGTCGGTGCCGGCCTCAGCCGACGAGGCGGGCGCGCTCGACCAGCGCTTCCCGCGGGGGAGCGGCGTCGTCGACGCCCATCTCGGCGAGCGATTCCGACGCCGCCTGGACGACGCGCCGCATCACGCCAGAATCCATCCGGCCGATGCAGCCGACGCGGAAGCTGTCGACCACGGTCAGCTTGCCCGGATAGATGATGAAGCCCTTGGCCTTCATCCGCTCGTAGAAGTCGCCGAAGTCGAAGCGGACGTGCGCCGGGTTGAAGAAGGTGACGATGATCGGCGACAGCCAGCGGTCCTTCAGCAGCGTCTCGAAGCCGAGCGCGCGCATGCCCTCGACCATGGCGTCGCGGTTGCCGGCGTAGCGGCGGCCGCGGCCCTCGACGCCGCCCTCGGCCTCGTGGATGTGCAGCGCCTCGAGGAAGGCGGCGACGACATGGGTCGGCGGCGTGAAGCGCCACTGGCCGGTCTTCCTGAGATAGGCCCACTGGGCGTGCACATCGAGGCTCAGCGAGTGGCTGCGGCCGGCGGCGGCCTCGATCGCGTCCCGGCGGGCGATGACGAAGCCGAAGCCCGGCACGCCCTCGATGCACTTGTTGGCCGACGACACCATGGCTTCATAGCCGATCTCGCCGACCTCTAGGGGGATGGCCCCGAAGGCGCTCATCGAATCGACGAGCAGCCTGCGGCCGCGCGAATGCGTCGCCTCGGCGATCTCGGCGACGGGATTGAGGATGCCGGAGCTGGTCTCGCAGTGGACGACGACGACATGGGTGATCGCCGGATCGGCGTCGATGGCGGCCGCCACCTCGTCGCCGCGCGGCGGCATGTAGTCGCCCTTGTCGATGACCGTGTGGGCGCGGCCCAGATATTTCAGCGTTTCGGCGATGCGCTTGCCGTAGGCGCCGTTGGCGAGCACCAGCGCCTTGCCGTCGCGGGGCACGAAGCTGCCGAGCATCGCCTCGACGGCGAAGGTGCCGCTGCCCTGCATGGGCACGCATTCATAGTCGCCGTCGCGGTCGCCGGCGAGTTCCAGCAGGCGACGGCAGAGTTCCGCCGTCATGGCGCGGAAATCGCCGTCCCACGACCCCCAGTCGCGCAGCATCGCCTCCTTGACCTGATAGGCCGTGGTCAGCGGGCCGGGCGTCAGCAGATAGGGCTCGCCCAAGCGGGGCGTCTCGAAGGCGGGGGAAATGGCGCGTGCGGTGACCGACATGATGGCGTTGCCTCCAGCAACCGTTCTTATGCTGCGGCGACCATGCCGCCGGGCTTTCCATC
>JBFWXZ010000305.1:0-2595 GCA_050186955.1 Flavobacteriaceae bacterium
TCCGACAGCGAGACGGCGGCAGATCTCGCCGCCCGCGCACTCGTCGAACTCAGGCTCGCCGGCAAGCGGATTGGCCTCGAATATTGGACTTCGGGCCTCAGCCACGGTCTGGCGCTCAGGCTCGAAGGGCAGTTTCCGGCCCGCTGGGAGGACATTTCGAACCTCGTCGATGCAATGCGGCGCGTGAAAAGCCCCGAGGAGCAGGCATTGATGCGCCGCGCCGCCGCCGTCACCGATGCAGCGGCGGGCGCAGCGATCGCGGCGATCCGCGATGGCGCCGCCGAGCAGGAAGTCGCCGCCGAATGCGTGGCTGCGATGATCAGGGCCGGCGGCCATGCACCGGGGTTCGGACCGTTCATCCGCCCGGCGGCGCGGCTCGGCGAGGAGCATACGACCTGGGGCGACGGTGTCTACCGCGCAGGCGAGCCGGTCTTCCTCGAACTGTCGGGCTGCATCTCGCGCTATCACGCCCCGCTCGGGCGGCTCGTCCGCGTCGGCTCGATCAAGGACGAGGACGCGGCGATGGCTGACGTGACGGCCCGTGCCTTCGGCGCCGTGGTGAAGGCGCTGAAACCGGGAGTGAAGGCCCGCGACGTGTACGCGGCCTGGCAGGCGATCGTGGACGAGGCCGGCCTTTCCCATTACCGGCGCCATCACTGCGGCTATCTGGTCGGCGTCGGCCAGCCGCCGTCATGGACCGGCGGCAATTCGGTCACCGGGCTGCGGCACGATTCCGATCTCGTCATCGAAACCGGCATGAGCTTCCACATCCTTTCCTGGCTGATGGGCACGGGACGCGGCGACGATTTCGTTTCCAACACCGTGCTGCTCACCGAGGCCGGCGCGGAGGTTCTCACCCGCACGTCCGGCGGCCCCATCATCAGGTAGGCATCGTGGCACGCTACTCGGCTCTTTCCCTCCTGCTGAACGGACTTGCCGGACATGGGCGCTGGCAGCGCGCCTGGCGTGCGCCGGAACCGAAGCGCGCCTATGACGTCGTCATCGTCGGTGGCGGCGGACATGGGCTGGCGACCGCCTTCTACCTCGCCGAGAACCACGGCATCCGCAACGTTGCCGTGCTGGAAAAGGGCTATGTTGGCGGCGGCAATGTCAGCCGCAACACGACCATCGTCCGCTCGAATTACCTGCTCGACGGCAACACCCAGTTCTACGAATTCTCGATGAATCTGTGGGAAGGCATGTCGCGGGCGCTGAACTTCAACGTCATGTTCTCGCAGCGCGGGCAGATCGTCACCGCCCATTCGGCCGACCAGCTCGACGGCTTCAGCCATCGCGCCAACATCATGCGGTTGAACGGAATAGACGCCGAAATCCTCGATCGCGGCGAGGTCCGCCGTCTCGTTCCCTATCTCGACTTCTCGGAGACCGCGCGCTTTCCGATCCACGGCGCGATCCTTCAAGGTCGCGCCGGCACCGCGCGCCACGACGCGGTCGCCTGGGGCTATGCGCGCGCCGCCGACGGCCACGGTGTCGACATCATCCAGAACTGCGAGGTGACCGGCTTCCTGCGCGAGGGCGAGCGCATCGTCGGCGTCGAGACGACGCGAGGCGCGATCGCCGCCGGCAGGGTGGGGCTCGCCGTCGCCGGCCATACCTCCGTGCTCGGCCGGAAGGCCGGGCTGGAGCTGCCTATCGAAAGCCACGTGCTGCAGGCCTTCGTCACCGAGCCGCTGAAGCCGATGGTGGACCATGTCGTCGCCTACGGGGCGGATCATTTCTACGTCAGCCAGTCGGACAAGGGCGGGCTGGTCTTCGGCGGCAACCTCGACGGCTACAACTCCTACGCCCAGCGCGGCAATCTCGGCGTGGTGCGCGAGGTGGCGGAGGCGGCGATCGCGCTGATGCCATGTATCTCGCGAGTGAGGCTGTTGCGCCACTGGGGCGGTGTGATGGACATGACGCCGGACGCGAGCCCGATCATCTGCCCGACGCCGGTCGACGGTCTCTACCTCAACGGCGGCTGGTGCTACGGCGGCTTCAAGGCCACGCCCGCTTCCGGATGGTGTTTTGCCCACACCATCGCCACCGGCAAGGCGCATCCGCTTGTCGCCGCCTACGGGCTCGACCGCTTCCGCACAGGCGCCATGCTCGACGAGGCCGGAGCCGGCCCCTTCGCCTGGCTGCAATAGGAGCGTCAGGATCATGCTTCGCATAGACTGTCCCTGCTGCGGCACGCGCGACCACGACGAATTCCGTTACGGCGGCGATGCGTCGGTGCCTCGCCCGGCATATGACGATCCGGATTTCGAGGCCTGGTACGCTTACGTCTTCGTCCGCGACAATCAGCCGGGACCACATCGGGAACACTGGCAGCATGTCATGGGATGCCGCCAATGGCTGGTGGTCGAGCGCGACACGCGCAGCCACGTGATCTCCTCCGTTGCCCTCGCCAGAAAGTCGCCCGCATGACCGCCGGTGCCACACGATTGCCCGAGGGCGGCCTCATCGACCGTACCCGTCCCGTTGAATTCTCCTTCGACGGCCGCAGGCTGGGCGGATTCGAAGGCGACACGCTCGCCTCGGCGCTGCTCGCCAACGGCGTGTCCCTCGTCGGCCGCAGCTTCAAGTACCAGC
>JBFWXZ010000306.1:0-2594 GCA_050186955.1 Flavobacteriaceae bacterium
CCTGGCCGGGGAAGTGCTTGCGCATCAGCGCGGCCGCCATCGGCGAGCGGATCGAGTTCATGCCGCAGACGAAGAGCACGGCCGCAGGTGGTTTGCCGCCCGCCACGCCCCGCTATCCCTTCCAGTGGAGAACGCAGATCAGCGTGAACAGCCGGCGGGCGGTGTCGAAATCGATGTCGAGCTTGCCCTCGATGCGCTCCATGAGCACGCGCGAGCCGTCGTTGTGGACCCCCCGGCGGCCCATGTCGATCGCCTCGATGCGGCTCGGGCTCGCCGTCTTGATGGCGTCGAAATAGCTTTCGCAGATGAGGAAGTAGTCTCGGATGATGCGGCGGAACGGGGTCAGCGACAGGATGTGGGTGGCGACGCGCCCGCCCGCCTCCTCGCCGATGTCGAAGACCAGCCGGTTCTCCTGGATCGACAGATCGAGCGTGTAGGGCCCGCCCTCGTGGCCGGGCAGCCCGAAGCTGTTGTCCTCGAGCAGGTCGAAGATGGCGACGGCGCGCTCGTGGTCGACATCGGGCGAGGAGCGGCCGATGGAGGCCTCGTCCAGCGATATCCGGCAAAGCCGCGCCCGCGGCCGGTCGCCGGCAGCGGGTGCGTCGTCGCTCATGCGGCGCCGCCGGAATCGGGCGGGTTGTCGTGATCGGGAAGCGCGCGCGCCGACCAGGCGGCGCCGAGATCGGCCAGCGCGGCCTCGACATAGTCGACCTCCAGGCGGATGACGCCGCCGCCGGAGAAGACGAGTTCGAGGATGCCGCCCGGCGCGGTTCCCGGCTCGAAACGGAGGGTGAGCAGGTTCAGCACGGCGTCGGCGCGCTGCTGGCTGATGCCGCTGCGCCTGGCCGACCGCACGCCCTCGATCCGCAGCGCCGCGCGGTGGCGCTCGGCGCCGGCCTCGCGGGCGAGGCGGTTGAACATGCCGACGAAGCGGTTCTGCTTCGGCAGGAAGGCGAGATCGCCGACGACGGCGACGGCGTCCTGCAGGTGGGCGGCGAGGATGTCGATGTCCTCGGCGTCGAGCGCGATCAGCTTAAGCGCGTTCAAGGCGGCAAGTCTCCCAAGGCGTCGGCCGGTTCGTCCAAGCGTTGCTTAGCCAACCGGCGCAACGCACGCAACGGGAGGCGCGTGTATCAGGAGGCGAGGCGCTCGATGGTGGCGCCGCAATTGCCGAGCTTGGCCTCGATGTTCTCGAAGCCGCGGTCGAGGTGGTAGACGCGGCTGATGGTCGTCTCGCCGGCGGCGGCGAGGCCGGCGATGACCAGCGACACGGAGGCGCGCAGATCGGTCGCCATGACCGGGGCGCCGGTCAGCCGCGGAACGCCGTGGACGGTCGCTGTGTCGCCGTTGAGCGAGATGTCGGCGCCGAGCCGGGCGAGTTCCTGCACATGCATGAAGCGGTTCTCGAAGATCGTCTCGCGGATGTGCGAATCGCCCTCGGCGCGGCACATCAGGGCCATCAATTGAGCCTGCAGGTCGGTCGGGAACTCGGGGAAGGGCGCGGTCTCGACATTCACCGGCCTCAGCCCGCCGCCGTTGCGCGACACCGCGATGCCGGTGTTGTTGACGCTGACGCCGACGCCGGAGGCCGAAAGCACGTCGAGGGCGGCCTGCAGCAGGTCGGCGCGGGCGCCCTCGAGCTGCACCTCGCCGCCGGTCATGGCGACCGCCATGGCGTAGGTGCCGGTCTCGATGCGGTCGGGCAGCACCGCGTGGCGGGCCCCCGACAGCGCCTCGACGCCTTCGATCACCAGGCGGTCGGAGCCGATGCCGGAGATCTTCGCGCCCATCTTGACGAGGCAGGAGGCGACGTCGCCGATCTCGGGCTCGCGGGCGGCGTTCTCCAGCACCGTGACGCCCTTCGCCAGCACGGCGGCCATGAGCACGTTGTGGGTGGCGCCGACGGAAACCTTGGGGAAGCGGATCGTGGCGCCGGTCAGCC
This sequence comes from Flavobacteriaceae bacterium, assembly GCA_050186955.1. Classification (GTDB taxonomy): domain Bacteria; phylum Pseudomonadota; class Alphaproteobacteria; order Rhizobiales; family Tepidamorphaceae; genus JACKJP01. The sequence goes on from JBFWXZ010000306.1 coordinate 1,943, forward strand.
CCTTGCGCGCGGTGGCGACGGCATAGCCGTTCTCGACGTCGATCTCGGCGCCGAGCGCGCGCAGGCCCATGAGGTGCAGGTCGACCGGGCGGGTGCCGATGGCGCAGCCGCCGGGCAGCGAGACGCGGGCGACGCCGCAGCGCGCCAGCAGCGGGCCGAGGACCCAGAAGCTCGCGCGCATCTGCGAGACCAGCTCGTAGGGCGCGGTGGTGTCGACGATGTCGCGGGCGGTCAGCGTCATCGTCTGGCCGACGCCGTCGCGCTGGCCGGCGCGCTTGCCGGCGATGGCGAGATCGACGCCGTGATTGTTGAGGATGCGGCCGAGCAGGTTGACGTCGCGCAGCCGCGGCACGTTCTCCAGAACCAGCGGCTCGGCGGTCAGGATCGACGCGATCATCAGCGGCAGGGCGGCGTTCTTGGCACCGGAAATCGGGATCACGCCGTTGAGCGGATTGCCGCCGACGATGCGAATGCGTTCCATGGGCGGCGCCCCTTCCGTGCCTGATGCTTCTGGCCGCGCGTGGGGCTAGCGGCCAATCGCGGCGCTGGCAAGGCGCGGCCACGGCGGCCCGGCGTCAGTCGCCGCCGCTCCCGCCTTCCTCCGGAGCCTCCTCGCGGCGGGCGCGCGACTGCTGCTTGCGGCGCGCCAGGT